>NZ_CP080443.1:307142-614285 GCF_019613955.1 Chryseobacterium sp. LJ668 | reverse complement strand
CGAGGTAGACTGCGGCATTCTTTTGTTAATGTCAAATCCGTACAGATATGTTTTACCGTTCACAACCTGGGCAATCGGAATATCTATACCAGACATTGTTGTATTATTTCTGTATTCCGGAACTTCACTCATGGCAATATTTCCGTTTTGAAGATTGATGAATGCCATATCAGCAAAATTACTCTGATTAACTCTGATCCCCGTAAAGTAACCGAATGACACAAGATAATCCTGATCATTAATAGAAACCGGAGTTAATGTTTTCAAGATCAGTTTTTCTTTTAAAGGAATTTCCTGTTCGCCTTGCGCCGAAACATACACCAATTTTGAAGACTCTTTCCAGCCGGTAGATTTTCTTAAAATCAATACTCTCCCGGAATTGGTTACTGCAAGCTCATCTTCCATATAATCGGTATCCAGTGTGATCTCTTTTTCCCATTTCTTTGAAAGTGTGGCAAGATCAATCACCATATTATCAATAGTATTGGCTGTTTTTTTAGAGACCGATCTGTCATTGATGATCGCAGCATATTTTCCGTTTTCTGAGAATCTGACATAGGTTGTACCTTGCTTTAAACCAGATTCTACGAAAAGTTTTGCAATGCTTGTGGTGATAAAATTACCATCTTTTTTATTGAAAACGTGCTGATAGATTTCTTTTCTGTTTGTTTTGTTTTGAATCTCTTCAGTGAAAACTACAAACTGATCTTTGCCGATCTCTGTAGATCCCAGATAATTGTGAATAACGCCGTTTGTTTTATTGGCATAATCTTTAATAAAAGTATCGATAAGGCTTCCGTTCTGATCAAGTTTCCTGATGATTATTTTTTTATGAGGATAACTGCTGTAGCCGTCTTCATTAATATCACTGAATACATACTGATTATAGTCATCACAAAGAACGAGCTTGATATCTTTTTCATATTGAGAATTATATTCAAAACCTTCTCCGTAAACGAATTTCTTCTGCCCGAAAGCCAATGCACTGACTACTGATAGTGTAATGATAAATGTTTTTTTCATCTTAATTATAAAGTTTTTGTTCCAGAGCTTTCAGCTCATAATTTTGGTCAAAAGATAATTTTAAATCTACCAGGTGTTCCTGCATTTCGTTAAGATACTTTTCTGCCTCTGTTTTATTTCCCAATGCAAGATTTAGACGTATTAAATTTAAATATAAATAGGTTGCGATTTTGCCGTTGAATATTGCTTTTTTATCGTTGTAATCGATCTTTTTAAGAGTTGCTTTCCAGATGTCAATACCTTTGTTCAAATTTTCAAAAGCTGTTTTGTTGGGAGCGTAATCTGGTTTTGCCTGCATTTTTTTAAGATTCGTTGTCACGTAAATATGCGCTTTTTCCAAATCGTCATATTCTCCTTTGTTTTTTACACTTTCTAATTTTACCGTTGAGATAATTTTTGAGAAGCCATAGTTTTCAGCCAGAATATCATTGATCTTAGCAATCACCTTCTGAAGATAATTTTTTTCGTGAGCACTCAAGTTGATTTCATTAGTGGGGCTAGAAGCGATCTCCTCAAAATCTGAAAACAGATTTTTATCAATTTTTACTGTTCCACCTTGCTTTACGACTAACTTTGTAGGCTGATTGGCAAATGATTTTCCTGCATTATCCTGAAAATTTGTTCTCTCCATATTGATGGCAATATCAATGTAATTTCCGCCTCTTGTGAAGCCGTCAATCGATATTTGAGAAGCAAGGACCTTATTGTCAACTATTAGTGCATTTCGAAGATCAGGCTCAGTGTACAATGGTTTTTGCGGGATATTCATTTGCGGACGCGATGGCAGTCTCAAAACCGGTGGCATTGCATTCATAGCAATTTTTTCTACAGTTTTCATTTTGTTATACTGCTCAGATTCTGTTCTGTATTTTTCGTTAAGTCTTTTTACGTCAGCTTCATAGTCTTTTAATTTTTCAGCGTGTTGATTTTTGGCATCTTGTACGCTTTGGTCATAATTATCTACATTTTTCTGATGTTTGTCTTTTGCCTCTTTTATGGCATCTTCTTTTGTGATATTATACGGTGAATTGACAGTGACAGAATAATTTCTGTTTTGAGCTTCCACAGCATTAGTCGGTTCTTTTAGTAATTGAAAGGAAATATTCTCAGCATCAATTCTTTGAGCATGGCCCAATATTGCTGTACATGATAGAAAAATAGAAAAAATAAAACTCAGTTTCATATAGGTAAGATTTTGCGCAAATTTAATTTTTTTTTAATTAGTAGATGCTTAAATCAAAAATTTCTAAATAAATATATTTATTGATGTTTATAATGTAAATAAATGACTACCTTATTAGTGTCAATGTTGTAACAGATAAAGAGGTACTAAATTTTGGCAGAAAAATTGAATATATTTTTTAACATTAAAAATGATAATTATGGAAACAAATGCACATCATCAGAAACTGAATAAATACGAATTGGATGATCAAATTGTGTACACCGGTTTTTCAAGCATTAAAGACGCACAGGAGCATGCTGATAAAATTGGTGGAACTGTAGTAGAAGTTGGTTTTAAAGATGGAAATGACAATCCGCAAATTACTTCGGAAGCTGGTCTTATAGAAAAAAACCTTCATTATTATGTAGATGCAGGTGATGAGTATAAATTCATTCATTCATCAGATCCCGGTTTCAAGCAATATGCCGATGAGCTGCAAAAGATGCAGTCAAAAATGAGAGGTGACGCACCTGATGAAAGATATCTTGCCAATTTTGAAATCGAAAATGCCGAAGACCCCATTATTGTCATCAAAAATGATAAATTGGAATCTGTGACATCAAGAGAACGTTCAAAATATTTGAAGCATGCCCATGTTTATGAAATTGGAGTTTCTATATCTAAATCTTAAATATATCAATGATGAGCAAGACTAAATATTCAGAGAAAGCTCAGGAAAAAGTGGGAAAGGTGATGAAAGAATTTAAAGATGGAAAGCTCAAGTCATCATCCGGCAAGAAAGTGACAGATAAAAAGCAGGCAGTAGCCATCGGAATATCTGAAGCACGTGAAAAAGGTTTGAAAGTACCTAAAGAGAAAAAGAAAAAAGATTAATTGTAAAAAAACCTTCCGTGAACTGCGGAAGGTTTTATATTTTTACATTTTCTGGTTGTAAAGAACTTCATAATATTCATCAGCCATTCGGTCGCTGTTGAACTGGTCTTTGACATCATTCATAGCATTTTGCTGTATTTTTCGCCATTTTTTCGGCTCGTCATAATAAGTAGGAAGGATTTCCTTTTCAAGGATTTCATATAATGCATTAAGATCATAATTATCCTGTTCGTAAATACTCATTTTTTCGTAATCACACTTGGGGACGACGAAAGAATTTTCACCATGTTTTGCAAATTCAGGAATCCATCCATCGTCAGTCGACAGGTTTACCGAGCCGTTCATTGCAGCAGACATCCCAGAAGTTCCCGAAGCTTCTCTTGGCACTCTCGGGTTGTTGAGCCACAAATCTGAGCCTTGTTTCAGAGATTTGCTTAAAGATAATTCATAACCCGTCAAAACGGCCATATTTGCGTGGTTTTTACTTTCTTCTACCAAAGTATTGAATGTTGAAATAGAAGAATAATCCATTGGATAAGGCTTTCCTGCCCAAATAATCTGCACCGGATATTTCGGATTGTTCAGCAGTTTATAAAATCTGTCTTTATCATGAAGCAGCAGATCTGCACGTTTGTATCCTGCAAATCTTCTAGCCCAGACAATGGTAAAAACGTTTGGATTAAACAGATTTCCCGTTTGGTCTGCAACAATATTAAAAAGTCTTTTCTTCAAGGTTTTTTTGCGGTAATCAAAAACAGTTTCATCGTTTTCGTCTTTCGCATTATAAAGCTGCTTATCAGACCAATATTTAAATTCCTGAGCATTGGTAATTGATTTGATCTCGCAAATTCCAGAATATTTACTCCACATCGCTCTGGAAACCACACCGTGAAGCTGAGAAACTCCATTGGCTATTCTTGCCATTTTTAATGCACAGAGAGAATGATTGAAAAGCTCACCGTCAGAACCTTCCAGTTTTTTCGCTTCCTCCATACTCATGCCTGAAAAATACGACATATCGTAGCATAATTTAAGATTATGCTTTTCGTTCCCGGCTTCTTCTGGTGTATGTGTCGTGAAAACTAATTTTTCTTTTACTTTTTTAAGATTTCCATCGTATTTTTTTAACAGATAAAATGCTGCAGGAAGCCCGTGTGCTTCATTTAAATGATACACTTCTCTTTCGATATTAAGCTCATCTATTAGTTTTGCACCACCTTTTCCCAATAAAATATATTGAGCCAACTTCGTAGATTCATTGGCATCATATAGTTTATGGCTGATTGTTTTTGAGATATGATCATTTTCCGGAACGTCTGTAGAAAGAAAAAACATCGGCGCTGTATGGAAAATTTCAGGGTCAAGATACCATACTTTTACCCAAACTGGTGCGCTGTGAATTTCAATCTGAAATTTAATCCCTGTATCTTCCAAAAAGCTGTACATTTTCCTCGTCCATGTCGGCTGTAAGGTCTGATCATGATTTCTTGCCTGATCGTAATAGCCGAATTTCCAAAGAATGCCAATTCCTACCAAATCCTGTTTCAGATTGTAAGCGCTTCTCATGTGAGAGCCTGCGAGAAATCCCAATCCACCGGAATATATTTTTAGTACTTGCTCAAGGGCAAATTCCATCGAAAAATAGGCAATTTTTTTAGAATACTTCTCGTCAATGCTGTAAGGTATTTTAAAGTTTTTAAAATCCATAAAATTCAATTATTGTGTTTAAAGTTTCAAAGGTATTGATTAAGAAAATAAACTTTACATTAATTATATAATAAATATTTTTAAATCTTTCTGGTGAATAGTTTTTTTTACTACCTTTAAAATATAAATTTTTGATAATCAAAAACTTCCAGCAATGAAAAAGATTTTTTCTGATGAAGATTTAATCAAGAATCTGAGCTTATACTATCTTAATCAGCATCTGAAAAAGAAACCGATGGAGAAATACCATCGCACAATCGACGAATCTCCTCTTCATGACCGGGAAAAATATAAAAAGAAAACAGAGATTTTACTGCTCAATTCTTTTATGCACCATTTTCCTGAAATTACATTTGAAAATCTTACCTGCGAGAGCCCGGATTTTATCGCAAAATTTAACAACAAAAAGATAGGGATAGAATTGACAGAAGTCATCAATCATCTTGAAATGAAGAAGGTTGAAAGTAATCTGAACAAAATATTCCGTCAGGCAGAAATATTATTAGAAAAGGAAGACACCACGAAATATCGTGGTGTTTATTTTTTATCATTTCGTACTCCTTTGAAATTTGACAACCCCGAACAGCAGGAGGAAATCATTTTTAGTATTTATAAAAGCATCAAAAAAAATAAGGCAGTAGGATGTGTAAAGAGCATCCGGAAATCGTCTCACCGCAGAAATGTTTTTATTACCCATGAATACAATATGAATCTCTTTGACGAGCTCTGTTCTGAGAAAATTTTAGAAATCATAGAAAAGAAAAACGAAAAATTTCCTTACTATGACAGATCAGTTGATGAGTGTTGGCTGGTGATTGTTTCTGATATGAATTCTTTGGCATCAAGATATACTTTCATTCAGGATAAAGAGCATTTGGATGAGGTGAAAAGCCCGTTTCATAAAATTTTTCACCTGGAAAACCTATGTGGTAATATGACGAGCATTAAGTAATTCTTAATATCAGTATTGAATATGTAAATAAATAATATTTTTTTTATTAAATACTTTGCTATTATCATTATTTGGTGATTATAATTTAAATTTTAGTATATTTGATACGGTTTAAACACTAATAATCACTTCTATATGAAAAAAACTCTACTTTTTATTTTGTTTTGTATTTCGCAGAGCTTATTTTCTCAGGCAGATTGTTCGACGGCATTAACGGTCTGTGGAAATTCTACAATTAACTACGGCCCGACAGGAATCGGAGCGGTAAATGAGTCATTAGGCGGCTGTCTAACTACCGGAGAGCATAACTCTATATGGTACAAACTTACCATTGCTACAAGTGGAACATTGACTTTCAATTTGGTTCCTAATGATCCGGATGCAGATTATGACTGGGCAATCTACGGGCCTAATGTAGCGTGCGGAAGCTTAGGTACGCCTATTCGCTGTAATGCTGCAACAGTACTCGGAGTAGGAGCGTCTACAGGTCTGAATATGACCAGTACGATTACCAATGCTGCCGGAGGTTCACTCACACCTTATTGTCAGTACTTAGATGTAGTAGCAGGTCAGACATATTATTTATACATCGATAACTGGGTAGGTGCCGGCGCAAGTACGGTTGCTCCATTTTCTTTAACCTGGGGAGGTACGGCTACATTGGCTTCGCCATTTACACATCCTGCATTGCAGCCTAATCCATTTGTTGCTCCGGGAGTTCCTGCAGCAAATCCTGCTGATCCAAAAGAGGTCATCATTTGCGTAAGTCCTGCGGTTTTTGATTTCAATACACTTACAGCTGGAATTCTCAATGGAAACCCCAATTTTGTAATTTCTTATCATACTACACAGAACGATGCATTGGCCGGAACAAACCCAATCACAGCACCTATTACCGTAAATACTACAACAGTTTACTATTACAGCATACGGTACCAGGATCCAGTGAATCCAACAAATCCGATTAATTTTTGTAGACAAATAGGTCCTTTTAAATTTAAGCAGGGCAATATAAATGCTCTTGATAAAACATTATTGGCCTGTAACAACAACAAAACGGGTACAGCGGTTTTTAATCTTACATCGGCGGCAGTTTTTACAGGTCCAAACGTGACCATAAAATATTATCCGACAATGGCTAACCTGAATGCAGGTACACTTGAAATCACCAATCCTACTCAGTATGTATCTGCAGGCGGGGTGATATATGCTTTAGTGAAAACAGCCGAAGGATGCTCTGATACGGCTGCAATTACATTGAATTTTTATCCGGAAGTAGTGGTTAATGATGCCGTTTTACGCTTCTGTGCACTACAGCAAAATTTAGTTACTGCAGCGTTTAATCTTACTACAGCAAATGTGACGTTACAAACCGGGATCACAAAAAAATATTATAAATCTTTGCAGGATGCAATAAATGGAACCAATGAAATATCAACACCTGCCGCATATATCGCTCCAAGCGGTGTCGTTTACATTAAAGTGACTGATGGAAATGGATGTTACGCTGTTGCTAAAGTTACATTAGAAGTAATTCCTCCTGTTTATTCGGCAATTTTAAAGGATAAAATCATCTGTATTGAAGATAAAACCACTCTTGATGCAGGTGTAGGATTCGACGGATATGAATGGAGTACCGGCGCAACAACACAGATCATCACAAACGTGGGTGTTGGAACATACTGGGTAAAATTAAAAACAGGAGAATGTATCTCATATCAAACGGTAAAGGTATATGCTTCTGAGCAGCCCGTCGTAACAAGTGTAGAAATCTCAAATACCACAGTTACCGTAAATGTCAACGGCGGTAATGCTCCTTACAAATATTCTATGGATAATATCAATTGGCAGGATTCTAATGTGTTTAATAATATTTCGAGAGGTGATCATGTTATTTATGTAAAAGATTCTTATGATTGCGAACCAATAACGGTCAATATTGTAGTTCCTAATTTAATCAACGTGATTACGCCCAATGGTGACGGCATCAACGATATCATTGATTATTCTGCTCTAGGACATAAACAAAATTTAGTGTTCAATATATTTGACAGATATGGGAATAAAATCTTCCAGGCAGATAAATTAAACAATTATAAATGGGATGGAACATCAGGAGGTAAAAAAGTTCCTACCGGAAATTATTGGTATTCTGTAATATGGAACGAAAATGATCAGAAGAATACCCTATTCAAATATACAGGTTGGGTAATGGTGAAAAACAGAGAATAATTATAATTAAATACAAAAAACCATCTTGAGAAAGGTGGTTTTTTTAATTAAAAATATTGGTATCTTTAAAATAATCTGATAGATACTGAATTTTTCCGCATTCTGAAAATTGAATAATAGTGCAAATTTCGTTTTTGTACGTGCCTTTTCCATACATATTCCCTAAAGAATTGGTCTGATAAAAAAATTTGTTATTTCCTAAGGGGAAAATTTCAGATACGCTCCATTCGATATTTTCATAACGTCTAAAAATAGCTCTGAACAAAGCCAAAATCCTGGTTTTACCAGAAATTTCTTCTGTGGGCGGAATCCATAATACAGTTTCGTCAGTAAACCATTTTTCCAGCTTTTCAATATTCAGGGAATTTAAATCCTGCATAAAATGGCTAACCATACAATTCATTTATCGGAGTTTATATTTATATACGCAAAAAGCTGTTATCCGGATTTTTTGCTCAAACGAAAAGCCTCCAAGTAAGAACTAAGTTTTGCGAAAGGTAGTGAAATAAATGCCATTTAAAATTCATAATAACAGCATAATAGATTGAATCGATCCAATTTCATACTAAATTCATTATCTTTGCACCCACAAATTCAGGAACAGAAAAAATGTCTCACATTCACAGAACTGCCGCATTTCATACGCTTGGCTGCAAATTAAATTTTGCGGAAACATCTACCATTGCCCGCCAATTGACAGATGCAGGTTACGATAAGGTAGGTTTTGATGGGAAAGCAGATGTGTATGTTATCAACACATGTTCGGTGACAGAAAATGCCGACCGCGAGTGTAAGCTTCATGTAAAAAGAGCAATGAAAGCCAATCCTGAAGGTCTGGTTGTCATTATAGGATGTTATGCTCAATTAAAACCGGAAGAAATTTCACAGATTACGGGCGTAGATTTGGTTCTTGGAGCCAAAGAAAAATTCAATATTTTAAGTTATCTTGATGATCTGGAAAAGTCTCAAAGTGAGGGTGTTGTGCATTCTTGCGAAATTGAAGAAACAGATTTCTTCATTGGAAGCTATTCTATCGGAGACCGAACGCGAGCTTTCCTGAAAGTTCAGGATGGCTGCGATTACAAATGCACATATTGTACAATTCCTTTAGCCAGAGGGATTTCCCGTTCGGATACTATTGAAAATGTTCTTAAAAACGCTAAGGAAATTGCTGAAAAGGGCATCAAAGAAATTGTTCTTACAGGTGTAAACATCGGAGATTACGGTAAAGGCGAGTTTGGAAATAAAAAGCATGAGCATACTTTTTTAGATTTAATTAAAGAATTAGATCAGGTTGACGGTATCGAAAGAATCCGTATTTCGTCAATCGAACCGAATCTTTTGAAAGATGAAAGCATTGAGTTGGTATCTAAAAGTAAAAGCTTTGTTCCGCATTTTCACATTCCGCTGCAATCGGGAAGTGATGATTTATTGAAAAAAATGAAGCGTCGCTATCTGACCAGATTATACAACAACAGAGTCAATAAAATACGCGAGGTGATGCCCGATGCGGCCATTGGTGTTGATGTCATTGTTGGCTTTCCGGGTGAAACAGAAGAACTATTTATGGAAACTTATAACTTTCTAAATGAACTTCCGATTTCTTATCTGCACGTTTTTACCTATTCTGAAAGAGAAAATACGGAAGCCGCAGAAATGGATGGTGCAGTTCCGATTCCTGAAAGAAAACGACGCAACAAAATGTTGAGAATTCTTTCTGAGAAAAAGAAAATGGCATTCTACCAGACTCAGCTTGGGCAAACACTTCCTGTACTTTGGGAACACGAAAATAAGGACGGAAAAATGTACGGTTTCACAAAAAATTATGTGAGAGTGCAGAAAGATTTTGATTCGGCATCTGTTAATCAGATTGAATTCTTAAAATTAGAAAAAATAGAGTCTGATGGTACAGTTTCTGTGCAATCGTCTTACGAAAGTTTTTTATCAAAAGTATAATCCGACAGCTTTATTTCTACTAAATTATGCTTGTTACATGATGATTTGATTAATCAATAAATAAAAACTCCGCCTCAAAATATTTGAAGCGGAGTTTTTTATTTTATACCAGCTTAAGTTCTTGGCGTAGTCTTATACACCTGAAAGTTAAAAATAAATGTTCTGTTTCTGAAAGAATATCCACTGTAATTATAATGTGAATCTCTGGCAAATGCCGCTCTTGAAGGGACAATAATTACACCCTGAAGGTTATAGTTTTCATCATCAGCTTTATTGAAAGCTTTGAATTTCTGCAATGCTTCTTTAAAGCCCTCAATTTCGTAAAAATTACGGTCTGTATTTTTGTATAATGCCATTTTTGCATCTGTTACATAATAAAACATAGGGTCAACAATAGGAGAACCTGTACCGTCCAGTGGGCTGTAATTTACAAACTGCTCTGTAGTAAGAAATTTGGTTTCACCATCTGTGTTACCTGCAAGAGAAGTTCTGGCACGCATCATCAATCTTACAATGTCTGTGGGCGCAATTGTAGTTCCGGGCGTTGGCTGAGCATTGTTTCTTACGATGTAAATTACACCTGAAGGCAAAGTCTGAGGATTTAAATTAATCAGTTTAACTTCATTATCATCAGCTGCATCCGTGCTGCTGAAAGATTTTATATTACCCTGCGCATCCAGGTAATTATCATTCAAAAATTTTTGAATAGCCTGATCGTCATACGTGTTTTGAGTTGCAATGTTTTCAGGCTCAACATATGTTGCTACTTCATCATCATCTTTTTTACAAGCCGAAAAACACAAAGATCCGGCAAGGATATACAAAAATATTTTTTTCATTTCAAAAACTTTAATTACTTTACAGATAATATAACGGCAAAAGTATAAAAAATAATGAGAATAGATAAATTTTTATGGAGTATTCGCTTTTACAAGACCAGAAGTATTGCTACGGATGAGATCAAAAAGAACAGAGTATCAATAGGAGACTCTGTAGTAAAGTCGTCTAAAGAGGTGAAGGAGGGTGATGTAATAAAAATCCGTAAAAATCAGATCGATTATAAAATAAAAGTCATACAGATCCCCAAAAGCAGAATTGGGGCAAAATTAGTTTCCCTACATATTAAAGATGTTACCGACAAAGAGCAGTATGAGATATTGAAAGTCCGCAAAATGACTCAAAGCTATTACCGCGACAGAGGTGAAGGAAGACCTACCAAAAAAGACAGAAGAGAAATTGATGGCTATGTAGAAAATGATGTTGATGCAGATTTTACAGACTGGGATGATTTTTTTGGGGAGAATAATTCGGAAGAAGAAAAAGATTCATAAATATAATTTATCAATGATCTCGTTCATGATTTCTTCAGGTTGTTTAGAATCTGTCCCGATGATGAATTGAGCTTTACGGTAAAATTCATTCCTCTCGAAGAGATGTTTAGCAATAAACTCGGGAAGGTTTTCGTCTGAAATATTTGCAATTAAGGGCCTTTTCTCCTTTTGTTTTGAAATTCTTTCCACTAAAGTATTGACAGATGATCTTAGAAAAATGCTTTTAGAATTATGGTTAATGATTTCCATATTGTTGTAATAAACAGGTGTTCCTCCGCCCAAGCTCAAAACAATGTTTTCTTCGGTTGCCAGAATCTCTTCTAATGTTTCTCTTTCAAGCTTGCGGAAATAGATTTCGCCCTTTTTTTCGAAGATTTCGGGGATCGTCATTTTATTCCGCTTAGAAATTTCTCTATCAAGGTCGATGAGTTTAAAATTAATTTTTTCGCTTAAAATTTTGGAAATGTGAGATTTGCCACTTCCCATGTATCCGACCAGTGAAATTATCATGAATTTATTTTGAACAAATTTGCGAAAAAGTTTTGAGATAATGAAAAAAGCTCTATCTTTGCACCACTAAAAACAAGGACATCAATTGCGATGAAATCTTGATTACATAGTGGCCGACTCGGTAGCTCAGCTGGTAGAGCAATACACTTTTAATGTATGGGTCCTGGGTTCGAATCCCAGCCGGGTCACTAGCAAAAAATTTGTATTTTTTATAATTTTTTTGCCTGCGTGGTGAAATTGGTAGACACGCCATCTTGAGGGGGTGGTTTCCTAAGGATGTGCTGGTTCGAGTCCAGTCGCAGGCACTGCAAAAAAAAATTTGATAAGTCTGAAAATTATTTTATATTTATCGAATGTAAAAACAAGACCGACTCGGTAGCTCAGCTGGTAGAGCAATACACTTTTAATGTATGGGTCCTGGGTTCGAATCCCAGCCGGGTCACAAGTTTACTGAAAAGTAAATTTTTTTCATATTAATATTTTGTGATTTGGTGTTCAAAGGCTTCCTTCAGGAGGCCTTTGATTTTTTATTTATGCCTAATCTAGATGCATATTGTCGATTAATCTCACACCATCTACCACCACGACGATAAACGCCCTGTACAATTTATCTTTATAAAAAAAATCGGTTTCTTTCAAAGTTTTTTCGTCAGCGATCATGAAGTATTCAAGATTCATGCCTTTTTGGTCATCAAAAATATCTTTTACTCTATTTTTTATTTCGGAAACAGAAACTACTCTAAACCAATCATTTACTTTTACTAATGTTTCATAGATGATTTTAGCTTCATCTCTCCTGCTCTCTGTCAATCTTTGGTTTCTTGAGCTTAAAGCCAATCCGTTTTCCGCCCTGTAAATATCTACTCCTACAATATTGATATGAAGTTGTTTTTTTTCGGTCATTTTACGGATGATTGCCAATTGCTGAAAATCTTTCTCGCCAAAATAGGCATTGTCGGGTTTTACCTGTCTGAATAGCTCTTCAACAACAGTTCCTACACCATCAAAGTGTCCGGGCCGGGATTTTCCTTCCATTTCGTTTTCTAAGCCATCAAAATCGTAATGCAGGCTTTCTGCTTTCTCGGGATAAATATCTTGCACTTCGGGAATATAAACGGCATCTACCAAACCTGATTTCTCAAGCATAGAGAGGTCTCTGTCTACATCCCTCGGATATTTTTTTAAATCTTCCGCATTGTTAAATTGGGTGGGGTTCACAAATATTGAAGAAATCACCAAATCATTTTCTGTACGTGCAGCTTCATACAAAGAAAGGTGACCATTGTGTAACGCACCCATCGTCGGGGCAAAACCAATTTTCTTTCCCATTTCTTTTTGTCTTTCAATAAAGTCTTGAAGTGTTTTTTTGTTTCTTAGAACTTCCATAATTTATTTTAATAGCGAATCAAAAATAGTAAATTATCTCATAAGAATTTTCAAGATTTAACACTTTGATTTAGGCCTTTATCGTAAAAAAATGTTAATTACAATAATGTTGGATGTTTTTTTGTAATTTTGCAACCTATAGGATTATTTAAAATTATATAAAAATTATATGCCCAATCAGAAAATACTGTACATTACCACAGAGATGTACCCTTATCAAGAAGATACAAATTTAGGAACAGTGGTAAACAAAATGGCACTTAAAATGCACCAAGAAGGCAATGATGTAAGAGTTTTTATGCCAAGATTCGGACAGATAAGTGAAAGAAAATTTCAGCTTCACGAGGTAATCCGCCTTTCTGGGATGAATATTATCATTAACGATTTAGATCAGCCCCTGATTATTAAAGTAGCATCTCTTCCGGGAGAAAGATTGCAGGTTTATTTTATCGACAACGAAGAATATTTTAAAAGAAAACAATATTATTTTGATGATGAAGGCGCTGCCTTTCCTGATAACGATGAACGCGCAATTTTCTTTGCCAGAGGCGTTATAGAAACAATCAAAAAGCTTAATTGGGTACCGGACGTTATTCACCTTAACGGCTGGATGGCTTCTTTTATTCCGGTTTATTTAAAAACTTTTTATCAATCTGATACTTATTTTAAGGATGCAAAAATTGTTCTTTCATTATACAATGAGAAAGATGCTCCTTTGGATAAAAGTATTGTTGAAAAATTGCAGTTTGATAATATTTCGGGATTAGAGGCGTTAAATACTCCTAGTTTTCAAAGCTTTGTAATCGAAAGTATGAAATATGTGGATGAAGTGGTAAAAGGAGATGAGTTTTTAGAAGGCGATTTAGATAAAGCTTTCAATGAAACCTCCACTTCTAAATCTGAATATTTAGACATAGATTCTATCAGTAAACTATATTAAAAGAAATTTTGATGATTAACAATATGAAAAAAGCCTTCACTATACTTTCAATGGTGATTTTTGGAGGGATGTTGGTTTACAATTGCGAACCTGATCCGGATTCTTTGGGTGAGCAATTATTTTTAGATGGCGCTACAGAGGGCCATGAAGTTCCTTATGATGTTATCGCTTATAACATTGATAATAATGACAGTATCAGAAGTGATGCTTCAAAATTAGGTTTAGCGACTTTAGGAGCTTTTACCGAAAGTCAGTTTGGGATGCAAAAAGCAGCTTATTATACTCAGCTTAGACTTCCTGCTTATGATCCTGATTTTGGGGGAAGTGCTGAAGTTGATTCTGTAGTATTGGTCATTAAGCCTTTGTACGCTTCAGATTCACTTACGACTACGACAGATGAAAATTATATTTATCCGGATGGTTCTGTGCCTGCTAAAAAAATAATTAACAGATATCCTGCAACCAAATATGGAAGAACAAAATTAAATGGAGGTAATCTGACTGTAAATGTACAAGAGGTTACAGAATTTTTAAATGGATACACAGATATTGCTTATTCAAATAAGGCTTATCTAGCAAACCAACTATTAGGTTCTAAAGTTTTCAACGGATATGTAAATTCTGTTGCTATTACTAAAGATTCAGACAACAGTTCATTGTTTACATCTGATGTTGGCTTTAGAATTCCACTTGACCCTATTTTCTTTAAGACGAAGATTATTGATAAAAAAGGACAGCCTGAATTGAAAGATGTTTCCAATTTCATCAGATATTTCAGAGGTTTAAAAATTTCTGTAAATGATAGTGATGGATATCTGGTTCAGTTTTCACCTTCAACTGTGGAGTTGATCATGTATTATAAATCTCTTGATACCGGTGCAACTGCAAAAACTCAAAAGAAATATGCTTTCTCAGTTGGTAACGGAAACGTACATGTTGGAAACTATGTGTATGATAGAAGCGATTCTGCATTGGAGACAGCAAGCACTGGAAATCCTACTGGAGATACTAAACTTTTCGCACAGGCAATGGGAGGTAATTCTATAGGAATTAAATTTCCTGTGGCAACGATTGAAGCGCTTAAAACTTTGTATCAAAAAAATAAAGCAGCGATTATCAGTGCAAAAATAAGAATGTATACTGATAAGGATGCATGGAAGAGTCATCTTAAAAAACCTACAATTTTGACAATCGTTCAAAAAGATATTGATAGGAAAACAGATCCTTCTAATCCTAAAGAAACAACAAATTTCACAAATGATTTGTTAGCGCTTGTAACTACACCTAATTTTGCTTACATTAAAGCATATGATTTAGATAAAAATCCTGCTTATTACGATTTTACAGTAACACAATCTTTGAAAGATATTGTTGAATCACCTGAATCGGGAGTAGAATATTATAAGGATAAATATTTCAAAATAGATATGGGTAATTTCCTGCAATCTTCTACCGGAAGTACATTGGCAGGATACCAGTTTACTTCGAGAAATTTCTCTTTAGATAGAGCTGTTTTCATCGGATCAGATACTGGAAATTCTGATAAAATTCAATTACGAGTTACCTACGGTACAAAATAATAAATAAAAAAAACACTTTTATAGAAATATGTGTGGAATAGTTGGTTATACAGGCTTTCAGGATGCCTATGATATTGTTATTAATGGGCTGAGAAGATTAGAATATAGAGGTTACGACAGTGCCGGAATCGTTTTGGAAGGCGAAAATAATGCCTTTGACGTTGAAAAAACAAAAGGTAAAGTTGATGATCTAGTAAATATCTCAGGTCAGCTGAAAGGATTTGCAAAGGTAGGTATGGGTCACACGAGATGGGCAACACACGGTGTACCTAGTGACAGAAATTCCCATCCCCATTTATCTAACAGCGGAAAAATTGCCATCGTTCACAATGGTATTATCGAAAATTACGATACGATCAAAACGATGCTTACGGGTAAAGGTTTTTCTTTTAAATCTGAAACAGATACAGAAGTTTTGGTAAATCTGATCCAGTATTTTATGGATATTAATCCTGAGATAGATTTTCCTACAGCAGTAAGATATGCTTTGAATGAAGTATACGGTGCCTATGCGATTACTGTAATGCATGAAGATTATCCGGGAGTTTTGGTTGTTGGTAGATTAGGTTCTCCTTTAGCCATCGGAATTGGTGATAAAGAATATTTCATTGCATCGGATGCATCTCCATTTGTAGAATTTACCAAAGAAGCTATTTATTTGGAAGAAGGTCATATGGCGATTCTTTCCTTAGAAAACGGTGTAGATATCAGAACAATTACTGATAATTCTAAGATAATTCCTGAAATTCAGGAACTTAAATTAAATTTGGAGCAGATTGAAAAGGGTGGATATGAGCATTTTATGCTTAAAGAAATCTTCGAACAGCCAAAATCAATTCATGATACCATGAGAGGCAGACTTATTGTGGATGAAGGAATTATTAAAATGGCGGGAATCTGGGATCATCTTGAAAGATTTAAAAATGCCAACAGAATCATCATTATTGCCTGTGGTACTTCTTGGCACGCAGGTCTTATCGGTGAATATTTAATTGAGGAATTTGCAAGAGTGCCTGTAGAAGTAGAATATGCTTCAGAATTTAGATACAGAAACCCAATTATTACAGATAAAGACGTTGTTATTGCTATTTCTCAGTCAGGTGAAACTGCTGATACAATGGCAGCATTGAAACTGGCAAAAGAAAAAGGAGCGTTTATTTATGGAATTTGTAATGTAGTTGATTCGTCAATTGCTAGAATTACAGATGCCGGTTCTTATACCCATGCAGGACCTGAGATTGGTGTTGCATCCACAAAAGCGTTTACTGCTCAGCTTACGATTCTTTCGCTTATAGCGTTGAAATTAGGAAAGCATAACGGAAACTTAGGAAATGCAGAATTTATGAGCTTAATCGCTGAATTAAATGCCATTCCTAAGAAGATTGAAGAAGTCTTAGAAGCAACTCACGAGTTGACTCAAAGTATTGCTAAAGATTTCATAAACGCAACCAACTTCCTTTACCTGGGCAGAGGGTACAATTATCCGGCTGCACTAGAAGGAGCATTGAAGTTAAAAGAAATTTCTTACATCCATGCTGAAGGTTATCCTGCAGCAGAAATGAAGCACGGACCTATTGCGTTAATTGACGAAAACATGCCTATTGTTATTATAGCGCCTAAAAAAGGTCATTATGATAAGATTGTAAGCAATGTGCAGGAAATTAAAGCCAGAAAAGGAAAAGTAATTGCAATTGTGAATAAAGGAGATACGCAGGTAAAAGCAATGGCTGATTATGTGATTGAAATTCCTGAAACTTCAGAGTGTTTTTCACCCATAGTTGCTTCAGTTCCATTGCAGTTACTCGCTTATTACATAGCAGTTTACCGTGGTGCAAACGTTGATCAGCCGAGAAACCTTGCAAAATCTGTAACTGTAGAGTAAAAATACTTGCAAATAAAATAAATTTAGATTTTTTTCGTTATTCTAAAAAAAATCTTAAAAGTTTCTTAAAAAAATTATATATTTACGGCTTAATTATAAAAATTAACATGAAAAGGATATTTCTTTTATTATTGTCTGCGTCGGTAGCATCGGTATCTTGTTCAGGTGGTGGATCTTCTTCTGTTGGGAAGCCAGGAACAAAAGGGGAATTGATACCTAGAGAAAAAACAAAATCATTTGTTGCGGAAAGACCGTTTGGTATGGTTGCCATCCCAGGAGGATCTTTCGTTGCAGGTCAAGCTGATGTGGATTTCACAGACAGCCCTGAAAAAGCACCATTGAAAACAGTAACTGTATCGTCATTCTTTATGGATGAAGCAGAAACTACAAACGCAGAGTACAGAGTGTTTATTAATTATGTTAGAGACTCTATTGCAAGAACCATGCTAGCTGAAGCTGCCGGAGAAGGTGGTGAAGGTGGTGGTAAAGGTACAGGCATCGGAGACTATGCATACCTTGCAAAAAAAGAAGAAAATCTTACTGCATATCAGGAATATCTTGAAGGAGCAGGTGGAAGAGATGGTTTTGATGATACAAAAAAATTAGATTGGAAAATTCCATTGCATTGGAACACATCTAAATATCCAGATGTAGAATATGCTGAAGTTTTAGAATCTATGTATTTACCAGCTTCTTCTAGAGTAGGTAGCGAAAGATTACTTGACGTTAGTAAATTAAAATACAATTATAGATGGGGAGATATGGATGTAGCTCTTGCTGAAAACGAAAGAGGTGTTAATTACCTTAGAAGTGAAAGCATTGCAATCTATCCGGACACAACAGTTTGGGTTAAAGATTTCCACTTTACATATAATGAGCCATTGTTTGAACAATATTTCTGGCACAAAGCTTACAAAGATTATCCTGTAGTTGGGGTAACTTGGGACCAGGCTAGAGCATATTGTAATTTCAGATCAAAATTGAAATCTGACTACAATGAAAGCATGAAAAGAAAAAAACAAAGACCTTTACAGTTCCGTCTTCCAACTGAATTAGAGTGGGAGTACGCTGCAAGAGGAGGTAAGCAAAACGCTACTTATCCTTGGGGAGGTCCTTATTTAATGGATGATAGAGGTTGTTATCTTGCAAACTTCAAACCGAAAAGAGGCGATTATATGGAAGATGCTGTGAAAGGTACTTACATGTATGCTGCTCCGGTAAAGAAATTTAAGAAAAACGGATTTGGATTATTCGATATGTCAGGAAATGTTTCTGAATGGACAGAATCTGCTTACAACAATTCATCTTATGGTTTCTCTTCAACTTTAAATCCTTCTACTAAGGATAAAGAAGATGCTAAAAGATCTGTAAGAGGAGGTTCTTGGAAAGATGTTGGATATATGTTGATGACTGGAGCTAGAGATTTTGAAAGCAAAGACTCTGCAAGAAGTTATATCGGATTCAGAACTGTACAGGATATCCCTGAAGCAGCTGTTAAGGTAAAAAGAGTTACCAGATAAGAATCTTATCAATTAAATTATTTTCAGAAACAATTTTATTTAATATTAAAAAAACTAACTTATATGTTTAAGACTAAAGATGCTTGGATGAATTTCTTCTATTCATTCGGTGCTGCAATTGTAATTCTTGGAGCTTGGCTTAAAATTACTCACATTTCATTTGGCCCAATTAATGGTAACATTGCACTTACAGTGGGACTTGTTACAGAGGCAATTATCTTTATTATTTTCGCTTTCGACCCTCCAGCAGCTGAAGAGTCTTACCACTGGGAAAATGTTTATCCTGAATTATTAGATAAGCATGCAAACCCAAACCCATTACATTCAAATGTTTCTGCTAAAAATACAGCTGATCATTTTGCAGAATTAGAAAATTCTTTATCTGGTAAACTGGATAAGATGCTTCAGGATGCAAAATTAGATGTGCAGTTATTTGACAGATTAAGAACAGGAATCGATAAATTTTCAAGTTCTGTAGATCAAATCAACCAAACTGTTGATGTATCTGCTTCTACTCATAAATATAATGATCAGTTAAACAAAGCTGCTCAACACATGGAAAGCATGAACGCTCTATATGCTATGCAGTTAGAAAGCGGTCAGAGACAATCTGAATTTGCTAAAAAATATGTTGAAGATATGCAAAAGTCAGCTGCACATTCTGAGAAGTTTAATCTAGAATTACAAGGTTTAACATCAAACTTAAACAGCTTAAACAGAGTTTACGGAGGCATGTTAACAGCAATGAAGTCATAATCCCGAACCATTATTTAATTTAATTCAAAAAAACTAAAGAAGAAAGAATGGCAAAAGGAAAACAGACTCCACGTCAGAAGATGATCAACCTGATGTATTTGGTTTTCATCGCAATGATGGCGTTAAATATTGATGTTGAAATCATCAGATCATATTATGATTCTACCAGGGCTCTTAATGAAACCAGACATCTGACAGAAGATAAAAATCAGGATATTTTTGAAGTTACTTTGGCAGCGAAAGCTCAGCAGGTACCCGATACCTATGCTCAGCCTTGGGAACAATATAAGGTTTTGAAAGGTAAAATCGATGATTTGGTGTCTTCTGCAGAAGGTATTAAAGTTATTTTGAAGAAAAACTCAGAATTCTTTGATAAAGATCCTAAAACAGGAAAAGATATGGATGTTAGCGAGAATTTCTCAGCATTAAATAATAATGAAGCTACAACCGAATATTTTTTCAAAGAAGGTGACGAAAATTCTATCTCAAACAATGCTACTGAACTGAAAAAGAAAATGGAAGATGTAAGAAGTTACATCGTGAGCACTTTCGGAAATAATCCTCAGTTGTTGAAGTTAGTAGACAGAGCAAACAGATCTATCATTACAGATTATCCTCAGGGGAAATCTCCAAACGGTAAAACTTGGTTTCAGAATAAATTTTATCATCAGCCACTTATTGCTGCGATATCAAATCTTGAGATTATTCAGAATGATGCAAGAAACGTACAATCTGATGCATTAGCTTTAATGCTTCAGGAAAAAGTAGATGCAAGCATTAAGTTTAATCAGTATGAAGCGATTGTTTCTGCACCTACAGACGTTCAGTCTGGTAAAAAAGCTGAAGCAATTATTATGTTAGGGAATTATTCTAACAGCAATAAAATTAGCATCAGTGGTGTAAGCAGACAGGAAAATGGTAAAGGTTATCTTCCTTTAAATACCGGAGGGCTTGGAGAGAGAAAGATTGGTGGTACTATTACCTTAACGGATGCTACAGGAAAAGCAACGCAATATCCTTTTACGCATACCTATAATGTAATTGCTGGTCCTCAGCAAGTAAAATTAGAACAAGGTCTATTACTATCAGCTGATAAGATGAATGTAATGTATAGAGGTTTAGAAAACCCTGTTACCGGATCTATTTTAGGTGCAGATAATTCAAAATTGTCACTATCAGCTCCTGGAGCAGTAGTTAAAAATACTGGGAAAGGTAAATGGAATGTTATTCCTTCAACTGGTACTACGGTTAAATTAACATTATCTGGAACAGACCCAACAGGAAAATCTGTATCTCAAGTGTTTGAATATAGAATCAAAGGTGTTCCTAGGCCACAAGGGCAAATAAGAGGAAAAGCAGTTAATTTTATGCCAGTAGGTTCAATTCCTAATCAAATTGTAGCTGCGGCATTGCCTGATTTTGATTTCCCAGTTTCATTTACTGTTAATAGCTTTATTTTGAAACTTCCAGGAAGAGCAGGTACACTGATTCAAGGTAGTTCTTTATCTTCAGCTGAAGGTCTACTAAGAAATCTTAGACCTGGTGATGTAGTTCAGATTTATGATATTCAAGCAAAAGCTACAGGTCTGGGTAATCAAACATTAAAGGAGATTTCACCAGTTATTATCAATGTTCAATAAGTTAATTTGTAAATTCATATTATGAAAAAATATATTAGCAGTCTTTTAGTTTTAGTTACCGGATTTGCATTTTCCCAAACTATTCTAAATGCTTCTTCTCCGGAAGAGTTCAGACAAATGAGGTCTGAAAATATGAGAAAAGTGGGAGATACTGTTATTAGCAATAAAGTAAAGCCACTAGAGTACGGTTTTGTAGATGATAAAGACATCTTAAAAAGCATGATGGTATGGGAGATTATAGACATGAACGATAAAATTAATCAGCCATTCTATTATGATAATCCTAATGGTTTACTTTCAAAAAATACAAGATCTTTATATCAGATTTTGTTAGATGCAGCATTAGAAGGGAAAATTGAAGAAGTTTATGAAGATGAAAATTTCTCTACTAAATCTACTCCGGATGGTATTAGAAAAAAATTAGAGAGCGTAAGAGTTGATGATGAATTAATTGAAATTATCAATTCTGGAGTAACACCTACAGAAGAACAGAAGAAACAATACACAGATTTAATTAGAACTACAACAGATAAAGTTAAAGTTCTTAAGATTATGGGTATGTGGTTTGTTGATAAGAGAGATGGTCAGATGAAATACAGACCATTAGGTATTGCTGCTATGGGTCCAGATCCATCATCGATTGGTAGAATTGGTCCCGATGGTCAGCCTTTAGCTGGTGCTGATGAATTGGTGGATCTATTTTGGGTATACTATCCAAAAGCTAGAGAAATTTTGGCAAACAATTATGTTTTCAACAGAAAGAACTCATCTGCAGACTTATCTTACGACGACATAATCAATGCAAGAAGATTCTCATCAATTATCTATAAGTCATCAAATGGCCTAGGAGACGGTGTCATCAAAGATTATATTCCTAGAGATGCTGATGAGCAGTTAGAGGAAAGTGATAAAATCAAAGAACAAATTCTTCAAATGGAGAATGATATGTGGAATTACTAAGTTTCACTTGATAATTATAAAAAACCTGAGTACTTTTACTCAGGTTTTTTTATTATGAAAAATGTAGATTATATAATTGTGGGAGATGGGTACGCTGCTTTGTTTTTTGCCCATCAGCTTACAAAAAACAAAAAATCATTTGTGATATTTTCTGAAAGTCGTAAGAGCGCTTCACAGATTTCTGCCGGCATTATAAATCCTGTTGTCCTAAAAAAGTTTACCACATTCTGGCTCGCTCAGGAACAATTAGATTTTCTTAAAATTTCTCTTGGTGAAATAGAAAAATATACGGGGATAAATTATTTAATCGATGCATCCATCCACAGAATTTTTCATGATGAAAATGAACAGAAATTATGGCTCAAAAAGTCGCAGACTTCAGAACTTTCCAGTTTTTTAAGTGATAATTTTAAGCCCTTAGAAGATGTTAAAAATGATTTTAGTACAGGATTGGTAAAACAATCAGCAAGATTAAATGTTCATGGATTTTTTAATGATTTATTTGGGTTTCATGAAAGTAACGCTCAATTAATTAAAGAAAAATTTAATTATAATGAAGTTGATGCTCAAAACTCAATTTATCAGGATTTTCAATTTAAAAATATTATTTTTTGCGAAGGAATGGGTGTTAAAAATAACCCGTATTTCTCAGACATTCCTGTGATTCCTAATAAGGGACATCATATCAGAGTTAAACTTTCTCAACCGATTCTGGAAGATATTACCATTAAGAAGAAACATTTTCTATTTCCGTTGAATAATGGTCTTCATTTCTACGGCGGAACGTATGACAGAGAACAATTGCATGAGCATATTGACCAATCTGCGGTAGAGCAGCTGCAAAACGGTTTATCTGAATTTTACTTAAATGACTTTGATATTGAAGAAATACATTTTGGTTTTAGACCAACAGTAACAGACCGCCGACCGATTGTGGGAAGGCATTCTCAGCATTATAATTTATATGTTTTTAATGGTTTGGGCGCAAGAGGTATTTTGAATGGATGCTACTTTTCTAAAAATCTGTATGATTTTATAGAAAACGATATTCCTTTGCCCGGAGAGATTTCTTTAGAAAGATTTAAAAATTAAAAAGACGCTTTTAAAGCGTCTTTTTTTGTTATTGTGAAGCCATTTTAGTCTCGGCCTGACTTTTTTTTCCGTGAAATAGTACCATATCCATATCTTTTTTCAGCAAAGTAACTTCATTATTGGTCTCTGTGTAGAGATATTTGTTGTCTTCTGTAGAAAATCCGGATGTTGTATGATTTTTTTTAAGTTCATACGTCTTCCCATTCAAATGTACAGTTACAATATCTCTTGTATTGTTGGTGATAATCTCCATTTCATCTCCGTGGCGGTCAGAAATAGTTTCTTTGCTTACATCATCCTTAGATGCAGTCTCATTTTTGATAATTGCCACGTCAGGATCTTTAGCTGAATGTTTACATGCTGTAAATGTGAGGATTATAAAGAATCCAAAAACTATTTTTTTCATTTCGAATTGTGATTTTTGATGGTTCATTTAATATTGATGTGATTGGGTAAAATTACAATTATTTTTCTTTAAAATATGTTAATATTTGATAATTTAAATAATTTTGGGAAAGGATTTTGAATATTTTTTTAAGTAATATGTAATTTTTGTTTCTATCATTCGATTTCTTAAGTAAATCTCAGAAAGTTAAATTTTGTTAATGATGAATTGACTTTTAAAATCTAAACTTAACTTTGCCACTTCAAATGAAAAACTGTATTGTATATTTTTTGACTATCCTTTTTCTGCTTTTTGTAGTAGAAAGCAAACTTAATGTCAAAACTTTGCGCAGTGATTTCTCTGGTCATGTTTCTCACAATTATCCTAATAAGATTGATCATTCAAACGGAACTATCCAAAAGTTTTCTGCTCATCAAATAGCAGACGGCTCAGATAATTTTTCTTTTGAGCTTGCAGAAGATGATTTTCAGTTATCTGATACATTGCAGTCCATTGTCGTTTTTGCAAATGTATTCGGTTTGCTTTATTCATTTGGCTTGTTATTTAAAAAAAGATGTAAGCCCTCAGTTTCAGGATTGGTACAGCATTTCAGTTCTGTAAAAACATTCATTCTGATTCGTTCTATCAGAATTTAAAATTTCTTTTACCAAATTTTTAGTTTGTTCCGTCTTGGTACAAACTGTTTGCGTTGTGTTAATCTGCACGTATCAGCAAATATTCTCATTATTTAATTTCAACATTTAACGATTTATATACTCTAGATTATGATGAAAAGAGTTGTCTCAGGCATGGTCCTAAGCGCCGTTCTGTTACTGTTTAGCTGTAACGAAAAGAAAGAAGAAAAACAGGAAGATTCTGTGTATCCGGTAACGTCGCCCGTGAAGATGGATACGATTATTAACAAAGATTTTGTCGCTCAGATCCAGTCAGTGAAGAACATCGAGGTTCGTGCTCAGGAAAAAGGTTTCCTTGAGAAGATTTACGTAGACGAAGGTCAATATGTAAGAGCCGGGCAAACATTATTCAGAATTATGCCACAGATTTATCAGGCAGAATTACTCAAAGCAAGAGCTGAAGTTGAGCAGGCTTCTATCGAACTGAAAAATGCAAGTACTCTTGCCAGCAACAATATTGTTTCAAAAAATGAAAGATTAATGGCAAAAGCTAAATTAGATGCTGCTAATGCAGAAATGAAATTAGCGCAAATTCATCTTTCATTTACAGATATTAAAGCACCATTTTCAGGGATTATTGATAGAATTCCGTTGAAATTGGGAAGTCTGGTGGATGAAGGTGATCTTTTGACGACTCTTTCAGACAATACAAATATATACAGTTATTTCAATGTTTCTGAACCTGAATATTTAAATTATCAAACTCATGTTGCAGATCGCGGAAACCAAAGTGTAAGCTTAATGATGGCAAACGGCGAAATATTTAATCAACAAGGTGAAATTCAGACGATCGAAGGTCAGTTTGATAATGAAACCGGAAATATTGCTTTTAGAGCCAAATTTCCAAATCCTGAAAAGCTGTTAAGAAATGGTGAAACTGGAAAAGTTCGTATGACTTTACCGCTTAAAAATGCTTTAATCATCCCACAGAAAGCGACTTATGAAATTCAGGATCAGAAATATGTCTTCGTAATTGATAAAAACGGAGTTGCGAAATCTAAAAATATCAAAGTTTCTTATGAACTACCAGATATCTATGTAATTTCTTCAGGTATTTCTCCGGATGAAAAAATCTTGTTGGAAGGTGTTCAGAAAGTGAAAGACGATCAGAAAGTAAAAGTGAAATTCAAGGATCCGAAGAAAGTTCTTCAGAATTTAAAATTAAAAGCAGAATAGAAGAATTATGTTTAAAAAATTCATTCGCAGACCTGTTCTGTCAATTGTAATCTCGCTGATTATTGTTTTTATGGGAGTTTTATCCTTAATGAAACTTCCGATCACTCAATTTCCTGCGATTTCTCCACCAAAGGTAAATATCACCGCAACCTATCCCGGAGCGAACAACGAATTGCTGGTAAAAGCAGTAGTTATTCCTTTGGAAAGATCTTTAAATGGTGTTCCCGGAATGAAATACATGACTTCCGATGCCGGAAACGATGGTGAAACTTCTATTCAGGTAGTTTTTGATTTGGGAACTGATCCCAATGTTGCCGCAGTAAACGTTCAGAATCGTGTTTCATCCGCAGTTAATAAACTTCCGCCGTTGGTCGTACGTGAAGGGGTGAAAATTACCCGTGAAGAACCGAATATGCTGATGTATATTAATTTGTACAGTGACGATCCTAAAGCCGACCAGAAATTCCTTTTCAACTATGCAGATATTAATGTAATGTCGGAATTGAGAAGGGTAAGCGGAGTTGGTTTTGCCGATATTTTGGGAACAAGAGAATATGCAATGCGTATTTGGCTGAAACCGGATCGTTTAACCGCTTACAATATTTCAGCAGATGAAGTAATGGAAGCTTTGAACGAGCAAAGTTTGGAAGCATCACCGGGAAAAACAGGTGAAAGTTCAGGAAAACGTTCTCAGTCATTTGAATATATCTTAAAATATCCGGGACGTTTTAATAATGAAAAAGATTACGGAAATATCATTCTTAAAGCTAAATCTGCCGGAGAATTTGTAAGATTAAAAGATGTTGCCGATATAGAATTTGGTTCATCGATGTACGATATTTATTCTACATTAAACGGAAAACCATCTGCAGCAATCACTGTAAAACAATCGTACGGATCCAATGCAAGTGATGTTATCAAAAATGTAAAAACCTTGATGGCGGATCTTGAAAAAACCAATTTCCCGAAAGGAATGCATTACGACATCAGTTATGACGTTTCAAGATTCCTGGATGCATCGATTGAAAAGGTGGTTCATACTTTATTTGAAGCCTTTATTTTGGTGGCGATTGTTGTGTTTTTATTTCTTGGAGATTGGCGTTCAACGTTGATTCCGGCGATTGCAGTTCCGGTTTCATTGGTGGGAACTTTCGCTGTAATGTCCGCATTTGGAATTACGTTAAATATGATTTCACTTTTCGCTTTGGTAATGGCAATTGGGGTCGTCGTCGATGATGCGATTGTGGTGATTGAAGCCGTTCACGCCAAAATGGAGGAAAAGGGTCTTTCAGCATTAAAGGCTACCGAAGAAGCAATGCATGAAATCAGCGGAGCAATTATCGCAATTACTTTGGTAATGGCAGCTGTATTTATTCCGGTGGCGTTTATGTCGGGTCCGGTCGGAGTTTTCTACCGCCAGTTTTCCATTACAATGGCATCGTCGATTATTCTTTCGGGAGTTGTTGCATTGACGCTGACTCCGGCTTTATGTGCTTTAATCTTAAAAAACAACCACGGAAAAGCTAAAAAGAGAGGTCCGATCACGATTCTTTTAGCTAAATTTAATAACGTATTTACAAGAGGAGCAGGAAAATATGAGAAGTTGCTGAATAAAACAGTGACTAAAAAATTTGTCACGCTTCCTCTACTTTTGATTTTCTGCGCATGTACTTACTTTTTAAGCAACTCACTGCCTTCAGGATTTATTCCTGGAGAAGATCAGGGGATGATTTATGCCATTATTCAAACACCGCCTGGTTCAACATTAGAAAGAACAAATCAAATTGCAAGAGAATTGTTGAAAGAATCGGAAGATATTGATGGAGTACAATCTGTTTCTTCATTGGCAGGTTATGAAATTCTTACAGAAGGAACAGGTTCAAACTCAGGAACGTGTTTGATCAATCTGAAAAGTTGGGAAGATCGTTCAGAATCTGCTGCTGAAATAATCGAAAAGCTAGAAGAAAAAGCCAAAAATATTCCGGGAGCCAATATTGAGTTTTTCCAACCGCCTTCGATTCCGGGTTATGGAGCTGCAGGTGGATTTGAACTGAGACTTTTGGATAAAGCAGGAAGTGGTGATTACCAAAAAATGGAGCAGGTGAGTACGGATTTTGTGAAAGAATTGAAAAAACGTCCTGAACTGGGTTCTGCATTCACATTTTATTCTGCGAGTTTTCCTCAATATATGCTTAAAATCGATAATGATTTAGCCGAACAAAAAGGCGTAAGTATTGAAAAAGCAATGGATAATTTATCAACATTAATTGGTTCAAACTACGAAACAAGTTTCATCCGTTTCGACAGACCTTATAAAGTGATTGTTCAGGCAGGTCCACAATATCGTGCTTTGCCTAGTGATTTATTGAAATTATATGTGAAAAACGATAAAGATCAAATGGTTCCTTATTCAGATTTTATGCATTTGGAAAAAGTGTATGGTCTTTCTGAAATCACGAGACATAATATGTACAATTCTTCTGAAGTCAGTGGAACTCCGGCTCCGGGTTACAGTTCGGGACAGGCAATCAAAGCTATTCAGGAAGTTGCCGATAAAACTTTACCACGTGGTTTTGGTATTGATTGGGCCGGAATTTCAAAAGATGAAGTGGGTCGTGGAAATGAAGCGGTTTACATCTTCCTGATCTGTTTAGGATTTGTTTATTTAATTCTTTCGGCGCAGTACGAAAGCTTTATTCTTCCATTACCTGTAATTCTTTCATTACCGACAGGAATTTTCGGAGCTTTTATTTGTCTTAAATTATTAGGATTGGAAAACAATATTTATGCACAGGTTGCGATGGTCATGCTGATCGGACTTTTAGGTAAAAATGCCGTATTGATCATTGAATTTGCCGTTCAGAAAAAAGCAGAAGAAGGAATACCTGTAGCTCAGGCGGCAATTGAAGGAGCTGCAATCCGTTTCAGACCGATTCTAATGACTTCATTCGCATTTATTGCAGGATTAATTCCTTTGGTCATGGCAACCGGACCTGGAGCTGTAGGAAACAGAACGATTGGTACCGCAGCAGCAGGAGGAATGCTCATCGGAACCATTTTCGGACTGTTGATTATTCCGGGATTATACTACATTTTCGGAACGATTGCCGATAAATCCCGATTGGCAAAATACGAAGAAGAAAATCCTTTAACCGAACAGACAGAACCTTACCAACACGATAACAAACATGAAGATTTATAATAAATATATAACAGCCATCGTCTTATCGCTTGTTTTAGCAAGTTGTAAGGCGCCTATGGCAACTGTTATTCAGGACGAAGTAAAAAATAATATTCCTGAGAATTTTAATCAAAATGAAGAGCAGGACGCAAATACCAACAGCGGAACTACACCGTGGAGACAGTTTTTCACAGATCCGAATCTGGTTAGTTTAATTGAAACTTCGTTAAAAAATAATCAGGAATTAATGATCACGCTTCAGGAGATAGAGATTGCAAAAAGCGGAATTGTTGCCAAAAAAGGCAGATTAAGTCCGTCCGTGAAAGCAGGATTAGGAATGGGAGTGAGTAAAGTAGGGCGTTATACCAGTGAAGGAGCCGGTGATGCAAGTACGGAAATCGAGCCAGGAAAAGAGATTCCTGATCCGCTTGGAAATTTCGAAGGGGGTTTGATGGCCAACTGGGAAATCGACATCTGGAAAAAACTCAGAACCGAGAAGGATGCTGCTGTAGCACATTATCTTTCAACTGTTGAAGGGAAGAATTTTGTTCTTTCTAATCTGATCGAGGAAGTGGCTGATAATTATTACGAATTGTTGGCATTAGATAATCAGCTGGATATTATTCAGCAGTATATCAAACTGCAGACGAGAGCTTTAGAAATTGCTAAAATTCAGAAACAGGCCGCTGCAGCAACAGAATTGGCAGTGAAAAAATTTGAAGCTGAGCTGGCAAAATCTAAAGCGACAGAATATACAATTCGTCAGGAAATTACTGAAAAGGAAAATCAGATCAATGCGCTTTGTGGTCGTTATCCGCAACCGATTGTGAGAACGAAAGAGAGTTTTATGTCTACCATTCCGCAAACGGTGTACACGGGAATTCCGTCGCAGTTATTGGCCAACCGTCCCGATATTAAGCAGGCTGAATTAGAATTAAAAGCTGCAAAATTAGATGTTGAAGCGGCAAGAAAAGAATTCTATCCAAGTTTGGAAATTTCTGCAACATTAGGATTAGAAGCATTTAAACCTTCTTATCTTGTAAAATTACCCGAGTCGATTGCTACAAGTTTAGTCGGTGAATTGGCAGGACCGCTAATCAACAAAAGTGCGATTAAAGCTAATTTTCAGACAGCAGATGCAAAACAGATTCAGGCTTTATATGAATATGACAAAACCATTCTGAATGCATATCTGGATATTTCAAATCTAATGTCTAAAGTGAAAAATATCGATCAGTATTATCAGTTAAAATCTCAGGAAACTCAGGCTTTAGACCAATCTATCCATATTGCTAATCAGCTTTTCATGAATTCCAGAGCAGATTATCTTGAAGTTCTTTTAAACCAAAGAGACGCATTAGATGCAAAAATGGAATTGATCGAAGCTAAAGAGAAACAATTGAGCACCGTTGTCGACATTTACAAAAGTTTAGGAGGCGGCTGGAAATAAGTTAGTTTTTTTTATTCATATATCATTATTTCAATCCTGGAGTCCGGTTCTGTTTTCAGAGCCGGGCTTCTTTTGTTAATTCAATGTTTTAATATTTTGCCCAATGCAATTTAAGCCGTCAATACAAAGATGTTTTCTTGACGAAAAAACGCCGGAGAAATGATGGAGCGATAATTTAATATAACAAAATAGGATTTCAAGATGTCACTTTTGAAGAGTTTTGCAAATTATTTAAATTCAAAATAAAACACGTCAAGTTTTGTCGCATTACACCAATAGCTTTGTATTATAAAATATTAAAATTATGGAAATCACATTTTATTTAGATTTCAGAGAATTTGAAAGAAATTATTATAACAATCTTGAACTATGGTTTGAGCAATATCACAATACAAATGAGACAGACTTTCTCAAAAGTATTGCCAAGCTTTATAAACCGTATTTGAACTACAGTTTTGTTGATGATAAGCTTCAGGCTGATGCAAACATTCAGGTGAAAAACTGTTTTTTTTCATCGCTGGATAATTATGGAATTTCGTTCAATATTGACCATCATTCTAAAAATTCAAATACAAAACCCAGTCAGGTTTCTGAAACAAAGTCCATCTCTATGATGGAGTATGCCCAATGTGTTTTAGATAAAATCAATGCCTATTTTCAGCAATATCAGATTTCAATAAAAGAAAATGAAACCATTTTGGATTACGTCAATAACTACGAAATAATCACTCTGAAAGAAAAAAACGGATACTGCCTGAATTACAACGATCATCAAAAAATTCTTCCTTTTCTCAAAGCATATCTGCCACATTTTGGAAGCACGGTTGACATCTCCAATTACAAAAATTTTCATTTTTCCGTGGTAAGAATCGCAGATTTTATAGATCAGAAGCTTAAAGCTATCGAAGCCTTTGATCAAAGTTTGTATAGCGAGCTGAAGTCTGAAGCTCTGGTAAAAGTCCACATGAGAGGTCACAGTTTTCTTACCATTTGCAACTGATTTTTTTAAACAATGACGAATATTTTTTTTGAAGCTATTACCCGCTTTCCGCACTCGCTATTTTATATCAAGGTTGCGGCGGCAAAGCCGCCGCAACCTTGATATAAAATGAGCTCAGACAATTGCTGCAATCGGGGCTAGTAGATTTGCCTTTCCGTGAAGAAGTAGTTGTAATTAAGATTACTATAAATAAGATTCATTATTGAATTTACCTCCGTCATAAAACATAGATTCAAACATTCATTCACTTTATTATATTGTTGAAATGCATTTTTTTTGAATTGTATTTCAAGCAAAAACCAGATCTATTGATCTGGTTTGTTTTTAAAAAAGATTATTTGTGCAGACTAGTTATGAGCAGAAGGAGATTGCCGTAATAATGCACATTTTATGTCCAAGAATATTTATTTGTTTCAAATGGTTAGAATTATTTTCAGTAATTCTGATGAATTTTTACAGCAACAGATAATATATGAAGTTCATCTATTTTATTACATATTTCATATTGTTTTTTTTTATATATTTAATTTTTAATTACATATAATACAAAAGTTTATAGATTATGCATTCTAACATTTAAATAATATAGCCTATGAAACAACATCTTTACAACATTACAAATCCTTTTTTCTTTAATTCAACCTAAAATAAATAACAGCAAATAAACTATAATCTAGAAAAAATCTACTCATTTTTAGCTATTTTACGGTCAATGCAATGTTTTAGGTTGCAGCATGATGGTACTGTTCATTGTACAAATAATACGATGTTATTTAAACTTCCCATTTCATACAATGGATATATTCTTCGTCTAATTGCTGCTGTACATCCTTCAGGAAATATAGTGGCTGTCTATATAAAAGCCTCTAGCGTAAATAAATTGCCGCTCTAACGGTGAAAATGTAAGCAGTAGGTTTAAAGCATATGTTTAATACGTTAAATTTATAATCATGAAAAAAACTACACAACAATCGAAGCTTAAGATATGGGGATTAAAAACCAAAGCCTCATTTTTAATATTATTTGGTGCGATTTTGTCTGTTACTCAAGTACAAGCACAGACTTTCTCTTATACAGGAGCTGTACAATCGGTGACCCTTACTGCAGGTTCATATCAGATAGAAATGTGGGGAGCTGATGGAGGTGATGCACTTAAGGGAACAGGTGGTAAAGGTGGATATAGTACCGGAACTTTGCTGGTTACGACCTCTACAACTTATTATATTTATGTTGGAGGTAAGGGAAGCACGGTAACGAGTTCAACACCAGGTGGATGGAATGGAGGTGGTAGCTGTTTAGGTACACACTCTAGCGGCAATAACGGTGGAACTGGCGGTGGAGGAACTGATATCAGGACAACTCAAAATACGACCTATGCAGACAGAATAATTGTTGCAGGCGGCGGTGGCGGTGGTACCGGTTATAATACTTATACCGGAAATGGCGGAAATGGCGGCGGTGCTACTGGCAGTAATGGAGGAAGTAGTCGTGGAGCAACTTATACAGGGGGTGGTGGAAGTCAAACCGCAGGAGGTACATCTGCAACTGGAGGAATACCAAGTTATTCTACAGCTGGAGCATTAGGAACTGGTGGAAACTATTCAAGTACAGGAACTTTGGGTGGTACAGCTGGTGGCGGTGGATATTATGGCGGTGGTAGCGGGCACTGGGGAGGAGCCGGTGGCGGTGGTTCTTCCTACGTTGGAGGTGTAACCGGTGGTGTCACTATACAATTTGGTCAACCTGGTTTTGTTGCCAATCCTGATACTACGGGTAACGGAAGAGTTACAATCACTAATATTCCGTTGTCAACATCTGAGGTAAGTAAAAAGAATAATATAAATATTTATCCCAACCCAGCAACAGATTTCTTAAACGTAACAAAAGTTTCAGATAAAGCAACATATATAATTTATAACATTGCAGGGCAGTTGGTAATTAAGGGAGATATGACTGGCGGAAGAATTGATGTTTCAGGATTGAAAAAAGGTACTTATGTGATTGCTATTGAAGATAAAGGAAAAGATTTATTAAAATCTAAGTTTATTAAGAATTAGTAAACAATTTAAATTTGAAGAATCTGTTCTCCTACATTTGTTAACGGAATGTATGTAAGCGATATTCAAAGCTCTACTTCGGCTGAGAATAAATTCATCAAGAAATAGTAATTATTTGATAAATTTTTAATGAATAAGCTCTCAGAAATGAGAGTTTATTTTTTGTAAACACTTTAAATATTTCTTAAAAAAAATAAAAAATATAAGCAAATCGAATTTTAGCGAGATTTTTAAAATATAATAAAGCGTTGAAGAATCAACGCTTTGTTTGTAGAGAAGATGGGATTCGAACCCACGATACAGTTACCCGTATACTACCTTTCCAGGGTAGCTCCTTCAACCACTCGGACACCTCTCTGTTTTGAAGACTGCAAAAATAAGCTATTTTATTGAATTTACAAATTCTTATTTTGTTAGTCACTTATTTCGCCACAAATATTTCTTGAGAAATTATCGGCAAAAGTTCTTGTATAGTTTGGGTTGTCAATTAAGTGCATTGCTTTTGTAATTGCAGATTCTGCCGTCATATCTTTTCCGCTAATAGCTCCGATTCTCGAGAAAATATTGCTGTTTTCATATTTTCCAAACGAGATGCCGCCTGAGATACACTGGCTAACGACAACGATTTCTGTTCCATTGCTTCTGATTTGTTGCAACGTTTCCAGAGTTTTTTCACTACTGAAAATTGTTCCAGAGCCGAAAACCTGCAAAATCAGAACTTTCATTTTCGGAATTTCTTTAAAATGATTTAATTTCATTCCGGGAAAAATTCTCCAGAACAAAACGTCTTCAGAAATATGTTCATCAACATGAAATTCAACTTTCGGATCGCAGCGGAATAAATTGTCTTTATCAATTTTTAAATGAACTCCAGATTGCCCTAGAATAGGGTAGTTAGGGCTTGCATATGCATCAAAGAATTCTGCCGAATATTTTAATGTGCGGTTTCCTCTTAATAATTTATATTCAAAATAAATCGAAACTTCCTGAATCACCGCTTCATTCTCTTCATAAAGACTTGCATAATAGAGACTTGTCAAAAGATTTTCTTTAGCATCAGTGCGCAGGTCTCCGATTGGAAGCTGTGAACCGGTTAAGATTACCGGTTTTCTCAAACCTTTCAGCATAAAACTTAATGCTGAAGCAGTATAAGACATAGTGTCTGTACCGTGAAGCACAAGAAATCCGTCATATTTTTCGTAGTGCTTCGAGATATAATTGGCAATAATTCTCCATTCTTCAGGTCCCATATCCGAAGAATCTAGCGGTTTGGCAAAGGGGTGAACAAAAACTTCACACTCCATTAGCTTCATTTCGGGCATTTTCTCAAAAATATTTCCGAAATCAAAGGCACGGAGACTCCCGGTTTCGTAATCTTTTTCCATACCAATTGTACCGCCGGTATAAATAAGAAGGACTTTTCGCTTCATAATTTATCAAAGAATTTTAAAAATGAATCAGTTCAGAATTTCAAAATTACGTTAATTTGCAAAGATTTGAAAATAGATGGAAAATTTAGAAAAAACTTACGGTTACCTGAAGCAGTTTCTAACGGAAGAAAGGCTCAAAAAAATTGAACTTTTCGCTCCTGAAAGTTCAGATTTTGTGCTTCCGGTTTTAGAAGATGTCTATCAGTTTAGAAATGCAGCAGCAATCGTACGTTCTGTGGAAGCTTGTGGTTTTCATAAAGTAGTGGCTTTACAGGAAGAAAATAACTTTGAACCGAATCTTCGGGTGACCAAAGGCGCAGATACTTGGGTTGAAGTAGAAAAGCTTTCACGAAATATGGAATCATTTCAGAAAATTAAAAACAAGGGCTACAAAATCGTTGCAGTTTCGTTAGAAAATAATGCCAAAATGCTTCCCGAATATGAAATCACCGAACCGATTGCATTAGTATTCGGCACTGAAATGGAAGGCGTTTCTCAGGAGATTTTAGATTTTGCAGATGAAACGTTGGCGATTCCGATGTATGGTTTTACGAGAAGTTTTAACGTTTCGGTTGCGGCCTCGCTTTGTATGTATGAATTAAAGCAGAAACTGATGAAATCCGGTATTGATTATAAATTAGATGAAGAAAAACTTTTGAGAATGAAAATCCGTTGGGCTGTTAGTTCTATAAAAAGTGGAGAGCAGATTTTGGCTAAGTATCAAAAAGATAATAACTTGAATTTTATTTGATGAAAAATATACTTTCGCTGATTGTTCTGATATTTATTTTTTCTTGCGAAAGGAAAAGCCAGAAGGCTATTTCGAAAAATCATTCAACAGTCATAGCGATTGATTCTACAGCTGTAAACATCAACAGTTCTGATATTAAAACTTTCAATCCAGACGATATAAAGGATTTAGAATGGATTATTTTTAATGACAAATATAAAATTCCGCAACAAATTAAAGATTTTTTTCAAGCGACAGAAAATGGTGAAATCAATATCGCAAATCCTGACAAAGAATTCAATATAACAGACGTTGTTGTCAAACCTAATATGCCTTTTAGACAATTAAGATTATTGGAAAAGAAAAATGAACTTTGGCGAATGGTTTACATTCAAGGAGGAATTGGGAAATCATATCAATTTTACGAATTTAAAATCCAAGGAGACACTATTTCGGATATTAAAAAAGGATATTCTTTTGAAAATATTGAAACTAATGACTCATTAGAATATTACATTAAAAAAGGAGAAGTGAAATTTGAGAAAATCAAACTTAAATATAACTGGATAGATTAAATCATCTTATTATAATTCCAGGCCGCTACAAAAACACCTGCAGTTTCCGTTCTCAATCTTTGATTTCCTAGAGAAACTGCTTTAATTCCTTTCTCAGCCAAAAACAGAATTTCTTTATCTGAAAAATCGCCTTCAGGGCCAATCAGAAAAGTGTAGCTTTCTAATTTTGGAATTTCGTTTAAATGAATTCTTTCTAAATTTTCGTTGCAATGCGCCACAAAAGTAGTTTCTGAATCTACATTTTTAAGAAAATCTGGCAATTTAACCAAATCATTAATTATCGTAAAATGAAATCTCAAGCTTTGCTTTGATGCTGCGATCGCCTGTTTTCTGATTTTATCAATATTCAGATTTTTACGCTCAGTTTTCTCGGTTTGAAGAATCGTAATCTCAGAAATTCCCATTTCTACAGCTTTTTCAACGAAAAATTCAATGCGGTCAATATTTTTTGTCGGAGCAATCGCAATATGAAGTTTTGGATTGAAATCTGGAGTTTCAGTTTTTATTTGTGAAACCTCAATTCCTGCTTTTTTGCCTTCAATCATCAATGTTCCGGAAGCCAAATTTCCTTTTCCGTCAGTCACATGAATTTCCTCGCCATCTTTCATGCGAAGAACTTTCACGATGTGCTGCTGTTCTTCGTCGTTGATAATAGCTTTTCCGTTATTGATTTCTCCAAAAAAAAGTTTCATATCTTTTATTTAAACCTGCCTTAATTATTGATATATGATTCCTAAAACCAAATTTCATTATCACTTAAAAACGCCACTCCGGTTTTTATCGTTGTGTATATGTCGCCTTCACAGTCTCTGTACGAACAAGCGTAAATTTCTTCGACCCAAAGATTATTCATGAAAATCAAATTGAGATATTCATTTTTCCTTAAATTGTTTTTGATAGATAAATAATCAGCTTCTTTTGGATCGTATGCAAAGCTGAAGACATTTTCTGAATTGATTTTCTCAATAATCTCTTCCTTTACATTCTGAATATATCCGGTTTCCGAACTTATCATTAAATAATCTTCGTCTTCATCTTTTTTTTGCACTTCATTTTTTCCGGTAACCGTTTCCAAGACCCAATAATATTTTGAGTTTTTTTTAGATTGTGTCCCCAGTATTTTTTCTTCTAACAGTATTTTCATGATTTATAAATCGTATTTTGATGTTGCCGTTGTTCTGAGATCTGTAAATTCTCCTCTTTCAAATTTCAGCTGGGCAACCATTGCAATCATTGCAGCATTGTCAGTAGTGTATTCAAATTTCGGAATATATATATTCCAGCCTAATTTCTTTTGGTTGTCCTGCATGACTTTTCTTAAAGCTGAATTGGCAGAAACGCCGCCTGCAATTGCAACTTCTTTAATATCGAGATCTTTCGCTGCTTTCTCCAGTTTATTCATTAAAATTTCAATGATGCATTTTTGTACCGATGCACAAAGATCATTCATATTTTCTTTTATAAAATCAGAGTTTTTCTTTATTTCTTTTTGGATGAAATATAAAACCGAAGTTTTGATTCCGCTGAAAGAGTAGTCGTAATTTTCTAGTCTTGGTTTGTTAAAGATAAAAGAATCAGGATTTCCTTCTTTTGCCAATCGATCAATGATTGGTCCCGCCGGATAATCAAGATCAAATATTTTCCCGATTTTATCAAATGCTTCACCCGCTGCATCATCAATTGTTTTCCCGATAATTTCCATGTCAAAATAATCTTTCACCAAAACGATCATGGTATGGCCGCCGCTCACCGTAAGACACAAGAACGGGAATTTTGGCGGCATAGGATTTGCATCGTCGATGAAGTGCGCCAAAATATGCGCCTGAAGATGGTTAACTTCTATTAAAGGAACGTCCAGACTCATCGCCAGTGACTTAGCAAACGATGTACCTACAAGAAGAGAGCCCAAAAGTCCCGGACCACGAGTGAAGCCTATGGCAGAGATTGCATTTTGTTGTATATTTGCTTTGGTGAAGGATTTTTCTACTACAGGAATGATATTCTGCTGATGAGCTCGTGACGCCAGCTCAGGAACCACACCTCCATATTCTTTATGGATTTCCTGGTTTGCGGCAATATTTGAAAGAATAGTATTTCCTTTGATAATGGCTGCTGAAGTATCGTCACAAGACGATTCGATACCTAAAATTATAGAGTCACTCATAGTAATGGCAAAGTTAGAGAATAATAACGAAAATGAGCATAAAAAATCGGTAGCTGAAAACTTAGGAGATCAGGTGCAGAAAACGGTTGATAATGTTCAGGAGACTGTGAAAGAGGCTTCTGAGCTCGCTTCTGATGCCATAAAACACCCAATAGATACCGCTCAGGAATTTGGTAAGCAGGCTGCAAAAGATGTAACCAGCTATTCATGGTGGGCAAGACTTTTACTGATCCTTTTCTGGACAATTCTGGCACTCGTTGCCGTTATTCTCATTGCCATTAATCTTCCGGTTACCAAACGATGGGCTGCAGATCAAGCTTTACAGATTGTCAACAGAGATTTTAAAGCTAAAATGTCTACCGAAAGTGTAGAGGTTGATTTCTTTGGAGATGTTACCATCAAAGGATTAAGGATAAAAGATTATAAAGATTTAGATTTCATCAAAGCGAGAGAATTTAAAGCCAATTCAGATTGGTTTTCTTTGGCAACCAATATTGGTAAAAACAATTCATTAAGTTTTAACGGTTTAAGACTTATTGATGCCGACATAAAAGTCATTACGTATAAAGGCGACAGTATTTCAAATTTCATCCGTTTTACCAAACTCTTCGACAGCGGTAAGAAAAAAGATTCTACAAAACCTCCTTTTCAGCTAAACTCACGATTAGAAATACTTGATTCTAAAGTTTCTATTGTCAATCAGAACTCTCCCGGAGAAGCTGGGAAATGGCTGACAGCAACGAATGTGAACCTGATCGCTCCAATACTTAAGGTGAACGGTGCAGATATTTCAGCTCAAATCAATAATTTCACATTTACCACAAAAAGATGGGGGAAATCTCATTTTGTAGATACGTTCTCTACCGATTTTTCAATGACCGAAGATTTTCTTTATCTGAAAGATTTAACGCTGAATACAGATCATTCTCTTCTTCAGGGAGATATTAAATTTAATTTAAATAGGGGTTCCTGGGCAGATTTTGCCAACAAAGTAAAATGGGATATGAATCTCAAAATGGGAAGCCAGCTGAGCGGGTATGACATCTCTTATTTTGTAACCAATTGGGATAATTTTATTCCTTTTAATATTAGCGGGAAAATGACAGGTCCGCTGAACAAATTCACTTTAGATAACTTCCTGATCAGAAATCCATCGGTGAATATTGCCACCCAAAAAATGTATATTACCAATCTTTTAAAAGGTAATTTTTTGATCGAAACCAATAATCTTTCCGCAGATTTTACCTATAAAGATCTAAAAGCCATGATGCCGAAATTTATTTCAGCTAAAATGAAAAACTTCGCAGATGATTTTGGGAAATTAAAATACAACGGAGATGTAAAAGTAAATCCAAAACAAGTATATGTGTCCTCCGGAAAACTGATGACCGGAATCGGACAGGCAAAAATTTCCAATTTTTCATTGACGGACTTCAGTACAACAATGCCTAAATACAAAGGATATGCAGAAGTAAAAGATTTAAATACTTCGGTGATTACCAAAAGTAAAACGGTGGGTCTGATTTCAGGGAAATTCAATATCGACGGGCAAAGTTTTGATGTAAAAACCATGCGCATCAGAACGAGATCTCAAATTTCGAGTATTGATATCATGAATAAGGAAATCAATAATCTGAATTTAGACGGTTTACTTGATCACAGAAAATACAATGGGTTAATTACTGTTAATGATGAACAGGCAAAAGCAACCCTAAAAGGCCTTATCGATTTCAGCACTTCAAGAATCTCCGCCAATATTGATGCAAGTGTATCACATCTTAATATGAATTACTTCACCGGCAAACCCGGAAACCAGATCGTTAGCGGAAGGGTAAACGGGAAGATATCGATGACCAATTTAAATGATTTGAATCTGGATGTTGAAGCAAATAATATCAATTTTGCAACCGCTACACAGCGTTACCAGATTCCGAATGCAAAAGTAAAAACATTTATAGAAGGCGGAAATCGGGTGATTGATGTAAAGGCTCCCGGAGCAGTTGATGGTAAAATTTCCGGTAAATATAACCTTGCCGATCTTGCCGGAATGGTAGAAAACGGGCTAGGTAAGATATTGGTCGGCCCGCCACCGAGAAAATTGTATCGCGGACAGAGATTCACAATGAACTTTGACGTTCAGCAAGGTTTGGTCAGCTATTTTATGCCGGATCTGAAGCTTCCTCAAGGCGCAACCGTAGAGGGTGAATACGAAGGAAATTCAAATAATCTCATTCTAAATCTTGATGCCGCCTCGCTGAAATATGTAATGACCAAAAAAGAGGAAATTACCGATGCTGATAAGGCTTTAGCAAGTGCTAATCCAGATTATAAGATCAATGAGCGGGAGATGATAACCAGAGACAGCGCGCTGGTAGACAGCGTAATGGTGAGAATAAATACAGCTAACCTCGACCAGCAACTGTATGCGAAAATTAAAAGAATAGAATACAATAAAAACATTCTTAAAGACATTCTTCTGACCGGAAAAAATGAAAACAATACTACGCTTCGTATTGCAACAAGTTTTAAACATGGAAGTCCGGAAGATGAATTGGATGACAATCTGAAGAATTACGCAATTAACTTTAATCAGTCGACAAATCCTGCGGGAGATTATATTTTCAGATTTGAACCTACAGAAGTAAGTTTTAATAATGTAAAATGGGCAATCGACACGTCACCGGGATTAGATCATTACATAAGTTACAGAAAAAAGACACAGGATTTTGAAATTAAAAACCTCAGAATCTATTCAGATCAAAGCTCATTATTGATCAACGAATCTACATTTAAATCTGCTAAAGATTTCTATGTTGATGCTGAAGTTCAGGATTTTGCGATTGAAAAATTATTAGAGATGCAGGCGGGCGGAAATCCTATGGATATCAAGGGTTTAGCCAACGGTAATGTGAAGATCAGGATGGATAAAAGCACATTGCAGCCCCTTGTTGATTTAACGGTTGATGACATTATGATGAACGGGAATGATATGGGAGACCTTACCATTTCTGCGGTTAACGGTTTTTCATTAAATGTGTATGATGTTGATGTGAAAGTTACTTCAGCAGGTGTAATCGGGAACAATAATCTTCACCTCACGGGAACTGTTAATAACAATACCCCGTCTCCGACTATTGATTTGGTAGCACAGCTGGATGAGTTTGATCTGGCTTTTACCCAACAGTTTGTTCAGGCTATTTTTGGAAACTTGAGAGGAAAAGCAACCGGAGATCTGAAGATCAACGGAACTTTGAAAAACTTAGATTACAGCGGAGATATTGCTTTAAAAGAATTTGGTTTAAAACTTCTATTCACGGGTGTAGATTATTCTTTTGATGATACAGTTATTCCGCTTTCAAGAGGTTTGGCAATTTTAAATAATATTGGGGTGCACGACGGTAGAACAAATTCTCAGGGCACAATTTCCGGGGCAATACAATTTGAAACCTTATCCTCAATGGGAGTCAACCTTGTAATGAGAGCCGATAATTTATTGATGCTGAATACTACGCAAAAAGAGTATGATCTTTTCTGGGGAAGAGTCTACGGACAGGGAGATCTCTATGTCGATGGTCCTGTTTCCGCTTTAAATTTATCAACTCCGAACATGAAAGCGCTGAATGGAAGCACATTCACTTTTAATTCTAGTTCTACCTCCAATGTTGAAGAATTTAAGATGCTCAGATTCTTAAAAGAAGGTAAAGACGGTCTGGTTACTTTAGAAGACAAGAAAAAATCGGGAGCTAATATGAATATCGATTTCAGTCTTGATGTGGATAAAGGAACTACGGTCAATGTTTTAGTAGGTGATGATGTCGGAAATATCACTGTAAAAGGGGTTGCAGAGGATCTGAGATTCCAGATGGGCAGACAGGGAGCAATTTCGATGAACGGGTCTTACATGGTAGACAGTGGAACTTTTGTTTCCAAAGCCATTCTTAACAGAACTTTTCAAATTCAAAAAAACAGCAGCATCCGTTGGGATGGTGATGCGATGAAACCAGCTCTGGATATTACCGCAAATTATGTAAGAATGGTTTCCAATGCAGGAGAATATCTGAATATGGGCCAATTGCAGCCAATCAGTATATTGCTGCAAGCAAATATTACTAACACGCTGAATGACCCAGATATTGCACTAAATGTTACAGCACTGGATGTTTCTAGCCAAGTGAAAGAAACTTTAGCGGCAAAAATTAATCAGACAGAAGGAGAAAATGTTCTTCAGTTTGGTTCCATTCTTTTGTTAAACAGTTTTAACGTTTCTAATACTGGTGGAGTAGATATTGATGCAGTAGGAGTCGCAGAATCTTCAGGTTACAACATGCTTTTAAAGCAATTGGGATCTGTTCTTAATACGATGAGCAGTGAATTCCAGATTGACCTTAATTATGTGAGAGGCGACCAATATTCAAATAGTGGAGACAGAGCTAATGCAGGTGTAAGTTTTGACCTTTCGCCAAGAGTTACTGTCAAAACTGGTTTAGGTATTCCTTTAAATAAAACTGAGGGTACCGATAACAACTATCTCTCCGGAGAAGGATCTATAGAGTATGACATTTCTAAGAAAAATGACGGAACTTTATTGTTAAGAGGATATTCTAAACCAACCAATATCGGAATGGGAGTAGGGACAGTGGGTACCAATGGTTCTGCAAATCAAGCGTATGGCGGTGGTATCGTATGGAGTAAAAGCTTCAATTCTTTCTTTAAAAAGAAGAAAAAAGATAAAAATAGGCCTTCTGCTAATAATGAAATAAAAACAGATTCCGTAATATCTAGGCTTAAATAATCTGAATACTTGAATGATTTTTATCATCCGTGTTAATTATTGTTAATGTTTGATATATTTTTTTTAGTTAATATATTTTTCTTAATTTTGTAAAAAATTTATTGATTTTTTAGGAAAAATATAATTTCACTAATATGAACTATCAACTGGACGAAATAGACAAGAAAATTCTTGATTTCTTAGTAGAAAACACAAGAATGCCTTTTACAGAAATTGCAAAACAGATGGACGTATCTGCAGGAACAATACACGTAAGGGTGAAGAAAATGGAAGATGCAGGTATTATTTTAGGATCATCTCTTAATTTAGATTATGGTAAGCTAGATTACCACTTTACAGCTTTTATAGGAATTCTTTTAACAAAATCAAACCGCACACAAGAGGTTTTGAAAGAATTGGGAACAATTCCAAACGTAGTAGAAGCAAGCGTTATCTCCGGAAAATATAATATTTTCTGCAAGGTAAAAGCAAAAAATACTGAAGACGCTAAAAAAATTATTTATCAGATCGATGATATCCAGGATGTGATGAGAACTGAAAGTATGATCTCTATGGAAGAGTTTTTAAGCGACAAAAACAGATTGATCAACGCAATATCAATTTAATCAAATTTTAGACGATATAAATACCGAAGAACTTATGAATGTATTCATAAGTTCTTTATTTTTGTACTATGGATAAGGAATACAAAGAATACAGTTATTTTGATGAAAATCCGAAGAAAGGATGGGGTTTTATTTTAGCCTTGGCTGCCCTGCTTTTATTTACCTTTATGGGAATAGGATTAGACGTAGATGAATACCTGCAGCATAAAACTCTGAATATTCCTTCAGAATATTTTTACTTTATATTTTCGGTAGACTTGTTGATGATTGCAGGAATTACACTGATGTATTTTTATCGTAAAATAGGCATAATTTTGTTTCCCGTAATGTTGGTTTTGCACTTCTTTATGCACAATTATTATCTGTCTACTTTCCTTTATTCTGATGTGACCAATCTTTTCCTTTTTACAGGATTTGGGATGTTGGCTATTATTCCAAAATGGAAGTTTTTTAGATAAAAAGACATTTGAAGATTCAGATTTTTAAACGAAACTTTATATTTGATTTGCATTAATTTTTAATGATAAAAAAAAGCATCCAATTTGGATGCTTTCTAATTTTGACTTCAAAAGAAGTTATTTATCTAAAATTCTTTTGACCGCTTCCTTCACGGCAGCTGCGTCAATTTTATATTTTTTCATTAATTCAGCAGGTGTTGCAGATTCTCCGAAAGTATCATTCACAGCCACAAATTCTTGTCTCGTAGGTCTTTTTCTAGCTAACATTCCTGCAACTGATTCACCTAATCCACCTAAGTAATTGTGTTCTTCAGCAGTTACAATTTTACCTGTTTTTTCAACAGATTTTAAAATGATTTCCTCGTCTAATGGTTTAATCGTGTGAATATTGATTACTTCACAAGAAATGCCCTCTTTTTCAAGTTCATCCGCAGCAACCAATGACTCCCATACCAAGTGGCCCGTTGCAACAATCGTTACATCTGTTCCTTCCTGTAAAAGAATTCCTTTTCCGATCTCGAAAGGCATATCTTCCGGAATAAAAACGGGTACTGTAGGCCTTCCAAATCTCAAATAAACAGGACCTTCAAAATCTGCAATTGCAATCGTAGCAGCTTTTGTCTGGTTGTAGTCACAAGGGTTGATCACCGTCATTCCCGGAAGCATTTTCATCATACCGATATCTTCTAAAACTTGGTGTGTTGCGCCGTCTTCACCTAAAGTAAGACCTGCATGAGAAGCACAGATTTTAACGTTTTTTCCTGAATAAGCAATAGACTGACGAATCTGGTCGTACACCCTTGAAGTAGAAAAGTTGGCAAAAGTTCCTGTAAAAGGAATTTTTCCTGTGATGCTCAAGCCCGCAGCCAAACCCATCATATTGGCTTCTGCGATACCTACCTGATAAAATCTTTCAGGAGCTTTTTCGATAAATTTCTCCATTTTCAAAGAACCGATAAGATCTGCACAAAGTGCTACTACATTGGGATTTGTGTCAGCCAATTCAGCCAATCCGGCTCCGAATCCTGAACGGGTATCTTTTTTTTCTGTATATGTATATTTCATGAGGAATTTCTAATTTATAATTGATTAATGTTGCTTGATAATTGATATGAAAATGCGAAAATCATTAATCGCCTATCAATTATCAATGATGTTAATAATCTGTAGGAGCTTCGAGGTATAATTGTTTGAAAGCGGTATCCAGTTGCTCGTCATTCGGAGCTTTACCATGCCAAGAATGAGTTCCCATCATATAATCTACACCAAATCCCATCTCTGTATGTAGGATGATAATTACCGGTTTACCTTTTCCCGTTTCAGTTTTTGCTCTTTCAAGAATCGCGATTACTGTTTCAAGATCGTTACCGTTTTTCTCTTCCAAAACAGTCCAGCCGAAAGCTTCTAATTTTGCATGTAAATTTCCTAAGCTTAAAACATCATCGGTATCACCGTCAATCTGGCGTCCGTTGTAATCAATTGTTGAGATGATATTATCAACTTTTTTAGCTGCAGCGTACATTAATGCTTCCCAAACCTGACCTTCCTGCAATTCTCCGTCGCCGTGAAGGGTATATACCAAAGAATCGTCACCGTCTAATTTTTTACCCTCAGCAACACCAAGTGCTACAGAAAGTCCCTGACCTAAAGATCCTGAAGCAATTCTGATTCCCGGCAAACCTTCGTGGGTAGTTGGGTGACCTTGTAATCTTGAATCCAGTTTTCTGAAAGTTTTTAATTCGTCCACCGGAAAAAACCCGAATCTTGCCAATGTAGAATAGAAAACCGGTGAAATATGTCCGTTTGAAAGGTAGAAATGATCTTCGTTTTTGCCTTCCATGGTGAAGGGAAGATTGTAATTCATTACTTTGCCATAGAGTGCTGTGAAATACTCTGTACAGCCTAAACTTCCACCAGGATGTCCCGAATTTACAGCATGAACCATTCTCAAAATGTCTCTTCTGATTTGCGTAGTAAGAGATTTCAGCTCTTCAATACTTTTACTCATTATATAGGATTTATTTGCACGCAAATCTACAATTTTTTGCTGGCTTACGGAAATGGAAAAATCCGGATGTTGAGCCCCGGATTCTGTTAGTATCTGCTTTTTTATGGTCTAAACCTCGACCGGTTCGTACAATAAGCTAGGTGTCATAATAACTTACACCAACTTCAAATAATTTTTATTTTTCACCAGCCACAACCCAATAAACGTTAGCAATCCATTCAAAATAATAAGCTCTACACCAATTCTGTAATCGGTGTAAGTGGTAACCATATAATTAATAAGATAAGTTAAGACCGGAGCCAAAAGCGTTATCGTTAGAATGGAATATTTTCTTGAAATCTGGAACTTGGTAAAAATCCCGAAAGCAAAAAGGCCTAAAAGTGGTCCATAAGTGTAACCTGCAATTTCCATGATAAGGTAAACGATCGACTTGTCATTCATTGCTTTAAAAACCATAATCAGGATGAAGAAGACCACTGTAAACGTCAAATGGATCTTCATACGGAGATGTTTTTTTTGCTTTTCAGTCCTTATTTTATCTTCATTTAAATTTAATAAATCTACACAGTAAGAACTTGTAACCGCTGTCAACGCGCCATCCGCAGATGGGAACAGTGCTGATATCAATCCGATGATGAAAATGACAGAAATTGGCATCGGAAAATACCCGTTAAGCGATAATGCAGGGAATAAATCGTCTCCCATGATGTTTTTTACATTTCCGGCAGCATCTTTGAATCCGAAAATATTAGAAACGACTTCTTTTCCTTCTACAATGTTTGTTATCTGAGAATATCCGGCACCATTTTGTAATGCAAAAAGATAAAGCAAGCCACCCAAAAACAAAAAAGCAAGATTCACAAAAAGCAGTGTTCCTGCGAAAGTAAGCATGTTTTTCTTTGAATTTTTCAGATTGTCAACAGAAATGTTTTTCTGCATCATTTCCTGATCTAATCCGGTCATTGCAATGGTAATAAAAATTCCGCCTAAAATGGTTTTCAGGAAAAAGGTTTTTGAATTGGGATCAAAATTAATAAAATGGGTGTAATTTTTTTCTCCCAAAATGGTATAGGCTTCGCCGAAAGATAAATTTAAATTGGATAAAATATACACGATACACGCAACCAGACTGATAATCATAAAAGATGTTTGAAGAGTATCGGTAATCACAATAGTTTTTACCCCGCCCTCAAAAGTATATAACAGCACCATCAGCAAAAGCACTGCAGCCGTTACCCAGAACGGAACACCCAACCCTTCGAGCAAAAATATCTGTAAAACATTCACGACAAGATAAAGACGCGCAGTAGCACCAATTGCTCTTGAAATGATGAAGAAAATGGAACCGATCTTGTGTGCTTCTACATTGAACCTTTTTCCTAAATAGGTGTAAATCGAAGTCAGGTTCATCTTATAATAGAGGGGAAGGAGCACCGCCGCCACAATGAAATACCCGATAAAAAAACCGATCACCATCATGTAATACTCAAAACCTCCGAAGATGTATTCAGAACCCGTCATTTTCCCGACAGTTCCGGGAACAGAAATAAAAGTTACGCCACTCAGGCTGGTTCCGATCATTCCGAAAGCAACAAGCCACCATTTGCTTTTTTTGTTTCCGATAAAGAAAGACTGGTTGTCAGAATTTCGGCTCGTAAAATAAGAAATCACCAAAAGACCGATGAAATAGATAAATACAAAGAGCAAAAGTATGGTTCCGGAATTCATGTGTAGGTTTTAAATTTTAGCAAATATAGTTTTTTTTGTTTCTGCTGAAAAAGAAAAACCTTCCAGAGAAATTTCCTGAAAGGTTTTTATAAATATTTTTTTAAATTCTATACAATTAAAGCACATCCTGCAAATCTTTATTTTTCTGGAACGTCGCTTTTGCAAACGGACAAAGCGGAATGATCTTTTTATTATTTTCTCTTGCAAATTCTACTGCTTTGATCAGCATTTCTTTTCCTACGCCTTTTCCATTATATTCTTCCTCAACTTCGGTATGATCGATGATGAATCTTGCTTCACCGGCCCAAGTATATGTCATTAATCCTGCTCTTTTTCCATCAATTAAAGCTTCAAAGCTTCCGTGTTTGTCGTCATTGTTTTGTTTAATTTCTATCATCTTATGAAATTTTGGTTTGTATTTCTATTTCGTTGGTCAATATTTTGTGAATTGGGCATGCATCTGCGATGGTGTACAGTCTTTTTAGCTGATCTTCATTGATATTACTTCCCTCAAAGCTGATACTTCTTCTAAAAACCGCCAATCTCGTCAGCGGAAAATTTTCAAGTTCAACTTCTACATTAATTTTTTCGATATCCCATTCTTTTCTGTCAATATACATTCTGAGCGTTGCAGCAGTACAGCTTGCCAGAGATGTGGCTAAAATTTCAAACGGATTAAAGCCTTTATTCTGGCCGCCTTTATCTATAGGCTCGTCTGTGATCAGTTGATTTTCACCGGCGACAACTTCGGTATAATATTTTGTTTTGCCTAGACTTGCTTTTACGGTTACAGCCATTATTTTTTTGTGTTGAATTTATAACTTAATGCTCCTGAAGGACAAAGATCAATTTGATTTTTCAGCTCCATAGGTGTTGCGTTTTCCGGTTTTAGCCAAGGTTTTTCATTTGGACGATACACCTGCGGAAGACTTTTTACACAGATTGCAGCGTGGATGCACTTTTTCGGTTCCCAAATGACGGTTATCTCACCGTTGATATACTCGTGTGTTTCCATGTTAATTTTCTTTTAGTAATTTTTCAATTCTTTTATCAGGAATCAGCCATATTAAAGCAACAATATAGTAAAAACCTATGGCAATATAAGGATAGAAAAAAGAAGTGACGATCCCTAAAATATAAAATACAATAGAGATATATTCTTTGAATTTAGAATGTATAGCTTCTTTTAAAGTTGAATTTTCACCTTCGTTTTTAAGGATTAAATTTTCCAATATGGTGTAGGCAATTGCGCACATGATTAATCCAAAACCATATATGGTTACAGGGTTTTTTGCAAAGTGTGTGGCTCCGATCCATTCTGTTGCAGAAGGCATTAATGAAAGCCAGAATAATAAATGAAGATTAGCCCAAAGAATATTTCCGTTAACCTTTTTTACAGCCTGAAACAGGTGATGATGGTTATTCCAATAAATTCCTATGTAAATAAAGCTGAAGATATAAGCCAAAAACTTAGCGATAAGGGGTTTCAGACTTACCCAATCACTTCCTTCAGGTACTTTTAGCTCAAGAACCATAATTGTGATAATGACAGCTAAAACGCCATCGCTGAAAGCTTCTAATCTCCCTTTTGTCATTAGTTTTTGATCTGGTCTTTAAAATTTTCAATCTTGCCATTCAGATCTACCAGCATTTCCGGATTGATGACCCCGCTTTCCAAATCGAAATTTTCATAAAATTTAGGCAATGAAAAAGTTTCTTTTACATCAGCACCAAATTGAGGAAAAAAAGTTTTTGCCGTATTCATTACGTTTCCGCCGCCGTAACCGCCTGGAGAAGTACTCATCAAAAGCATTGGCTTATTTTGGAAAACTTTTACATTGATTCGGGAAGCCCAGTCAAAAATATTTTTAAAAGCTGCACTGTAAGAGCGGTTGTGTTCTGCAAGCGAACAAATGATCACATCACATTCTTCAATATTTTTTAAAAATTGATGCGCTTCATCCGGAAATCCTTTCTTTTCCAGGTCAACAGAAAAAACCGGCATTGAAAAATCGTTCAAATCAATTAACTTGATCTCTTCTTGTGGAAAACTTTTCAAAACAAATTTTACCAACTCTCTATTAATGGATGTGGAAGAGGTGCTTCCTGCAAATGCTAATATTTTCATTGTTATTTTATAAAACTAATCAAAAATAAATATTTATTATGATTACTGGCATATAAAGTTAATGACAAGATGTATCCCATTCTGATTTTTGTTTAAAAAATAACCGCCTCGTAAAAAACGAAGCGGCTGATTATTAATAAATTATTCTACTTTAATCGATTTTTTTAATTTTTTTACTGCTGTAAATTATAAGTAAAATTGAAATTACCATTAATGGAGGTATATAATTGTCAATCGGTACAGGATCTCCTGGATTTCCAGGTTCAACCATAACGTCTTGTTCTGTCGTAGATTCAGAATATGTTGTATTATCTTTTGTAAAAATATTTGAATTTTGCTGAGCTAATCCAAAGAAAGAACATAAAATGAACGATGTGATCAATATTTTTTTCATAATCCTTATTTTATAATTTTTCTTGTGTATTCTTTACCCTCAGAAGTAGCCTTTATAATATACATTCCTTGGCTTATTCCTTTCAATCTTATTGTTTTTTCGTTAGATTTTAAGTTTTGAACAAGTCTTCCGGAAGCATCAAATAATTGCACACTTTGGATAGATTTGCTGTTTTCAACCACGAAATCATCACCATCTTTATATATTTTTATATCAGAGTTTTGCGTTTCGGAAGTACTTAGAGTACCTAACTTATATACAATTTCAAATCTGTTCGCTGTTTCACCCGAATTACTGGTGAAGCTATAGTTCGAAGTTTGCAAATTTGTGTAGGTATTCTGCAATTTATCGTGTAAATAAATTTCTTGTCCGTTACTAAACAATCCTTCTTTTTGTGACAATGAGATTACAAAAGTTCCATTTTCAAAATGTTTGTTACCCAGAGGTACTACATCATTGATATTGAAACCAGATCTTCCTTGAATAATCAATTGATCAGCATTGACTAATGAGTAAAAACTGTCTGAAGTATTTCCAAACGCTTTAGAATCATAATTATCTAAAGAATTATTGGCTGCTTGATCATATACAATGGCTAATGTATTATTAGTGTTGTAAGACGTAGCTAGTTTTAGCCAATACTTACCTTCAATATTAGAGTTGTTTTTATTAAAGAAAGCTGCAGAATTAGAAACCCTCATAGTATTGTTAAAATTTACAGAAGTACCGCTGGAAGCCTTTATAATAAATGCTTGTCCTATTTTTGCTGCAGTATCAGTAGGAACAGCAGAAATATTGGGAGCAGGAGCCCAGGTGCTAGAAACTGGATTGTAAGTAGCATATCCAAAGTTTGTAGTTGTAGCTCCTTGCTGGGTAGTAACGTTACTACTTGTGTTATCCCAGAAGTATAATGTATTAGCAATATTTGATGAATTGGCATTATAAAATGCGTTCAAATCTAAATTAGAGGGATATGGATTTCCTATTAAATTGAATCCGTTTCCTAAAGTAGATATAGCTGTTGTTTGGGCATTGTTATTTGGGTTTCCTGCGAATGTAGTATTTGAAACAGATGGTGTTTTAATCGCATATCCAACACCAAACGCACCTGTGGTAGAAGCTGCATTGATAAAATAATCAGTTGAAGTTTCATAAGTTGTAATATACGGCGGAGTGTTTCCGGATCCATAAATTTCACTTAGGTTTTGTCCCACTACAGGAGAAGCCCAAAATGCATATCTGTCTGGTAAACTGGTTCCGTTTTTATTTACTTTAAAGATTCCGCTTCCTGAGTAAGAGGACCCCACAGTTTGAATAAGGTTTCCTCCATCATTCACATTAATATTACCATTGTTTGAAATGTTAGCGGTTGTTACCGTTGTTCCATTATTTATATCAAGTATTTTTCCGGTATTCACCGTTAGATTTAAGGAAGTGAAAGAAGGCCCGGAATAGTCTGCATCAATAGTAGCGGGTAAATTAGCTATAGGTGATCCGTTTACCCAAGATGCAGGATTTCCTGTCCAAATAGGAGAAGGCACTGCTTCTATAGAAAAATCATCAATATGAAAATCTATATCTGGTGTGTTAGAAGATGTTGTTGCTACAAAAGCAATTTTTACGACTCCGTAATATGTACTTAGATTTATTGTTTCAAAAGCTCCTGTATTGCTATATGTACCAGCGCCTGTATAGGTTTTTAGAGTATTTGCGCTGCTCCATGTAGCGCCACCGTTGGTGGAAATAACAACACTTACTTTATGAGTGCTTAAAGTAGTTTGAGTTGTTGTGTTATTATATCCCGTTACAGCATATTTATATTTTAATATGTACAATCCCGGTGTAGAGCCAAGATCTATCGCCGGAGAAATAATCCATTCATTTTTTGTGCCGTATAAATTGATGGAAACCCCCATATTTGTTGAGCTTATATTGGCAAACCCATTGGTTTTATTAAGCCATGCGCTCGTTGTTCCAGATAATGTAGAAGTAGTAGCTAAAACTCCTGTGGCTTCAGACCAACATGCTGGGCTAGGTGCCGCTCCCGAAAAAGTACTAAAATCTTGTGTTGCAGTAGGTGCCGATATTGTACTGCAAAGTGTAGTAAAAGTGCCGGTAGCAAGGCTGCCACAAGATCCGTTTGTAGATCTTATACGATAATAATACTGTGTAGAAGGAGATAAACCATTCAATGCTTGAGTAAGAAGCGTTCCAGTAGAATACGGAGAGCCGGCAACTTGGTTTGTATATGCTGCATCTGTATAAAGTTCTAAAGAATAGTTTATGGTTGCAAAGGCTCCTCCAACAGCAGAAGCCGTCCAAGATACATTGGCTCCATTAGTTGTAATTCCCGTTACTCTAGGTGAGGTAGGTGCTGCTGAACACGTTGTTACGGGAGCACTGCTAATGCCTGGAGAGTAGGAGTTACTACAACCGCTATTTGTAATTGAAAATACGTAATAATAAAGCCTTGAATTGCTGGTAAGTGAAGTTATATTGAAAGAAGTTCCTACATTGTTATTCACGAGACATAAGTAATTTTGTCCTCCAAGAGTATAGCTTGCCCCACTAGTGTATGACGAACCGTTGGTAAGAGTGGGAGCAACTGCACTTGTGGATTGAAAAAGCATATATCCTGTAGGTGCTACAGGTGCTGTTGTGTAACTAAGTGTTAATGTTGTGGCAGTGATATTTGAGATCACAATGTTACTAGCGTCAGACGGAGTATTGCAGAATGTGGTAAATGGTGCAGCACTACTCCAAAGACTATAACCTTGAGCATCACAATTACTTCTTATATATGCATTGTAAAATGTTGCAGGAGATAATCCGGAAATATTAGCAGTTAAAATACCTGCCCCAACAGATCCGCTAGAAACTAAACCTGTTGATCCGCTTCCAGCAGCACCGCTGGTTCTTATTTCGTATTCATAGCCTCCACTTGGATTGGAGGAAGATGATGTCCAATTTAGAGCCGCACCTACTGCAGTAATATTAGATGAAGATATACTGGTTACAATGTCGCATGCGGCGATTTCCTCTATTCTGAAATTATCAAAAGATAAATAATAATCTCCGGAAGTCCAGTTACCAGTTAGTTTTACCTTAATTTGTTGTCCAACATAAGATGATAAGTCGTAAGTATAGGTTTGCCATCCTGCTACGCCATTGTTTGCTACTGTGGCCACATTGGTATAAGTGCTTCCGTTATTTGTAGAAATTGCCACAATAAAGTTTCCACTTCCAGTGGCTGGTGGACCAAAAGGACTATTGAAATTTGCTAAGTTATAATTAAATCTTAATCGATAATTTGCAGGTAGCGGCGAAAAAGTTGCCGTCGAAAAATTTGCTGTTGTAGCTGTGCTGTACAAGTTATAATAAATATAATTAGAAGTTGTACCATCATTTATAGTTGTATTTATATTACCAATTAGCCATGTAGAAGTGTTAGCCCAAGAACTTGGTAAGGAAGTAGTGGTAAATGCTTCTGTCCATGGAACAGCCACGGGTGCCGAAGGACTACCTGTACTTGCGTTAGTACCTGAGCTTGTGTTATAGTAATATGTATATGGGTTTGCAGAGCCACAACGAGTATATTCATACACTTTTACATAATATGTTGTTCCGGGAATAAGTCCGGTAATAGCTACTGATGTTCCCGTACCATCATAAACAATTTGTTGCCCACTTCCTGCATAAATACTATTTGCTGTAAGTGCATTAGCACTACCATTTGTAGGGTCTGTTATAGGATTATTGCTTATATATACAACTCTTCTATTTCCATTACCGTTAGTCCATGTTGAAGTAAAACCAGCCTGAGTTATATTGGAAAACGCTAATCCACTAACTTGTGTTGTTGGATTTATAGTATTATCAATCGTTACAGCATTTGAGTAGCTAAACAATGTACTAGCTGTACAGGTAACTTTACATCTATAGTAAATAAGTGCACCCCCAAAAGATGCGGGAGTATATGTTGCTGTGGTAGCTCCTGATCCTCCGGTTACATTTGTCCAAGAACTGTTATCAGAAGATTGTTCCCATTGAAAAGCAATACCGCTATCTGTAGAATACCCGGTAAGTGCTAAAACTGCTGGTACCGTTCCACTACAGATATTTTGTGTGGTAGGAGTTACAGATCCGGCTACAGGTGTTCCGGTACAAGGTAATGGAGGACTATAACTAAATGTAAGTCCTGATGAAGGCATTGTTACTGTATTTAATACCGTACAGGTTACTGAATTTGAAGCTCCAGCTGTAGTAGAATTCCAATTGGTAGTAGTTGTTCTGTTGCTAAAATGTCCTGTAGTAGTACTTGACTTAATACCAACCTGACTGGCATCACTTGTAGTACTCGTATATGTCATAGTGCCATATACTATATTAATAACATTTGTAGTTTCTCGTAGTCTGATTTGGAAAGATAAATCTATACCACTTGTATTATAGTTTCTTATATTTTTATATTCTATTACCAATTCTCTATTTGGCGAAGAACCTTCAAGTTTCCAAGAAATTTGGGTACTTGCACTTAGCCCCCCTAGATCATCAGCATATGCCGCCACGAAAGCATTACTTCCTGTACTTGAACTAATTGGAGTATAAGTACTTCCGCTCATTAGACTAGATCCGAAACCAATAAATCCATTTGCAGAGACTGTAAATGCAGTGTAATTTGTTCCCGCAAAATTAAAACTAAAACCACTTAAACTTGCTGGTGCTATAGAATAAGTTTGATTGTCAAGTGCAGAACCAGATCCTAATACAGTAGGAGTAGACAGTGCAGTGTAAGTACCATTAGATTGTGTAAAAGAATATTGGGATGCATTTTGCCCCATTACATTTGACGCAGTAATGAGGTGATAAGAAATGGTAATAGTTTGTACCATTTACTAAAACAGTACAAGTTTTTAGGCCGATTTTTCCCCCATTTATAAAATTGTTTCATATTTTATTATTTTAAATAACTTAATAATTTTGATAAAATTAAATAATTTTATCAATAAAACAACGTTTTTTATGAATTATTTTAAATAAATATGGAGATTTGTTATTAATGTGTTTTTTTTATTTAGGTCAATATTTATTATTTCTAATTTTTATTAATTTATAATCTTATTATTATTTTAATTTGTTAATAATAAATTATTATGTTATATAATTCAATAATATAAATTTAATGACAAAAATTGTTAACAACAACTTTCAAAATATTTTAATTAAGGTAGAAATAAGACTGCATTGTAATGTTTACTAAATTATCATATTAAATTATTCATGGTAAAAATTTATGTGTATAATTATTATATTAGAAATCAGTAAAAATTTATACAAATAAAAATAATTATTGATTTTTTACAACATGTATTGTTTCTTTGAATTATTTAACCCTAAATATATTTTTATTTAAATAATTCATAAATTAATTTATATTTGTAATACAGATAAAATCAGATATTTATGAAAAAAACTATCCTAATGTTGTTTGCTGTTGCATTAATATGCATTACAGCATGCAAAAACACTAAAGCCTCAAAAGCTGAGAGCCTTCAAGCAGAAAATTCTGCTGTTCCGGAGAAAAATGTCTCTGAAACATCTGGCGTCACTATAGATGGTGTGCCGGTACCAAAATTCAGCAATCCGGAAGTTCAGGAATTCGCTACTGAATACGCTACCATGGTTTCTGAAATGGCTGCAGCTTCAAAAGCCGGAGATGTACCAAAAAGTCTGGAACTCACAGAAAAATCAAAAGAATGGACTGCACAGCATGCAAATTGGTCATCAAAAATGACTTCCGGAGACTCTAAGCTTTGGACAGATTTCATTGCAAAGCTTTCAGAAGCTCAAAGAGAAGATTAATGATTTAAAAGCTAAGCCACTACAAAACAAGTGGCTTACTTTTGTTTTATTTCCTGTTTAAAATAGCTTTCGGAAGCGGTACAAATTCTTCTTCATCTCCCGGAACCAATGGGAAAGCTTCGTGATTCTGGTCATTCCAGTTTACTTTTGCTTTATCAATCAATTCTTTGTCTGAATTGACAAAATTCCAGAATATAAAACGCTCTTCATCAAAAGGTTCGCCGCCAAAAAGGTAGACCGTCGCATTGTCGCTCATTTCAAACTCGCACAGTTGGGCATTTTTTGCGATCAAAAGCTGTTTTGATCCATAATCATTTCCTTCTATTTTTACAGTTCCATCCAAAACATACATTGCTGCTTCACCGTAAAGATCTTGCCCGATACTTATTTTCTGTATACTTTTGGTTTTAATTTCAATAAAAAACAATTTACTATGAACAGGAACCGGCGATTTTTTGCCAAAAGCTTCACCGGCAATTAATTTGTACTGAACTTCACCTTCCTGCCAAACCGGAAGCTCATCTGCTTCGATATGGCTGAACGTTGGTTCGCTTTGCTCCAGATGTTTCGGGAGACCTACCCAGATTTGGAATCCGTGAAGCTTTTTATCGGTTTGTCTTAAATATTCAGGCGTTCTTTCAGAATGTACTACCCCTTTTCCGGCGGTCATCCAGTTGACAGCACCCGGTCTTATTTCAAGCGCACTGCCAATGCTGTCTCGGTGAAAAATAGATCCTTCGAGAAGATAAGTTAAAGTTGAAAGCCCGATGTGCGGGTGTGGCGGAACGTCAAGATTCTGATAATCTTTCAATTCAGCAGGTCCCATGTGATCGATAAATACAAAAGGTCCGACGGCTCTTTTTTCACGGAAAGGTAAAAGTCTTCCCACTAAAAAATTACCTATATCTGCTGATTTTTCTTCTAAGATGAGTCCGATGTTTGACATGATAAGTCTGATTTAGTTTTTAGTTTAGGCTAAATTAATTAAATTTCTACTTGATATTGTAAGTTTAATGAAAATTAAAGCTGGTCATATCCTTCAAACCTTTCATCAACAATACGTTTCCATTCAGGATGTTTTTTGATAAAAGCAAAAACGTAAGGACAAAAAGGGAGCAGCTTTTTGCCACTGTTTTCGATATAGATCAGGGTCTTTTCTACCAAGGCGGCAGCGGCTCCGGTTCCTGCCAATTCAGATTCTGCTTCTGTATGAATTAAAGCAATCTGACGGCTCTTTTCTTTACAGTCGATAAATGCAAGATGACCTTTATATTCAATTTCAAATCTCTTTTTTTCTTCGTTTTTTACTAATGAAATGTTCTCAAATTCTGGTTTCATGATTTTTATATTTATTTGTGAATTAATTTTTCATACTTAGCATTCAGTTTGTCGTCGTGAAAGGATCTCAGCCGTTATAATGAGCTAAGCGCAGATTCCTCCGGAATTACAAACTGTAAATATAATTTTATATTTATAACTGAACTTAATCTTCTAAATACCCAAATTTTCCGGTATTAAAATCTTCAAAAGCCTGCATGATTTCTTCTCTCGAATTCATCACAAAAGGCCCATGCGGAAAAATTGGCTCATTCAAAGGCTGTCCGCTGATAATTAATACTATTGAATCTTCAGTTGCTTCAAGAGTAAAGCTTTCGCCCTCATTTTTAAATAGTACAAAATTGTTGACCGGAACTTTTTCTTCTCCGTTTACAATAATACTACCTTCTATAATTAAAGCTGCAGTATTAAAATTGGCAGGAAAATTAAAGGTTGCTTTTCCTCCCGATTTCAATTTAGCATTCATCAGATTGACAGGACTGAACGTGAAAGCAGGGCCTTTATTACCATTAAATTCTCCTGCAATAACTTCAATTAAGCCATTCTCAGACAGATCTATTTTTTTCATATCTGAATTAGAGATTGCCTGATATTTGGGTTTGCTCATTTTGTCTTTTGCAGGAAGATTTACCCAAAGTTGGACCATCTGGAAAATTCCGCCTAGCTTAGACCATTCTTTTTCATGATATTCTTTATGAAGAACCCCACTTGCCGCAGTCATCCACTGTACGTCACCTTGACCGATGATTCCACCGCCACCTGCACTATCGTGATGTTCTACTTTTCCCTGATAAGCGATGGTTACGGTTTCAAAACCGCGATGCGGATGTACGCCAACACCTTTTGGAGTTTCGGATGGGTTAAAATGAAACTTAGAATTATAATCGAGCATGATGAAAGGATCCATCCTTTTCATATCCAGTTTCTGAACGCTCGGAATAAAATTATGCACCCTAAAACCATCACCTACAAAATGCGCAGGTTTCGGTGGAACTATGATTTCTACTTTTTTAGTTGTCATAATATGCTTGTTTTAATTTTAAACAAAATTAGGACAGTGAAAAGAGAATTCCATTGATGTGTGGTAAGTTGTGGTTTTGAGTGAAAGCTGTGGTGTTTGAGAGTTTTAGATTTGGAGTGTTTTTACTCTATACTCTGCTAAGCTTCTGATTTCATATTACGGCCATCGGAAACATGCAGTCTTCTGAAAACCAAACTTGACAAAATGGTCAGAATTCCGACTGTAAGAAATGTTAAGCGGAATGCGTTGTGTGTTTCATCTTTGATAAGTTCGGGGCTGTTTTCGTAAATTTTTAAAACAATCAGACCAAATGCAATTCCGAAACCGATAGCTAATTGCTGATTGACCGAAATCAGAGAATTTCCGCTGCTGGTCTGGAAATTACGTAGATCTGCAATAGAGATGGTGTTCATTGATGTAAACTGTATCGAATTGAAAAATCCTAAAATGGCAATTACCGGCACAAACCAAAAAATTGAGGTATGAATATCCGGAATGGCAAGACAGCAGATTAAAATTCCAATAATAAATGTATTCACCATCAAGGTTCTTTTGTAGCCAAATTTATTTAAGATTCTAATGACAGATGATTTTCCGAACATTGCAGTCAGCGCCATCGGGGCAATAATCCATCCTGAAATAACTGCGGATTGGCCGTACGCAATCTGAATCATCAAAGGCAATAACAAAGGAACAGAGCTGATTCCTAAACGTGTTGCAAGATTTCCCAAAATACCTACACGAAAGGTACGGACCTGAAATAAACTCAATGGGAAAATAGGATTCTTTCCCTTTTTTGCATGGTGGTAATAATAATACAGAAACATAAAACCCAAAATGAAAACAAGCAAAACCGGCGTGATATTCTGCATATCTCCGAAAAGCTCAAGTGCAAAGGAAAGCAGGAGAGAAGCTGCGGCAAAAATCATAAATCCTTTCAGATCAAAATCGGTTTCTTTGGAGTTGTAATTCGGCATGTATTTTAAACCTAAAATGATCCCAAGAATCCCAATCGGAATGTTGATCAGAAAAATCCAGTGCCACGAAAGGTAATCGACCATATACCCACCCACCAAGGGACCTAAAACAGGGCCTATCAATGCAGGAACTATAGCAAAATTCATCGCCTTAAGCAATTCGTTTCGGTTGAATGTTTTAATTAAAGCTAATTTTCCTACTGGTGTCATCAGACTTCCGCCAACTCCCTGAATCACCCTTGAAATCACCAAATGTGTTAAATTTTGGGAAAGTGCGCAAAATACCGAGCCTAAACTGAAAAGGATCAAAGAAAATATAAACACCCTCCTTGTTCCAAAACGGTCTGCCAAAAATCCGCTAGCCGGCATGAATACCGCTAATGTCAAAACATAACTGATGATTGCATTCTGCATATTCAGCGGAGATTCCTTTAAATCTCTTGCAATAGACGGCAGGGAGGTATTGAGAATCGTAGAATCGAGCATCTGCATGAAGATCGCAGTTGCTAAAATTAAAGGGAGAACTTTTTTTACGGTCTGGCGTGGAGATGTGGTGGTCGGCATGAGCAAGAAATGATTTTAAAAGCAATTTTAAAACCATTTTATAACATTAAAAAAGTCCTGTGAAATCTCACAGGACTTTTGGATTTATTTTTTAGGCTTTTCTACTCCTATCCACGCTTCACCTTCTCTTTTTACCTGGCTTAGTGTGAATGTTTCGAAATCGTCTGTTTTGTATTCGATGTTGTCTACATTTCGCTCAAACGGCATTATGTAGAAGAAATCTTTGTCCGTTTTATCAGCTTTACTTCCCTTTTTTACAGTCGGCATATATTTTTTCTCGAATTTATATTTTGGTAAATACTGTTTCAGCGAAGCATAAAATTTCTTGTCTTTTTCACTAGGAACGATGTCTACAATTTTGAACTCGTCTTTTTTCTTGTCAACCCAAAGGTAATAATTGGTTTCTTCCATCGTTTTCTTATTTAACGAAGCAAAACCGAAAAATTCTTTTGGCACCAACTGCTTGATTTTTTCTGCATCTACTTTTGTGAAATATTCACCTTGAGAAGGATCTACATACGTTTCCAAATTAAGCAATAATACCTGGTTATTCTGGAAATTTTTGTTTTTGAAATATTGATCTAAAGATAGCTCTGCTGTTTTTCTCAGTTCTTTTCCTCTGTCATCCAGTTTTTTAGTCGGGTTCTGAGGATTTACTTTTTTCACAAAGTTATAAAGAACCACAGGTTTTATATCCGCAAGGTGAGGGAATGTTTTTAGCTGTTCAGCTTTTACCAACCAGTAATATTGCTGATAGTAGTCGTCTTTCTCAGCAGGTTTTACGCTTTTATAAGTAAGAGCCAGCTTTTTAGAATTGAGATATTTTCCATATTTACCTTGTCCGAAAGCGAAGCTCACTGATAGTAAAGCAAATAAAATAGTAATGTTTCTTTTCATTTTACAGCAAAGATTTTTTTAATTTTTCAAATATAATTATTTATTAGATAATAAGTTTAATACTTAGTTAAATTATCCAAATATTATTGGTTTTATTTAAGAAAAAATCCTGTACGAATACAGGATTGATAAATTTTGTTGCTTTAGTAAGAAGTTTCATGCACTTTTACAGCTCTTCCGCTTGGGTCATTCATTTTCTTAAATGCTTCATCCCATTCTAGAGCGATAGGAGTGGAGCACGCAACAGAAGGTACGGAAGGTACAGTCGCTGCCGCCGTTTCGCTTGGAAAATGTTCTTCAAAAATTGTTCTGTAACGGTATTCTTCTTTATTTTGAGGTGTGTTGAGAGGAAATCTGAATTTTGCATTTGCCATCATCTCATCGGTCACATATTTTTCTGCAACTTCTTTCAAAGTATCGATCCATGAATATCCAACACCGTCTGAAAACTGTTCTTTTTGTCTCCAGGCAATAGATTCAGGTAAAAGATCTTCAAAAGCTTTTCTTAAAACCCATTTTTCAATTTTTCCTTTTGCTTTATCAATCATTTTATCCTGAGGATTTACGTTCATCGCAACATCCATAAATTCTTTATCCAAAAATGGAACTCTGCCTTCAATTCCCCAGCTCATCAAAGCTTTGTTAGCCCTAAGGCAATCATAGAGGTGAAGTTTATTCAATTTTCTTACCGTCTCATCATGAAATTCTTTGGCATTCGGAGCTTTATGGAAGTACAGATAACCACCGAATAATTCATCAGCACCTTCACCGGAAAGCACCATTTTGATTCCCATTGATTTGATCACTCTTGCCAAAAGATACATCGGTGTGGAAGCGCGGATAGTTGTTACATCGTAAGTTTCTAAATGATAAATTACATCACGGATAGCGTCTAAACCTTCCTGAACAGTAAAATTAACTTCATGATGAACTGAGCCAATGTGATCTGCCGCTTTTTTTGCTGCTGCCAAATCCGGAGAACCTTCCAAACCCACTGCAAAACTGTGCAATCTCGGATACCACGCTTCCTGAGTGTCGCCGCTTTCAATTCTCTGTCTCGCATATTTTGCAGTAACTGCCGATATAATGGATGAGTCTAAGCCTCCCGAAAGCAAAACTCCATAAGGTACATCACTCATCAATTGCCTGTGCACTGCGTCTTCCAGACTTTTTCTTATTAACTGAATATCCGTTACGTTATCTTTTACAGCATCAAAATTTTCCCAATCTCTTCTGTACCACTGCTGAAGTTCGCTTCCTTCAATATTGTAAACATAATGTCCTGGGAGAAAAGTGTCTATCGTTTTGCAGATACCTTCCAAAGCTTTGAGCTCAGAGGCGATATAATAATTTCCGTTTTTGTCCCAACCCTGATATAAAGGACAAATTCCCATGTGATCACGGGCAATCAGGTAAATGTTATTTTCGATATCATAGAGAGCAAAAGCAAAAATACCGTTGAGTTTTTCAATAAAGTCTTTCCCATATTTTTGATATAGTGCTATAATCACTTCGCAATCGGATTTAGTCTGAAATTCATAATCCTGAAATTCCTCTTTCAATTCCCGATGATTGTAGATTTCGCCATTTACTGCTAAAACAATTTTACCGTCTTTAGAAAACAACGGCTGTTTTCCGGAAGCAGGATCTACGATCGCTAATCTTTCATGAGAAAACAAAACTTTTTCGTTTTGAAAAACACCGCTCCAATCCGGACCTCTGTGACGGATTTTTTTAGACATTTCCAAAACCTGAGGTCTTAATATTTCGGTTTGTTGTTTGGCATCAAACAAGCATACGATTCCACACATATTATATTTAATTTAAAATCAAAACTACGAATAGTATTTAAATTTTAAAATAAAATTTTGCTTACAGTTTATTTTTTTAATTAAAAAATACATTTAATATTAAAATATCATTTATAATTAAAATTTATTCCGTATAATCTTAAATTTTTTCAGTAAACGAGATAGTAAATTTCTGAGAAATATTAAAAAAAGTTATAAAATCTTGATGTATGGTAATTAATAATTCAAATATTTTTCATTCCTTTGTTGCTCGAAATAATTTTTTTTCATCATTTGTGTTTTTACCTCCTTGCAATAACATTGCAAGGAGGTTTTGTTTTACTCAGATCCAAGCAATATTCCGGAAATATTCCATGCGCTGAAGCTCGTGCCTTCCGGTTCGCCCTGAGGAATTTTCACCTGGATAGTATGTTTCCCCGCTTTTAAATTGCCTAACTTAATATAGTTTGGGTTTGTAATCGTTCCCGGACACCAATTTGACCTGCTGAGATCTGAAGAAGATAATCCGTCAGGAAAATTTCCCGATGCAGGATTGTATAAACGGTAGGAGCCGCAATCTGTTCTCCAGGGTGTAAATTTGAACGTTATTTTTCCATCTAAATAGATTGAGTTCTCTTTCGGAATAAACTCATCGCCATTTTCCCAGCCACCATGACCGGTGGTGATATATCTTAACTGTGCACTTGTAAGGTCTTTTTCTAAAGTGAATTCAACCAATAATCCTTTGTCATTATTAAACATCGTCGCATAATCCTGTCCTGCCATTTCCATAATGTTTGTCGTATTAAAAAGCGGAATTATTCTGTTATTTTTATTGACAGTCTGATCACTTTTATGAATGGTAATATCTAGACTCACTTTGTGACCACCCTTGTCGTAATTCCCGATAAAAGTTCCCATCCAGATTTCTTTTTCAGAAAGAGCAGGCTTCAATTCGGTGATATCCTGACGAAACGGACTCACCGTTTGCCACGTTTTATCTTTTAATTCTAAATTATTAAATTTATTGATTCCGAAAGCGGTAAAGAATCTCATCAGTTCAACCGTCGGCTGATAATTTTCATTTGAAATGACTCCGAAATATTGTTTTCCGTTGCCGTTTTTATAAAGTGGAAGCGTTTTTATTCCTTTTTCCAATCCGTCAAAAAAAGATTTTGATTTATCTTCCGAAATGAAAAATACCGTTCCTGTTCTGTCATAAGCATCGCCGTTTGATTGTTGTTTCAATTCGACAAAAATACTTTCGCCCTGCGAAATCTTCGGAAATTTAATTTTCCTTAAAATAATTGTTCCGTTAGCAAATCTTTTAATATTTTCATCAGATTTGGACTGATCTGAGAAATTGATGATTTCATTTTCAAAAACTTTTAACGTCGTGAATCTGCTTTTCCAGAGTAAATCTTTATAGCTTAAAACATTTGTTGTAGAAATTGGTTTGTTAATGATGCTTTCAATTCCTGATCTTTTAATTTTCTTCAATGAAGTTGCTGTGGTTGCAGAATTTCCGTTGCGTTCTATTTCCAAAACCAAACCTAAATTTTGTCCAAGACTTGATGGGCCACCTTTCAGTTTAAGATCATTTGTGTACCAAACTTCAATGGTGTTTGAATTGATTTTTGTGACTGCGTTTTTGCAGGTATAGCCTAATATTTTTTTTGTTTTATCAGTAAATTCAAAACTTTGTTTAGCGATTGCTTCTGAATCGGAAGTCGAAATGATTTCACCGGGCTTTAAAAATCCGTAAGAAATGATCGTATTTGATGGTTTTTCAATTTTGCTGATCTCAAAAGGATATTCGTTTTTTTGTTCTTTTGTTTTCGAATTTAGAATGTAGTTTTCACTTTCACTGACCCAAACAATTGTAGGATTTTGGTTAGGCTGAACTTTCCCATTGTATGAACTTTCATATTGAATTTCGTAGGTCTGAGCGAAATTTAAAACTGATAAAAGTGTGAAAAAACTGAGTAGTAATGATCTGATCATGATATCTTAGTGGTTTTTGCAAAGATAATTTTTAGTTGATATACAATGAAACATCTTTATATGAATAGGTTGATTTAAGTATATATTTGTAAAACATTTAACTAATAAATACGTTTATTTTTAAACTGATAACATTAATGAAGAGACTTTTTCTTTTGTTTATATTTTTAATTACCTCAAATAATTTTAGTGCTCACAAACCCAAAGTTAAAGTTGAAAATTTTGGGAATATTAAAACCTATTTTATTTCTCAATTCAATTTTGGAACAAAAACAATCGAATCAGAAGAACTAAAAATGCATATTATCGGCAAATTATCAAAAATTATTTCTGATAAAATGGGGTACCGAGATACAATTATGATTGAAAGAAAAACCTACTTAGCTGACAACAAGAATGATTTCTATATTTTAGAAAGTGGTAATTCAAATTATAAAGTTGCTGTTTTGGATGATGGAGTTCTGCTACAATCAAATAATAGAGGTTTGGCAATAAGGATTATAAGTGATAAAGTAAATGTAATCGATGTTTTAAAGTTGGTAGAATATACCATTCAAAATAAACTGAAGATAAACGATTCATTGGTTTCCACTCCTTACTTTTATAATGAAGATGAGGAAATGAAAATCTTATCAAACTCACAAGAATTTATTTCTAAAATTGTAAATCAAAACTCAAAATTGATTGATGAGATTATTAAAGAAGATATAATTGTAACAGAAGATTCTGAAACAATTATATCGTGGAATAATAACGAGTTTGTTTTTAGAATGAATTTAGAAAAATTTAAATCGGATAATCCTTATAGAGATTTTTTGAAAGATGAATTTAAAATTCAAGATTTTAAGTATTATATTTATTCTTCAAGTTATTATTTCTTTTTGGTTTTTCATGATATGGAAACCTTTACATACTTTGATGGCAGAGAAGAAAATAGATCACAAAAAATAAAAATTGAAACCAAAAGAAGTTGGTATCCTCTTGTTCTGGCAAAAGATAAAATAGGAAATAAAATTATTTTATATGACCGTGATCAGACCATATATATTTACAATATCAACAAAAAACTACTCCAAAAAATAGAGTAGTTTGTTTGTATATGTGAGATGAATTTAAGCTAATCTCTCAATCAAAGCCATATAGAAACCATCATAGCCTTGACTTGGCATTATTTTCTCGTCTTTGATTAATTTATAATCTGGGTTGTTTTTCAAAAATTCAGCAACCTGCTCGTTATTTTCAGAAGGAAGAATAGAACACGTAGCATACACCATTTTTCCGCCTTTTTTAAGGATTTTAGAATAATCCTGAATGATCTGCTGCTGTTCTTTTTTGATTCTGTCGATGAAAGCCTGATCGATTTTCCATTTGCTGTCCGGGTTTCTTTTTAAAACTCCCAAACCTGAACAAGGTGCGTCAATTAATAACCTGTCTGCAGTCTCGTGAAGACGTTTGATCACTTTGTTGTCAGAAATCATACGCGTTTCGATATTGTGCGCTCCGGCTCTTTTTGCACGACGCTTTAGCTCAGCCAATTTCCATTCGTAAATATCTAAAGCGATAATCTGACCTTTATTTCCCATCAACGCGGCTAAGTGAAGTGTTTTTCCACCTGCTCCTGCGCAAACGTCAACCACTCTCTGGCCTTCTTTTACATCAAGAAAATAACCAATTTTCTGAGAGGTAGCATCCTGTACTTCAAATAATCCGTCTTTGAATGCGCTGGTAAGAAAAACGTTCTTTTTTTCTTCTAGCTGCACAGCGTCAGGATAATTTTTTATAGTGTAAGCAACGACATTTTCAACTGCAAGGTCAGAAATAAGCTCTTTTGCTGAAGTTTTCAGAGAATTTGCTCTCAAAACAGTAGGAGCCTGCTCATTCAAAGCCTTCATTTCTTTTTCCCAGATGGGGCCTAATTCTTTTTCTAAAGTTTCAGCCAGCCATTCAGGAATTGAATATTCTATAGATTTTGTAGGAACCGTTCCTTTTTTCAATTTGGTCGTAATGTCAGCGATTTTGATGCCTTCAAACTCTTCAAATCTTTTGTAATTGGTTTTGCTGTACAGACAGTAAGCAACAATTAATTTGTAAATGTTATCAGGTTTTACGCTTTCACCCATATAATATTCAAGTCGTCTTTTCCAACGAATGATATTGTAGAAAATCTCTGAAACAACTGCTCTGTCCTGGCTTCCCCACTTTCTGTGAGCCTTTAAAAGTCTTTCAATTACTTTGTCGGCGTATTTATTTTTCTCAAAAAAGGTTTCTTGTAGAGCATCGTGAATTCCGATGGCCAAGTTTCTGTGTATTAATTCCATTGTTGCAGTATGCTGTTTGAACTTGCAAAAATACGAATTTAAGTTGAGAGTTTTAGGTTAATAATTTTGAGTTAAATTCAATTTGAGCTTACATTAAATATAGTATTTTTAACTTTGCCTAACTTCTAACTTCTAACTTCTAACTTCTAACTCAAAAAAATTACCTTTGCAAAAATTAAACATATGAGTGAGGCTTTAGTTTGTCCGAAATGCAATTCAGAATTTACCTATGAGCAAGATGATTTGATGGTTTGCTCGCAGTGCTTTTATGAGTGGAATCCTAAAGAAAATGCGGCAGAAACTGACAATTCTGGGAAAATTTTAGATGCTAACGGGAATGAGTTGCAAGACGGAGATTCTGTAGTTGTAGTAAAAGATCTTCCTGTAAAAGGTGCTCCGAAACCTGTAAAAGCGGGAACTAAAGTGAAAAATATCCGGTTGCGACCAGACAGCGACCATAATATTGATTGTAAAATTGATGGTTTCGGATCAATGGCTTTAAAATCTGAATTTGTGAAAAAGGCTTAAGAATTTTTTCTTTAATACTATATAATGCGTTCGAATTCGGACGCATTTTTTGCATAAAAAAAGGAAAAGATTGGACAGTGTACTCTTCCAAAGGCTTCATTGCTGGAGAAAGCTAATTTCAGTCTATATGGCGGAAGAGAATTGAGCCAAAAGTTTCCTTATGTTGTTGCTGACTCAAATGTATTAATATTATTGATAATCAGCTAGATAAATCATTATAATTTATCCACATACTAACATTAAGCATGCTAAAAATTGTTGTTATTTGAAAGAAATTTTCAGTGTGCCACCAATCTTTTCGTTGGTATGCATAATCAGTTCTTTATTGTTAGAAATAATTTTATTCCAGTAATGATTTCCTGCAAACCTGCTTTCCATGACCTCAGCATTAAAACCATTTTCAGAAATGTGTATCTGATTTGGATAATAAGCAAAGTTTGAAATTCCAAAATCGCTCATTTCAGATTCAGTAAAGATATTGACCTCTCCAAAAAGTTTTGCTACATAAGTATTATAAGGGTTTTTATAGGTTTCTTCCGGGTTGTCATTCTGTATAAGTCTTCCGTTTTCAAGAATAACAATCTGGTCAAGCCACGGGATAATGTCCTGCAGTTCGTGGGTAGAAATGATCAGTGAAATATTTTTTTCTTTCACATACCTGAAAAGCTTTTCCCGAAGTTCGATTTTCCGGGCGTAATCGAGATGGCTGAAAGGCTCATCCAGCAAAAGTAATTTTGGTAAAACAGAAAGTGCTCTTGCGATGGCAACTCTTTGCTGTTGTCCGCCACTCAGATTTTTAGGAAGTGCATTAGCCGATTCTACCAATCCTACAACCTCTAAAAGCTCGTTTACGGTTTCTTTTTTCTTAGCTAAATTAATATTAGAAATAAATTTTCCCACATTGTCAGCTACTGTCGCATAAGGCATCAGGTCAAAACTCTGTGCCACAAATTTCATTTCAGCTTCTCCCGGAACGAGGTTTCCTTTAGGTCCCATCAGTTTTCTGTCTTCAAACAAAATTTCACCCTGTTCCCAGTTTAAAAGCCCATATACAAGGCTCAATAAGGTGGATTTTCCACAGCCGCTTTCGCCTGCCAACGCCAGTATTTTCCCCTCTTCAAGTTTGAGGTTAAAATTTCGGAACAAGGGCTGTTCTTTGGTATGTGAAAAATGTAAGTTGTTTATCTCTAGTAGCATTGTACAAAAATACGGTTTTAGAAAACACTGGCATATTTTTAGTAATTTAGCAAAGACTTAAATTTTATGATAATGCAAAGAAAATTATTCTCTCTGGCTATTCCTGCACTTTTTGCTGCAGCTGTAGTTATCTCATGTCAAAAAGAAAAACCGTTGATAAATGAAGGAAACCAAGTGGCTACGACAAAAGACGGCAATAAATATGTTGTTGATACTTTAAACAGCAGAGTGGAGTGGAAGGGTTATAAAGTTTTCAAGTCTGAAAATACGAGTCATTTCGGAACCATTACTTTTGAAAGCGGTGATGTTACAGTAAAAGATGGGCAATTGGAAAGCGGACAATTCGTAGTGGATATGAATTCTCTTACCTCTGTAGATTTACAGGATGATGCAGATCAGTTGGATAAACTAAATGGACATTTAAAAAGCGGAGATTTCTTTGAAACAGAAAAATTTCCAACTGCCTCCTACGAAATTACAAAAGTGACTCCGTCTGATCAAGGCGATTATAATACAATATTGGATGGTAATTTAACGGTAAAAGGTATTACAAAACCTGTTCAGTTCAAAGCAAATGTTTCTGTAAATGATGGAGTTGTGAGTATTGCAACCGAACCAAAAGATATAAAAAGAGAAGAATTTGGCGTGAGATTCCAAAGTCCTGCAGAAAATGGCGTTATAAAAGATGAGGTCAGTCTTCAGATCAATATGAAAGCTTTGGAAAAGAAATAATTTTTTAATTAAAGTCTGTTTTTGTGAAAAGGCAGATTTTTTATGATAATTAAAAACTTTTTAAACTGAAAACCTTATTTTTGCAGTTACATTTTTTGAAAGGGTTAATATAATGACAGAAAAGATAGAAGAATTACTCATCGAAGTACAGAGCTTCAGCGCAACATCCAAAGATGAGATAGAGAACTTCAGAATCAAGTATAACGGTAAAAAAGGAGTACTGAATGATTTCTATGAATCATTAAAAACTGTTCCGAACGACCAGAAAAAAGATTTCGGACAAAAAATCAATTCTTTGAAACAAGCTGTTGCTGCCAAATTGGAGGGCTTTAAAAGTTCAGCTGAATCTTCTGTTATCCTCGAGAAAGAAGATCTTACAAAACCGGCCTTTCCTTCAGAACTGGGTTCTAGACATCCTATCAATTTAGTGAAAAACAGGATTATAGATATTTTTAAATCTATTGGGTTCGCTGTGGCAGACGGGCCGGAGATTGAAGACGATTGGCATAATTTTACGGCACTTAATTTACCAGAATATCACCCGGCAAGAGATATGCAGGATACTTTTTTTATTGAGCAGAACCCCGATATTCTTCTAAGAACACATACTTCGTCTGTTCAGATCCGTTATATGGAAGAAAATCAGCCGCCGATAAGAATTTTGTCTCCGGGAAGGGTTTTTAGAAATGAAGCGGTCTCGTCACGCTCACACTGTATCTTTCATCAGATTGAAGGTTTATATATCGATGAGAATGTAAGCTTTGCAGATTTAAAACAGACCATTCAGTTTTTTACAACAGAACTTTTCGGAAAATCTAAAATTAGAATGCGACCTTCGTATTTTCCTTTTACAGAACCAAGTGCAGAGATTGATGTATACTGGGGATTAAACTCTGAAACAGATTACAGAATCACAAAAGGAACAGGTTGGTTAGAAATTATGGGTTGCGGAATGGTAGATCCTGCAGTTTTGAAAAACGTAAATATAGATTCTGAGAAATATTCAGGCTATGCTTTTGGAATGGGTATTGAAAGAATTACAATGCTTCTTTACCAAATGAGCGACATCAGAATGTTCTTCGAAAATGACATTAGAACACTAGAACAATTTAAGTCATTATAATCAATTTATAATTAAAATAAATTCAAATCCTGTAAATTAATTTTTTACAGGATTTTTTATTAAATTTATACTATAATTACACACAAGAATGATTAGAAAATCAATGAGTTTTAGATTGAGAAAAGTTGTGCAATATTCTCTTATTATTTGCATTTTACTAATACAGTGTATCATAGCTGGATTTTTTTATAATGAGTTTGTCAATAATAGAAATCTAAAATTTATTGAAAAACAGATAAGTGAGGTTCACCGGTTGGAAAATTTGACTGACGACTCTAGAAAAGAACTCAACAATGCTCAGGATTATTTTCAGAAATATGTAGTAAGTGAAAATGATGAGTACTTAAAATTTTATTTTATTTCTGTTAATAAGCTGATAAAAAATCTGGACAGTATTAATAATTTCAAATTTCAGAACCCAAATTTGAAAATTATTTTGGCATCACACAAGGGTGAAGCTGTAGATGCTAAAAATTTGAAACTGAAAGTAGATTCTACCTATGAGTTTTCTACTAAATCAAATATAAAAATCCCCGAAGATTTACCAAAGCTTAAAAAATATAACTTCGATTACAATTTTGATAAATTTGAAGTTCAGACAAAAACTTATTCTGATACGCTAAAGAAAAAAGGTTTGTTTGGTCGTTTAGGTGATGCAATAGCAGGAAAGGAAAATGTAAGAAAAGATAGCGTTGTGGTCACTGTAAAAGGAGGTAAAATCTTAGATGTACCCACCATAAAAACTGAATTTGACAGTATTATAAAGTCAATCACAAAGCACTATACTAAAGAAGTGCAGAAAATTCGAGTGAATGTTGGGAAGAATAAAGACAGAGATAAAAATGACAACAGTAAATTTTATTCAACCTTCAATTCATTATTGGTATATAGCAATGGATTAATGAATATTTACGAGTTTGCAGTTAAAGATTCTAAGTCAGATCTGGAAAAAGAATATGCCGACCAAAATTCTGAAAGCAACAAAATCAGAAAATATCTGGTATTGGGATTAATGGTTTTGATGTTCATCGTCTCCATTTTAATCATGTATTTTACCAGAATTGCTTTCATATATGAAAGAAAATTGAATGCTGCCAATAAACAAATCAGTGAAAACCTGAATTTTAAAAATAGGATTTTGGGTATGCTTAGCCACGAATTGAGATCGCCATTGAAAATTATAGGTATTTTCATCAATAGAATTAATAAAAAAACAACTGATGAAAGCATCAAAGAATATCTGAAATCCATAAGCTTTACCAATAATACTCTACTAATGCAAGCCAATCAGATTCTTGAATATACAAAGAATCAGCATGTAGAAAATAAACTGATACCCGTTGTTTTTAATCTTAATACTGAAATAGATTCTATTCTAAATTCAATTGAACCTTACATCCAAACTAGAAATAATAAATTCATAGTTAATAAAAATATAGATCCGGATTTGATGATTTTTTCTGATAATACTAAAATCAATCAGATTTTTATGAATATTCTAGGAAACGCCAATAAATTTACAGAAAACGGGCAGATCACTGTTACAACTACAGCAAAGCTTGCCGATGAAAATACGATTGCGCTGATCACACAGATAAGTGATACAGGAGTCGGGATTTCAAAATCGGATGTAGAAAAAATATTTGAACCTTATTATCAAGGAATTATTTCTAATGAGGTAGAAAATTTGGGTGCAGGTCTTGGGTTAAGCTTATGCAAAGAGCTTATAGAATTGTATTCAGGAAATATTTCGGTTTCAAGTGAACAGCATGAAGGTACTGATGTGTTTTTCACGATCAATTTAAAGATTCACAGATGAATTATTCTGAACAAACATCAGTCACATTTCTGCTTGCCGATGATCACAGTCTGATAAGACAGGGGATTATGTTTTTACTTGAGGAAATGAATGTAGATCATGAGGTTTTTCAAGCATCTACTCTGCAACAGACACTAGAATTGATGAAAATGAATTCTATCAGCATAGCAATAATTGATGCTCATTTTCCTGACGGTAACAGCTTCAGTGTTTTACCAGAAATAAAAAAAATAAGTCCGGAAACTAAAATTCTTATTTTCACAGGTACAGAATATGCACAGTCGCTTAAATTTATTAATGCAGGTGCAAATGGTTTTCTTAGTAAACTCAGCGAAGAATCCGAAATCAAAGATGCTTTAGAAAAGATGATTAGAGATGGTGAATATATTTCAGCAGATGTACAGGCTTTGCTGATGAATTCGTTGCGAAACGGTGATATCTTAAATCCTTTGTCACGCCTTACAGAAAGAGAAATGCAGATCGCCGAAATGTATGCGAAAGGGTATGGAAATCTTGAAATTGCAAATAAACTCAACATCAAGCAGAATACGGTAAGTACTCAAAAAAAGCGGTTGTTTGATAAGTTAAAGATTGAAAATATCGTTGAACTCATCGAACTCATTAAAGATCATAAATGATTTTATAATAAGAAGAATCATTCATCACGCTCAAGATTCCTAATTTTTAAAAATTCCTCCAACTTTTAACCGTAAAATTATCAAGTACAATAGTTTGTCGATAAATATCTACAGATGATGCGATATATATCTAAAGTGTTTTTAGAAATTATATATCTATATCTGTGTATTTTTGTATCAATATAAATGGTTATTTAAACATATTTGTTAAATAAAACAAAATTTGATTCTAAAACCATAAATGATGATATTTCCCGATATAAACATTTATAAAACACCTTGATGAAACTAAAGTGTCATAATTCAGAGCCGAAAGGCTCTGTATGAGACGCTTGAGATGAAAAAAAAATTACAAGATTCTAAAAACACATGTGATAAGTCCGGTATCAGCACACCGCAAAAAATGTACTGTGATAGATGCAGGAAAAAAGCCAAAGCAAATTCTGCTTTGGCTTTTATTTTTCTTCTGACAATATATTGTTACAGCCCTCCTGAATTAAAACTATTTTGTAAACTTTAAAGGATATTTTACATTTTTGTAGTCATCCAAGCTGGCTTTCAGCGATCCTACTGCCAGTTCGGCTTTTAGAAGCAACGGAATGTGATTGGCATCATTGGAAACCCACATCGTCACTCCTTCTTTTTGTTTAAAAACCCTTCCGCTTTTTACAGACGGAATAATTTTCAGCGCATTAATCGTTCCGAATTTTGTTTTTAAATTTTCTGTTCCTACGACTTTTAGCTGAAATGGAAACATCTCATCATCAATCCAAACGTTCATATTAAAAACAGTTCCGGTTTTTAATTCTGCTGTCGTCTTGCTTCTTAAAAAATAGAAACAAGAGAGCATATCCTGAACGCCTTTTACAGATTTTATGGTTTTAGAACCATTGGCAGGAGTTTTTTTATCCGTCAAAACCAAGGTGTGGTTATCATGATTAAAAACAGTCTGTAAATGCTGTCTGTATGTTCCTTCTTTTACATTTCTTACATAAAAGCTAGGCAGTTCTGTCTGCATATTGATGTAGCTTTCATAAACATCCTCTACTTTAAAGAAAGCTTTAACGGCGCCCGTAGTCTGTCCGGTTCCTTTTACATATAAATGCGGTACACCTTTATAAGCAGATTTTTTTGCGGTAAGGTTAGCAGATCCGGCGTTTAAAAATCCGTAATGAATCCGAAGTGTTAAAGATTCTCCATCGGTGATATTGGTAATCTGACTCTGACCTAAAAAGAATACAAATATTGCTATAATATTAAATAATTTTCTCATGTTATAAATTTTACAAAAACACTGCCAAATAAAATGCAGTTTTTTAAGTACGATATTTGATAAATCTCAGTTTTTTATTTAAGTTCGATTAAATATGCTTCGCATTAAAATTAGTAAATTTGCAGCTACATACCATTAAATTATCTTCTATTATGATAACGACAGACATATTAATTATCGGAGCAGGACCAACAGGGCTTTTTGCTGTGTTTGAAGCGGGTTTGCTTAAAATGAAATGCCACATCATAGATGCACTTCCTCAACCGGGAGGTCAGTTGGCAGAGCTGTACCCAAAGAAGCCGATTTTCGATATTCCGGGTTATCCGTCTGTAAATGCAGGAGAACTGGTAGATAATTTGATGGAGCAGATCAAGCAGTTTCAACCAGGTTTCACATTAGGCGAAACCGCAGTATCATATAAAAAAATTGATGAAGAGTGGTTTGAGGTGGTTACTAATAAAGGAACAATCCATAGATGTAAAGCAATTGCGATTGCGGGTGGTTTAGGAACATTCGAGCCTAGAAAGCCTACCATGGATAATGTAGCTGATTATGAAGAGAAAGGTCTGGAATATTTCGTTAAAGAACCGGAACATTTCAGGAATAAAAAAGTAGTAATCGCAGGTGGTGGAGATTCTGCCTTAGACTGGAGCGTTTTCCTGTCAAATGTTGCAAGTGAAGTGACTTTGATTCATAGAAGAAACGAATTCCGTGGAGCTTTAGATTCTGTAGAAAAAGTTCAGGATTTAAAAAATAAGGGAAAAATTAAATTGATTACTCCTGCTGAAGTCACTGCCATAAAAGGTGACGGTAAGGTAGAAGCAATCACCGTGATAAGAGATGGCGAAGATGCATTTGATATAGAAACTGATTATTTTATTCCTTTATTTGGACTAACTCCAAAGCTGGGCGAAATTGCTCAGTGGGGTTTAAATATCGAGAAAAATGCAATTGTAGTCAACAATGCTTTAGACTATCAAACCAATATAGAAGGAATCTACGCAATTGGTGATATCAACACTTATCCTGGAAAATTAAAGCTGATTCTTTGTGGCTTTCACGAAGCTACTTTAATGTGTCAGAGCGTTTATAACAGATTAAATCCGGGTAAAAAATTCGTTTTAAAATATACTACCGTAAGTGGAGTAGACGGATTCGACGGTAGCCGTAAGGAAGCTGAAAAAGCAGTTGTAAAAAAGATAGATTAATTCAGTTGTCAGTATTTGTTATCAATTGTTAAACAGAAAGCATCAACCATCAATCAACAAAATGAGCGATATAAATATAAGAATCACTGACAGGGAAGGTTTGACCCACGATATCGTAGCGCCTACAGATATGTCAATGAATTTAATGGAAATCATCCGTTCTTATGAATTGGCAGAGGAAGGAACGATCGGAGTCTGCGGCGGAATGGCCATGTGTGCCTCATGTCAGGTCTATGTGATTCAAGATCCGGGACTTGAGCCGATGGGTGATGAGGAAGATGCAATGCTTGGTGAAGCATTTCACGTACAGCCAAACAGCAGATTAGGCTGTCAGCTTCATATTGCAGATGCTATGGAAGGTCTTGAAGTGGAGATTGCACCTTATCCTTAGAAAATCTTTACTAAGAAAATATAAACTCCCTAAATTGTTTTTAGGAGTTTTTTTCTTAAAATTTTAATGGTTCAAATAAAAATATCCAAATCAAATGATTTGGATATTTCAATATGGTGATTTATCTTTATTTTAAAGGAATATTCGCTAAAATATCTTTTGTAAAACTCCAGAATTTTTGTGTCGAAGAAATATTTGCTTTTTCGTCAGGCGAATGAGCTCCTCTAATAGTTGGGCCAAAACTTACCATTTCCATTTCAGGATAATTGGCACCGATGATTCCGCATTCTAATCCAGCATGGCAAGCTACAACATGAGGGGTTTCTGTAAAGTTTTCGATATAGATTTTTTCCATCAGCTGTACGATTTCAGAACCTGGTTTTGGTTTCCAGCCGGGATAAGAACCACTGAATTCTACATTCATTCCTGCCAATTCTGATACTGATTTTAATTGCTCGGCAACAGAATCTTTAGATGAATCAACCGATGATCTGGAAAGGTTCAAAATTTTTAAACCACCTTCCTTCAATTCAACTCTAGCTACATTGTTTGATGATTCTACCAAATCCTTAACATCAGGGCTCATTCTGTAAACTCCGTTGTGAAGGGATTTTAAAACTAAAATAATTTTCTTTGAATCTTCCTCAGATAGTGCTTTGTCTGAGCTTGTAGAATTTTCAATATTGATTTGAAGTCCTGCCTCGATAGAAGCAAATTCTTCTAAAATTTCTTTTTTAATTCCATCGGCTACATTCTCAATAAATTCTCCTGAGTTTCTTACAGAAATCACAGCCACAGCTTCTCTTGGAATGGCATTTCTTAAACTGCCACCGTCGATAGAAATCAACTGAATGTTTTGGTTTCCTAAAGCTTTATACAAAATCCTTCCCAGAATAATATTGGCATTCCCGAAACCTTTGTGAATATCCATTCCTGAATGTCCACCCTGCAATCCTTTCACTTCAATTCTTGCAATTTGTCCGTTAGAAGCTTCTGTAGAATAGTTTTTACTTACCGTTACATCAATTCCGCCTGCACAACCAATATCTATTTCGTCATCTTCTTCTGTATCCAGATTTAAAAGGATTTGCCCGGATAATTGACCCGGTTTTAGACCTAACGCTCCAGTCATTCCCGTTTCTTCATCAATGGTAAAAAGTGCCTCCAAATCAGGGTGCGGAATATCAGAACTTTCAAGAATTGACATGATGGTTGCAACGCCTAAACCGTTGTCTGCACCTAGAGTGGTTCCTTTTGCTTTAACCCAGTCACCGTCAACTTCCATTTGAATTCCCTGAGTTTCAAAATCGAAATTTACATCGTTATTTTTCTGACAAACCATATCAAGATGCGACTGCATCACGACGGATTTACGGTTTTCCATTCCTGCAGTGGCAGGTTTTTTAATTATTACATTTCCTACTTCATCAACCGTAGTTTCTAAACCTAAATTTTCACCGAATTCTTTGATGAAAGCGATTACTTTTCCTTCTTTTTTAGACGGTCTCGGAACAGCATTTAATTTGGAAAAATTCTTCCAAATGATCTGCGGTTCTATGTTTGATAGTTCCATAAATTTATTTTTATCAAAATTACAAAATCGCTATGATTTAGAAACGAAAATACCAAACTAAAACTTGGCGATTGCATATGACAAATAAAAAAATAAAAAATGCTCCCGAAATTCAGGAGCTGTATTTTTACTAATTACTAACTAATTATCTAGCATCCGCACTCGCCATAAATTGGCATCGTCGTAATGCTTCCGTCTGGTTTTTCAATGGTTAAAGTACCTTCAAAAAGTAGAACCTCTTCATTCTTTATTTTCTTGCCTCTCACAGAGATTTTATAATTCTCATTTTCAATTTCTTTGTTGAGTTCTTCATCTACTTCCATGTCGCTAGAAGAAATCAGATTCATTGCAATTCTTTTGCCGTCGAGTTTCATGTAAGCGGTTTTCCCTGCATCATCGGCGTAAATGTATTTTTCGTTTTCAAAATCTGCTTTGTTTCTCGCAAAATAACAAGAGCATTCTTTGATTTCTTTCGGAAAAGGAAATATATCTACTAAAATATTAGCAGGTTTAGCATCTGTTTTTACAGAATCCTGAGTAATGTTTACCGAATCTTTTTTTGCTGAATTTGAAATTGTTTCTTTCTCCCTTTTACAGGCAATCAGAGTCAGAGCAAAACAAATAATGATAAGATATTTCATTTGAAATTTATTTTTAATTTAAAAGCAAAATGCTTAGCTTATCCTCTTGATCTCTCAAGAAGAACCATCATCAATAGAGAAAGAACGACTAAACTTTCATCCTGGTCATCGATATCAATCAGTCTGTCAAGCTGAAATCTTCTTCCAAACATGGAAGGCATTTTTTTTAATTTAAAATAATCTTTTCCGTCACTGCCTTTTACAGTGTAAGAGGGGTTTAGAAAGTATCCTGTAAACATTCCGATAATAGGGATTTCACCCACCATTCCGTCGAAAAACTTTACCCAAGCATTATCCTCGCTAAGCGTAAATTTTGCTTGGTCATTTTCATCTAAAATGTCATAGGTTGATTTCCAAATAGAACGCATTCCTTTTCTTGCTAATCTACCAAAGTTCTTTCCTAGGGTATCTTTTATAGAATAAGATGCATTAAAATCAATCCATTGGTTGGCCTGAATTCTGAAAAGTTCTTTTGTCTTGCTTTCGTCATTGAAAACAATCACATCTTCCTTCAGCTTAAACATTTTCTGACGCACATAAGCTACAGAGTTTCCCTGTCTGTCTGTTATGTTGAAATCGCTGGCTAGCGTTGTAATTTTAAATTTAAAATCCAGCGGATAATTTAAGTTGTTAAGTACCATTAAAGTTTATTTTTCTGTTTAATATTTTGATGATCAAAGATAATGGTTTTAAATAATTTAAAGATTAAAACATTTAAAAAGAGAATTTTTATAATCAGAATGTGATGCTTCTCCGGATTACAATCTTAAAATTCTCAACTATAATTCTTATTTTTGCTCTATGGATTATCCAAGTAAGGTATTGGCAAAAGCAGTTGAGGAAATTTCCGGACTTCCGGGAATTGGCAGGAAAACGGCATTGCGTCTTGCGCTTCATTTACTTAAACAGCCTAATTCCAGGGCGACAGGTTTGGGAAATTCTATTATCAATCTGGTCAATGAAATCAAATATTGCAAAGAATGTCATAATTTTTCAGATTTTGATATCTGCGAAATCTGCAGCAACGATAAACGCAGTGATGAGCTGATTTGCATTGTTGAAGATGTGCGTGACGTCATTGCTATAGAAAATACCGGAAAATATAGAGGAAAATATTTGATTTTAGGAGGAAAAATTTCTCCGATGGAAGGTGTGGGACCTCATCAGCTGAATATTCCAAGTATTGAAAAAAAACTGCAGCACGGCCACGCAAAAGAATTTATTTTTGCCTTGAGTGCTACGATGGAAGGTGATACCACCGCTTATTATATTTATAAAAAATTCAAAAATTCGGGCATTCAGTTTTCAAGTATTGCACGGGGAATCTCGGTAGGTGATGAATTAGAATATGCTGACGAAATTTCCTTGGGAAGATCGATCACCAACAGGCTTCCATATAACGAAAAAGATTAAAATGACTCAAAAACTTTCAATCGTTATCGTTAATTATAATGTGACTCAGCTTTTGAGAAAATGTCTCCAGTCCATTCACAGATATGCCGAAGAAATCGACTACGAAATCATTGTAATTGATAACAAATCTACCGACAGTTCGTGGGGCGAGCTTATCTCAGAATTTTCGGAAGTGAAATTTATTTCATCCGAAAAAAATGAAGGTTTTGCGATAGCAAATAATAAAGCGATTGATACAGCTAATGGTGAATATCTTTTAATTTTAAATCCGGATACCGAATTGGAAGGTTTTTATTTAAATCAAATTTTGAATTTTGCCGATTCTAAAACCAATTTTGGCTGTTTAGGCGTAAGGATGCATGATGCTAACGGAAATTTTCTACCGGAAAGCAAACGTTCTGTTCCGGATACTTTCAATTCTTTCGAAAAGCTGTTTACAAATTTCAAAAAGAAAAATTCAAAATCATATTACCGAAATGATGTTGAAGAATTTGAAATTGCAGAAATAGAAGTGATTACCGGTGCATTTTTCCTTGTTAAAAGAGAAGTTTATCAAAAAGTTGGCGGTTTTGATGAAAAATACTTTATGTACGGTGAAGACATTGATCTGTGCTATACTTTATTGAAAAGCGGTTATCAGAATTATTATTATGGAAAAGCGTCAATCCTTCATCATAAAGGCGAAAGCACAATAAAAGATAAAATTTATCTCGAAAGATTTTACGGAGCAATGCAGATTTTCATTGATAAATACTACCGCAAGAGTAAACCTCTACAATATTCATTTCTTAAGGCCGGTTTAAAATTAAGACACAAGATAGAGCTTATTAAACTCAAATAAAAAAGCAACTCAATTCATTAAGTTGCTTTTTTATTTATCTTGAAAATAATTTCTTATTTAGTAGCCGGAACATTTACCGGAGCTGTAGTTTTAGAAGCAGGAGCTGTTTGATTAGCAGGAGCTTCAGTTTTTGGCATTGGTGGAATTCCCGGTGCAGTTTGTTTAGGTTTCCCTGTTACCACTACGCTGATTAAAATCAGAACGATAATTGTCGCTCCCAAAGTCCATGTAGATTTTTCCATGAAGTCGTTGGTTCTCTGCACTCCGAACTGTGCAGAAGACGCACCTCCGAATGTACTTGAAAGGCCGCCTCCTTTAGGATTTTGAGCCATAACAACGATTACCAATAAAATGCTGGCAATCATAATAAGAACCATCAATAGTGTAAATATAGTATCCATTAATTCTAATATCTTTTTGAATGGGCAAATTTAATGTTTTTTTGCAGAACCGCAAAATAAGATTTCACTAAAAAGAAAAAGCGGCAACAATTGTCACCGCTTTTTTTATGCTATGTTGAGTTCTTATTTGAAATCAGTGTCTTTAGCCTGATTAACCTCGTAAGATTTTACATTCATCGTCATATCCATCCCCATCTGGCTCATCGTAATGGTATAAGGCATCTTCACACCTGCCACATCTTTATAGTTTGAATACGTTGTAGGAACTGTGAATGTCTGTCCCTGGGCCTTTTGTACTTCAGTTTTACCTGTTTTCAAACCGGTTTTTACGCTATAATAATGAGTCTCATCGCCCGCCTTGATTGCATAAGAATCTTCTCCGTTAATTTTTTCAATTCCTGCCAATTTATAATCTGCAGATTTAGCAAAACCTAATTCTTCGAAAAGTTCAGTATTTTTCAGATTGTCTGCGATTTCTTCTTTTGTCATTGCTACTTTCTGACCTTGTTGCTCAGAAAATCCTGTTTTTCCGTCAAAAACCTGCTTCTGAAGAGTCATTGCTCCCATAGTAACTAATTGAAGCTCTTTTCCTCCTTGTGCTTTGATTGCTTTGATATCTATAGTCTGACCTTGCATAGACATAGAAGCATTCATTGTATAAGAAGAAACTTTTGCAAGATTTGCTTGCCCGCCGATTGCAGTAATATATTTATCTACAACCGAAGCAACGGTTACGCTTGCATCAACTTTTTGAGTAGAAGGTTTTGCAACCGGATTTGCATTGGCATCATAATATTTTACAGGGTACCCCAATTTTTCTAAACCTTCAGAGATATCAGACGCTTTACCTGCGATGAAGATTCTGCTTTGGTTTGGTAAAACTGTAGCTTTTACAGCATTTGAAACATCCGCTGCAGTTACTTTATCAATTGATTTTAAATAATTCGTATAAAAATCGGCAGGAAGATCATTTACTTTCTGGCTTACTGCAAATCTTGCGATTGTTGCAGGCTGCTCTAGTGACATGATGAAGCTTCCTTTCAACTTAGCTTTTGCATTTGCCAATTCGTCTGCTTTCACTGTAGAAATCCCGTTGATTTCATTCATGAATTCTTTTACTGCTTTATCAGTAACTTCATTTCTAACGCTTGCTTCAGCTGAGAAATCAGGAGAATATTTGCTCGCATTCATGCTTGAGTAAGCACCGTAAGTAAAGCCGTTTTTCTCACGAAGATTCATGAAAAGTCTTGCTTCACCACCGCCACCTAAGATGTAGTTGGCAATTGTAGCAGGAAAATAATTAGGATCTTTCATTTTCAGCGTGTTGATATTTCCTACAGAAACTACAGACTGCACGGCAGAAGGAACATCTACTACGTTGATCTCTGTTTTTGCAACATTAGAAGCCGGTTCCATTGGAGCAAAAGTAGTGTTGGCTTTTTTCCAGTTGCTGAATGCTTTTTCTACCAAAGGTTTTACCTTGTCAAACTTTACATCACCTACGATTACCAGATAAGCGTTATCCGGAGCGTAATATTTTTTGTAAACGTTCTGTACGTCAGCTAATTGGATTTTGCTTACAGATTCTACCGTTTCAAATTCTCCTCTTGAAGTATTTTTTCCGTAGATCAAAGCGTTCGAAACTCTTGAAGCGATTGATGAAGCATTTTTTTCTTCACTTTTGATTCCTTCAATAGCTCTGTCTTTAGATTTTTGAATTTCGTCAGCAGAAAATTTAGGATTGATGATCGCATCCGACATTAAACCTAAAACCTCAGGAAAATACTTTGAAAGCGAATTAGAAGAAGCTCCTGCAGAAGAGAAACCTAAGTTGGCCCCCAAAAAGTCTATTTTTTTGTTGAATTCGTCTTTGCTTAAAGTCGTTGTTCCGTTACCAAGCTGATCGGCCATGATTTCGCTTACTCCTGCAACATCACCCTCAAAATAAGGTTGTCTGTCCATAGAAAGGCTCATGTTGACTCTTGGCAATTTATTGTTTTCAACGACCATTACAGTTAAACCGTTTTTTAACTGAAAAGTTTTTGGCTGGGCAATGTTGATCGCAGGAGTGGGTCCCGGTTTTGGCATTGCATTAAGGTCAATTTTTTGCGCAGAAAGCATTCCTGTAAATAAAAATGCTACGGCTATATATGTTAATTGCTTTTTCATTTGTAAAAATTTAATTTTAATAATCCTTATTTAAATCGATCATTGTATTAAGATTAAAGAAGTCATTTGTCTGAAATCTAATATCTTGAATCTATTTAATGATTACTTTTTTTCAGGTACGTAATTAATGATTACTCTTTGGTTAGGATTAAGATACTTTTTAGCAGCATTCTGAAGATCTTGTTTAGTAATAGATCTGTAAATGTCGATTTCTTTATTGATCAAATTTGTATCTCCCATCAATACGTGGTTTGTAGCCAATGAAGCTGCAATTCCCTGAATGCTTGAGTTAGCATTTACAAACTGATTCTCAAACTGATTCTGAAGTTTTTGGTAATCTTCCTGAGAAATCAATGTGGTCTGAAGCTTTTTGATTTCAGCATCAATGTCCGCCTGTAAAGTCTGCTTCGTAGTAGCTCCCATCGGGATTGCAAAGAATGCAAAAATACCGTAATCTTCAAGGCCTTGGTTGAAAGCCTGTACCTGAAGCGCTTTTTTCTCCTGATCTACTAATTTTTTGTATAAAACTGAAGATTTTCCGCTGCTCAGGTAAGAAGAAAGCATATCTAGTATATAAGCATCTTTTTCTTTGTTCGCTGGAGTTCTGTATGCGAAAACATAAGCAGGAAGCTGGATATTCGGATCAGTTGCTGTTACTTCTTTTTCCTGAGTGATAGGAGTATCTTTCGGGAAGTTTTTAGGATAAACAGTTCCTTTAGGAATTCCACCGTAGTATTCCTGAATCCATTTTTTGGTCTGTTCAGGTTTGATGTCTCCTGCTACAACCAAAGTTGCGTTGTTCGGAACGTAATATTTTTTATAAAAAGCTTTGAATTCTTCCAGTTTTGCTCCATTCAAATCTTCCATAGAACCGATAGTCGGCCAGTTGTAAGGGTGATTGGTGAAAAGATTTTTTTGTACTGTTGTGAAAAGATTTCCATAAGGCTGATTATCCATTCGCAGTCTCTTTTCTTCTTTTACTACTTCTCTTTGTGTATCTACACCAATCTGGTTGATTTCTGCATGACGTAATCTTTCAGCTTCCATCCAAAGACCCAATTGCTCGTTATTTGACGGGAAAGTTTCGTAATAATACGTTCTGTCGTTGGTAGTATTTGCATTGTTTTGTCCACCGTTTGAAGAAACGATTTTAAACCATTCTCCTCTTTTGATATTAGGAGTTCCTTCAAATAATAGGTGCTCAAAAAAGTGAGCAAAACCTGTTCTTCCTATCACTTCATCTTTTGCACCTACATGATACATCACACCTGTAGTTACTACCGGTGCTGAATTATCCTGATGAAGAATTACGTGTAAACCGTTTGGTAAATCATATTCTTCGAATTTGATTTGTTGTGCATTCAGCATTACTCCAAAAAAAGCAGCAGCTGCAACGCTAAGAAGTCGTTTTTTCATAAATAGAAATTGTTTTGTCAATGAGTACCAAAAATACATTAATTGTTACAAATTTTTAAGAAAATTTTGTAGTTTTAAAAGTTGGAATCTGAATTTGATTTCAATCATAAAGTTCTCACATTTTAAGAACTAAATTTAAAAACTCAATTCCATCGATTTTCATGAAAAGTTTTTTAGAAAAGAATGTTTCACCGGATTCATTGATTACATTATTCAGCCAGGCTCCGGTCGCGATGTGTCTGCTGGTTGGTGATGATCTTATTATACACAATGCCAATCCAATGATGCTTGAATTATGGGGAAAAGATGCTTCTGTGGTTGGTCAGCCTCTATTTGAAGCGCTTCCGGAAATCAAATCTCAGGGTTTCGTAGAAATCTTTGACAATGTCTATATTAAAGGAGAAATTTTTAACGGAAATAAACTTCCTGTTTTCCTGGAAAAATCAGGAAACTTAAAAGAATATTTTTTCGATTTCATTTATGCTCCGGTTTTTAATGAAGACCACAAAATTATTGGGGTAAGCGTAGTTGCAACAGAAGTAACCGATCAGGTCATCTCTGAAAGAAAGCTGAAAGAAAGTGAATACAGATTTGAGGATCTGATAAAAAAATCAGACTATTCTATTGCCATTTATCGCACAGACGATTTATATATTGAGCTCGCCAATGATCTTATGCTCAAAACATGGGGGAAAGATGCTTCTGTAATAGGATTAAAACTCGAAGATGCTTTGCCTGAGCTTGAGGGACAGCCTTTTATCGGTATTCTAAAAGATATTTTTAAAACAGGAAAGACGTACACCGCTACTGAAGACCGCGTAGATTTGGTGGTTGATGGTAAGCTTCAGAGCTACTATTTTAATTTTTCATATAAGCCATTAAAAAATTCTGCCGGTGAAGTCTATGCTATTCACAATATGGCGGTTGATGTTACAGATTTAGTTACCGCACGAAAAGAAATTCAAGAAAGAGAAGAGAAATTCAGAGATCTGGCCGATTCTATGCCACAGTTTGTGTGGACATCAGATAAAGACGGAAAAATCACTTATATGAATGATAACTGGTACAGATATACAGGATTTGAAAAAGATGAAGATCCTGCAGCTGGCGTTAAAAGAGTGATGAAACCGGGTGTTTACGAGAATGTAGAAATCCTTTGGGCAGAAAGTGTAAAAGAAGGAAAGCCTTTTGAAATGGAATACCAATTCATTGATCCCGGGAAACCTGAAGTGTACAGATGGTTTCTGGGAAGAGCAGTTCCCGCTTTTGATGAAAACGGAAGTGTAAAACAATGGATAGGTACTTTTACAGATATTGATGATTTTAAACAGCTGCAGACACAGAAAGATAATTTCTTAGGAATTGCCAGTCACGAGCTGAAAACACCTTTGACGAGTTTAAAAATTTACACTCAGTTTATAGAGAAAAATCTTGTTAAAAAGAATGATTTAAAAAATGCCGAAGTCGCTGCAAAAATGGATGGTCAGATTGACTTATTGACGAGTCTGATCAGCGATCTGTTGGACGTTACCAAAATTCAGAACGGAAAAATTCAGCTTAATGAAACGGAATTTGATTTTGATCTGCTCACCGAAGAAATTGTCGCCGAACAGCAGATGACTTCAAGGCACAGAATAATTCTTAATCAATCCACAGTCGGAATGGTTAATGCAGACCGCCACCGTATTTCACAGGTCATGAGTAATCTGATCAGTAATGCTACAAAATACTCTCCAAATGCAGACAAAGTCGAGATATCCACAGAACTGAAAGGCAATGTGGTCTCCTTCAGTGTGAGAGATTTCGGAATAGGAATTCCTCAAGACAAGCAAGCCAAGGTTTTTGAACAATATTACAGAGTGAGCGACTCAAAGGAACATACATTTCCTGGTTTGGGTCTTGGTTTGTATATATCATCTGAAATCATCAAAAGGTCTGGTGGACGCATTTACGTATTGTCGGCAGAAGAAAAAGGGTCTGATTTTTGTTTCGAAATTCCAAAAAATAAAAACGTACAACAAAATGCCTAGTCAGACAAAAGTTTTAGTGGTAGATGACAGTCCTGCAATCGTTGATTCTATAGAAATGATGCTTGATTTTGAAGGGTTTGAGATTGAGAAATTTTATAAAGGTTCAGACATGCTCAAGACTTTGAATCCCGATTCAAAACCCAATGTGATTTTAATGGATATGTGGCTTTCTGGCGAAGATGGCAGAGATATCTGTAAAGAGATCAAAGCTGATGAAAACCTTAAAGATATTCCGGTTTTGATTATGTCAGCAAGCCGCGGTTTGGAGCAGTCTGCGTTAGATGCCGGTGCAGATGCTTTTATTGCAAAACCTTTTGACCTGGGTGATATGGTTGATCGACTGAAAACGTATGCCAAATAAATTTCAAAACTTACAATAGATCATCAATCAGCAGAATTTTTTGCTGATTTTTTTTTAAATTCTAATATCTTATTCAGAAATTCTAAATTTCAAGATGTAAATTCGTCATTTGAATTCTCCTTATAATACACTATTTTTGTGTTCCCAAATTTTTTGCAGTATGGATTATCTGAAAGGACTCAACGAACCACAATTCGAAGCCGTTACCTCATTACAAGGACCTCTCATGGTGCTTGCAGGAGCGGGTTCCGGTAAAACGCGTGTACTTACCATGCGGATTGCGCATTTGATTACCAATGGTATCGATCCTTTCAATATTCTGGCGTTGACCTTTACCAATAAAGCAGCAAAAGAGATGAAGGAACGTATCGCAAAAGTAGTCGGACAAAGCAATGCAAGAAGTCTTTGGATGGGAACTTTTCACTCAGTTTTTGCAAGAATCCTCAGAAGTGAAGCGCATTATCTCGGTTATCCTTCTAACTTTACGATTTATGATCAGCAGGATTCCTTAAATGTCATCAGGAAAGTGCTGAAAGATATGAATATTGATGCCGATTTGTATAAGCCTAAAAAAGTACAGGCAAGAATTTCCAATTATAAAAATAATCTGATTACCGTAAAAGCATACTACAACAATCCTGAATTAATGGAAGCTGACGAAAAAGCCAACATGAAATTCATCGGGAAGATTTATGAAAAATATGTAGAAGCCTGCTACAAAAACGGCTCAATGGATTTTGATGATTTGTTGCTGAAAACTAACGAATTGCTGACAAGATTTCCTGAAGTTTTAGCAAAATACCAGGACAGATTCCGATATATTTTGGTAGATGAGTACCAGGATACCAATCATTCTCAATATTTAATTGTGAAAGCCTTAGCTTCAAAATTTGAAAATATTTGCGTAGTAGGCGATGATGCACAGTCGATTTACTCTTTCCGTGGTGCGAATATTTATAATATTTTAAATTTCAAAAAAGATTATCCTGATGCCATGACGGTTTCACTCGAACAAAATTACCGTTCTACGCAGAATATCGTGAATGCTGCCAATGTGGTAATTTCCAAAAACCTTCAGCAGTTTAAGAAAAATGTCTTTAGTGAGAACGAAGAAGGTGAAAAAATAAAAGTTTACCGTTCGCTATCTGATGCCGATGAAGCCAATTTCGTGGCCGGAAATATTTGGGAACTGAGAAACAGAGAGCAGAAAAAATTCAGCGATTTTGCTATTTTATACCGTACCAACTCCCAGACCAGAGCATTTGAAGACTCTTTGAGAAGAAAAAATATTCCGTACAAAGTCTACGGCGGTCTGTCATTTTATCAAAGAAAAGAGGTGAAAGATCTTATTGCATATCTTCGTCTTTTGGTAAATGAAAATGACTCTGAAGCGTTAATGAGGATCATCAACTATCCAACCCGGGGAATTGGTGAAACGACACAAAATAAATTAATTGTTTTTGCAGATTCACAAAACATTCCGGTGTCAAAAGTTTTGGATAATTTAGGAATGTATGCGCCGCAATTGAAATTCAACAATGGAGTTTTAACCAAACTGAGCGATTTTTGGTCAATGATCAAAGCATTTCAGGTCTTGCTTAAAACAGAAACAGCATACAGCGTTGCAATGGAAGTGGCAAAGCGAAGCGGTTTGATTAAATTTTTAAAAGACGATCAGACTCCGGAAGGAGTTTCGCGTGTAGAAAACGTTCAGGAATTAATGAACTCGATGCAGGGCTTTATTGAAGAACAAATGCAGTTAGAAGACGGCGATCCTAGCTTGCCTAATTTCCTTGAAAATATTGCACTTTCTGCCGATACCCAAAGAAAGGATGACGGAGAAGATATGGTTTCTCTGATGACGATCCACCTTTCTAAGGGTTTAGAATTTCCTGTTGTGCATTTGGTGGGATTAGAAGAAAACCTGTTTCCGAGTTTTATGAGTTCTGCGACCCGTGAAGATTTGGAAGAAGAAAGACGTTTATTTTATGTTGCGTTAACCCGAGCTGAAAAGCAGGCATTCTTCTCATACGCAGTTTCACGCTTTCAATGGGGGAAAATTACCGATGCCGAACCTTCAAGATTTTTGAGTGAAGTTGATGAGCAATATTTAGAATTATTAAATCCCGCTATTGAGAGCCGATTTATCAATAATGCAGGGATTACTTCCAATATTTTTGATGAACATCCTTCCGAAATGAGGAGCTTCAAAAAAGTGGAAAAGAAAACCATTGCAAGATCTGAAAATGAGAAGCCCATTGCCGAGCCGAGAAAATTAAAACCCGTAAGTACCGCAAAAATTATCAATCCAAGCGGGGCTTCTTCGCAGGATATCGAGGTGGGAGACAAGGTAAGACATGATCGTTTCGGTATCGGTGAAGTTAAATTCTTAGACGGAACTGATCCTCAGAATATCAAAGCAAAAGTGGTTTTCCTGCACGAAGGTGAAAAGAATTTGATTTTAAAATATGCTAAATTGACGAAGATATAGTTTTAGATAATTTTAGTGTAATGAAAAAAATAATTTCTATTTTATCACTCTTATTTTTACTCGTAAGTTGTAAAAAACAAGATTATGATGAATTTGATTTTTCATTTGACAATACTTTTGAAACAGATTTTTCTATAAAATTTAATCCTAATAACGATTCTGTTTTTATTAGGCAAAATTGGTCATCAGATGATTCGAAACATCCATTAAGCGAAACAAATTATATTTCTCAACTCAATAAGCAGCAAAAAAAGGAGTTTGATAGTTTTATTAATAATACCAATTTTAAAAGTTTCGATACTCTATATTTTGAAAAATATTCAGATGGTGAATACTTTAGCTTTTTTATTAAAAAAGACGGATTACATAAGAATATAAAAGTTCATAGTCACCATTTACCAAAATCGTTAGTAAATTTTGCTGATTGGATTTATAAAACAAAAAAAACTTTAAAACTTATAGAAACTCAACGAGAATTTGAATTTAAAAGTAAAATTCCTGTAATAAAGCCTCCCAATTCGTTTATTTTTTATGAGCAATGATAAAATTTACCATCGCATCATTCAACTCATTTTGATACATCTTATCAGTAGTTCTGAAACCGTGATCACCTTTTTCTACAACGATTAATTCATTTTCTGTATTAGCCTTTTTAAGCATTTTTACAAGTCTTTTAGAGTGTCTTATAGGTGCTACTTTGTCTTTATTTCCATGCAGGATTAAGGTAGGAACGGTATTTTGAGTGTAGTTAATAGGAGAGATCGTTTTACAAAATTCTATCACTTTTTTCCGGTCTGTTTTTATATCATATCCTGTCATTCCTTTTGCGATTTTTGATCTGATATCAATGATTTTTTCGGCAATTAAACCAACAATAAACAATAAAGGTTTTGGCGCTCTGGTATGAAGAAGTCTGTTGATATCTGTAGGTCCAAAATTATCAACTACATAATTGACCTTGCCGGAATATTTAGCAAGTTCTGGATCTCCAACAAATTCATTATCCGAAGTGTATGCGGAAAGCAATGAAAGATGTGCACCTGCAGAAACTCCCCAAAAGCCAATATTCTCTGAATCAAAACCATATCTTTCTGCATTTTTTCTTACCCATCTTACTGCGTCTTTTGAATCTTCTATCGGACCCGGAAAGTGGATGTCCTCACTTACCAAACGATAATTGACACTTAAAACAGCATAATTTTTTTCAGTAAGTTTTAAAATGGTTTGTTCGATGTAATTATCCGGAGCAATTACTTTGTCGCCGAGCGCCCAAGCTCCGCCATGCAAAAAAATGACAACCGGTATTTTCCCGGTAGATTTTCTGGGTTTATAAATATCTAAGAGAAGATCTTTACCCGTACCGTCTTTCTTATAAGTAATATTTTCAGAAACAGCCGTTTTTTCCTGAAGAAGGGTGCTTTTTTCGGTTTGTGCAAATAGGGATGCTGAAATAAAGAAAATAAAAAACAGGTTTAGAAAAAACCTGTAGATATTTATATTGCTAGTTGCTAAATTCATAAAATATTTTTGAATAGGTGTTATTTTACTAACTCCTCAAAAAGTTTACCAAAAGTCTCTTCCAGGTCTTTAGATTTTCCGGGATGAGGTCTTGAGGTTTGTACAACTGCGCTTCTCAAAGCAGTCAGCCAGCGGAAACGTTCCGGAATTTCCATCTCGGCAACCGGCCCGCCGTCTTTTGCACCATTGGCAATTTTCTGAAAACTTTCAAGATTATGAATGATATCATCATAATCGAGTTTGCTTTTGATTAACTTAAATTTATCTGGACAAAGATAAAATTCCACCCGTATAAATTTTTCTTTTTTTGAAAACATGATAAGCCCTATGTTGAAAAATTCTTCTCTTTCAACCTTTGGCACCAGGCGAATTACGGCGTATTCGTATATTTTATCCTCTTGCATTTTTGGCTTCGTTTACAAAGATTTGAGAATTTTCTAATCGTGTTTTCATAAAGTTAAAATACACCTCACGGATCTCGTCCGGGCTTTCTTCAGCATCGTTCCAATGTAACCAATCTTGCGGGATCAAATTGACGATCTCTCTGAAAACCTCATCATTTAAAACTTCATGGGCAAACTTTTCAGCTTCATCCAACATTGTGGCCTGCGGAAGTAAAACATGGTCTTTTACATATTTGAACGGGGTCTTCGCAGCAACATCAAAATTTTGCCAAGAGTGGTGAAAATAAAATGAGGCACCATTATCAATAACCCACAATTCTTTATGCCACATCAGAAGATTGGTATTCCTAAAAGTACGGTCAATATTGGTAATAAAAGCATCCAGCCAGACAATTTTCGAAGCTAAAAGAGGTTCAACTTTAATATTTGAATCAAATGCAATCGATTCTGAAAGATAATGTAATCCTAAATTTAAACCCTCCGAAAGCTTCAGTAGATCCTGAATTTCTTCATCAGCTTCTGTTCTGCCAAAATCCACATCAAGATTGGCAAAAACCAGTTCTGGAATCTGTAAACCTAAAGCTTCTGCGATTTTCCCACCTAAAAGCTCAGAAATCAGCATTTTTACTCCATGACCTGCACCACGAAATTTTAAAACATATTTAAAATCATCATCAGCTTCTGCCAAAGCAGGAAGCGAACCGCCCTCCCGCAACGGAAGAATATAACGCATTACTGTAACTGTTCGTAAATCCAACATAACGCAAAAATAAGATTTTACTTTGTGTTTCATTCTATTTACACTATTTTAGAATGAAAATTATTTATTCCTTTAGAATTTTAAGATTACATCTGCGAAATTTAAAAAACAAAATATGGATATCACTAAAAATGAAAATATCATACTTTCAAATCCGGAAACCAAAGATTTCCTTGCTGACACTTATTATTTAAAATCAGATAAGAAATTACCATTGGTGATTTTTGTTCACGGTTACAAAGGATATAAAGATTGGGGTTCCTGGAATTTAATGGCTGAGAAATTTGCTGAAGCAGGACTTTTCTTTGTGAAATTTAATTTTTCACACAACGGAACAACACTGATCAATCCAATAGGGTTTGATGATTTGGAGGCTTTCGGAAATAATAACTATACAAAAGAATTGTCAGATTTAGGAGTGGTCATTGATCATTTTAGCAAGGATCCACAAGTTGATGATCAGAAAGTAATTCTTATTGGCCACAGCAGAGGCGGTGGAATTTCTATTGTAAAAACCTGTGAGGATGAGAGAATTAATGCTTTGGTCACATTGGCCAGTGTAGACAGTTTAGAGCGTTTTCCCAAAGATGAAGGTCTTGCAGAATGGGAAGCTAAAGGAGTTTATTATATTGAAAATGCCCGTACAAAACAGGAAATGCCACATTACTACCAATTTTTTGAAGATTTTAAAAATAGCGAGCACCGTTTTGATGCAGAAAGATCAATGGAAATGTCAAAAGCACATGTTTTGATAATTCATGGAACTTCCGATGAAGGCGTTGATGTGAAAAATGCAGAACATTTACATATTTTAAATCCCAATTCAGAATTATTTTTAATCGAAAACGGCAACCACACATTCGGAGCAACAGAACCATGGACAGAAACTGAATTGCCCGAAGATCTAAACACGGTTATTGAAAAATGTATTCAATTTATCAATGATAAAATTGTGAATGAATAACAAAAAAACGTGCGAGAATTCCCTACAATGGAGGGGTGGCGAAAATTCGAAAGAATTTTTGACGGGGTGGTTAAATATAATAAATCTAAAGTTTTTAAGAATAGTAAATCATTTAACTAAAATCCTCCAAGCCTCATCAATCTTATTTTCCAATAATAATTTCTGAGCTTTCAGATGAATATTTTCATCGGAATAACAATCTTCAGAAGGTAAAACTTCTACATTGGCAAGCATTCCCAGATCGTTTCCTGTAAAGACTTTGCTATATTTTATGGCATTTGGTAGCAAATCAAAACCGATTCCTTTTGTAACCAAAGGTTTGGGAACTTCAAACAGATTGTTTTCATTATTTCTCGAATACCAGTTTCCGCTTAAACGTGCAACCATGTCTAGTTTTGCCTGATCTAGATTTCCCTCTTCGTTCAGATATTCTTCTCTGATATGGATTTTTTTAACTTCGCAAATCACCAAATTTCCTGCACCTCCCTGATCGCCCAAAGATTTTACTTCTAAAACCTGACATTCAAAATTGACAGGACATTCTATAATTAATTTTGGCTGCACCAAGTCTGCATCTTTCATTGTCAATCCGGACTTGATAAATTCATTAACGCCGTCACCATACTCCGTGGAAGCCAACGAGATTTGCTGTACAATGGGGAAATTAACCGTACCAATGACAACTTCAGGAACTTCCAAAACGTTTTCCAACGTATGTTTTGTGGTATTGTCTCGGACTCTTCTTGATGGCGAAAAAATCAAAATCGGAGGAACCGTGCTGAACATATTAAAAAAACTGAACGGCGATAAATTACTTTTGCCTTCTTTGTCAACGGTCGAAGCCAATGCAATAGGACGCGGTGAAACGGCAGTCTGCATAATGGTTTGTAGTTGTACGGGAGATATTTCGGATGGAATTACTGTTTTCATGTTTTTGTTTTAGCACTTAACTAACTTAAGTATTCAAATTATTTTAAAGAAAGATGCTTCGACAAGCTCAGCAGGACATTTCTCATATTAACTGTAATTAGCAGTATGTTTGTAGCGATGTCATGCTGAACGAAGTCGAAGCATCTGAATGTTTATTTAAATTATTTAGTCGGAATAATTTTACCGGAAACCTCACCGAAACCAACTCTAATTCCGCCTTTTTCAGCCCATGCTTTCATGGTCACGGTATCGTTATCCTCAATAAATTTTCTTTCTTGTCCGTTGTTGAGTGTGATAGGATTTTGTCCTCTCCAGGTAAGTTCAAGCATTGAACCAAAGGATTTTGGGTCACTCCCTGAGATCGTACCGCTTGCGTATAGATCACCAACTTCCAGATTACAGCCGTTTATGGTATGATGAGCCAATTGCTGAGTCATATTCCAGTACATGTATTTGTAATTGCTTTCTGAGATCAGGTTTTCTTCACCGTTTTCTGGCTGAAGATAAACTTCAAGATTGATATCGTAATTTTTATCTCCTTCAAATTTTAAATAATCCAAAACTTCCGGCTCTTGCGATGGGGAAGTGGTTCTGAATGGTTCTAAAGCTTCTAAAGTAACTACCCAAGGCGAAATGGATGAACCGAAATTCTTACCCAAAAATGGTCCCAACGGAACATATTCCCAAGACTGAATGTCTCTTGCTGACCAATCATTGAAAACCACCATTCCGAAAATTGCGTCTTCAGCATCTTTTGTAGAAACACTTTCTCCCATTTCTGTATTCTGATTGATAATGAAAGCCATTTCCAATTCAAAATCCAGCTGTTTGCAAGGTCCGAATACAGGTTTGTCAGCATCTGCAGGTTTCATCTGGCCTTTTGGACGGTTGATATCAGTTCCTGAAACCACAATTGAAGATGCTCTTCCGTGATAACCTACCGGAAGGTGCTTCCAATTGGGTAACAAAGCGTTTGAGGGATCTCGGAACATCTTTCCAACATTGGTTGCATGCTCAATGCTGCTGTAAAAATCTGTATAGTTCGGAATATGAACAGGCATAATCATTTTTACTTGATCTAAATCGTAAAATGCATCTTCAATGGTTTTCTCATCCTTATCTAAAATAGAACCTTCTTGTAATAATTCCTGAATTTTAAGACGGATAGCATTGGTAACAGGTTTCCCCAGCTCAATGAACTCATTTAAAGTATATGCTTCGAAAACGTTTTCGTCTAATCCTTCGATTTCTTCAAAATATGAAAGATCGTACAAAAGGGCAAGATCAATCACCCGATCACCGATTCTTGTACAGCAGGCGATAAATTCTTTGTTAAACACCGCTACCCCAAAAGGAATATTGTGTATTGAAAAGTCTGAATCTGAATTATATTCTACAAATGATTTCATAATTGGATAGTTTGATGTAAAAAATTTAAAAGTAAGTTTTTAAAGTGCGATTATTTGGTTTTTTTGGTATAAGATTCTTCATCAATCCAACGCTCTCTGGAATTGATGTCAATAAGGTAAATAATTTCTTTCTGTTTGGTCAGGAGTAGTGTCTTTGCAACGGGAATCGGGATTTTTTTATTCTCAAGTTTATCTGCTCTTAATGAAATAATGTTCTTTTTCCGGATAATATCTCCCGAAAACACATTCGAAGTACTTTTCCCGGTTGCCTTATCGTCGAACATTTCTACATACGTTGCATCTTTTCCTTTCAAAATGATGAAACTTCTCTCTGTATGATCTTCAAAATCTTTTACAAGAACAAATTTCTTGTTATCAATACTTACATTTTCAAGATGCTGGTTAATACCTTTTCTTTCTTCTAGGCGATCAATAATTCCGTTTATTGCTGCATAATTTTGTGCTTTCGGTAAAATACCGATAAAAAATAATGCACAGATGAATAATTTTCTCATAAGCTTGTGTTTATAAAAAAGTTTTGTCAAGATCTGCATCCTGACAAAACTCTGTATTTGGTTGAATAATTATAGATTACCTCTTTTTTCCTGTTCTTTTTCTAACGCTTCAAAAAGTGCCTTAAAATTACCGGCACCGAAGCTTTGTGCACCATGTCTTTCGATGATTTCAAAGAAAAGAGTAGGGCGGTCTTCTACCGGTTTTGTAAAGATTTGCAACAAATAACCTTCCTCATCATGATCAATCAAAATTCCTAAATCCTGAAGTTTTTTAAGATCTTCATCAATATGCCCCACTCTTTCAGGAACCATATTATAATATGCTTCCGGTGGAGCAGAAAGGAATTCTACACCACGTTTTTTAAGTTCGGTAACAGTATGGATGATATCTTTTGTAGCAACGGCAATATGCTGTACCCCTTCACCTTCGTAGAAATCAAGATACTCTTCTACCTGTGATTTTTTCTTTCCTTCAGCCGGTTCATTGATCGGGAATTTTGCAAAACCGTTTCCATTTGACATCACTTTAGACATCAAAGCAGAATATTCTGTATTGATCTGCTTATCATCGAATGAAAGAATATTGACAAAGCCCATTACTTTTTCGTACCATTCAACGGTTGGTATCATTCTGTCCCAGCCAACATTTCCTACGCAATGGTCCACATATAATAAACCTGCCTCTTCGGGTTTGTAATCGCTTTCCCACTTCTGGTAGCCAGGCATGAACGGGCCTGTATAATTTTTTCTTTCGATAAACATATGAACGGTTTCTCCGTAAGTGTAAATGCCGGACATTTTTACTTCACCGTGCTCATCATTCAGGGTTACTGGCTCTAAATAAGGTTTCCCACCTCTTTTAGTAGTTTCTTCAAATGCAGAATATGCGTCATCTACCCAAAGTGCCAAAATTTTCACTCCATCGCCGTGTTTTCGTACATGTTCGCTGACTGGTGAATCAGATTTAAGGCCTGTAGTTAAGATTAACCTGATTTTTCCTTGTTGAAGCACATAAGATGCACGATCTCTCACTCCGGTTTCGGGGCCCGCGTAGGCAACCGACTGAAAACCGAATGCAGTTTTATAATAATGTGCGGCCTGCTTAGCGTTCCCTACATAAAACTCAATGTAATCTGTACCATTAATCGGCAAAAAATTCTCAGCCTGAGCAATTTTTTCGGCAAATGTAAGTGTTGACATATTTTCTATTTTTACTTTTATTTAATAGTTTGCAAATTACAAAATTCTTGTAAATAATTAAAAACATTATTGTTGCGCAATCGGTTTCATTATTGCTAATAGAAATAAATGTTTATTTAAGTATATTTAAGTCTATTGTTTATTTGATTTATTTTATACATTTGTACTAGAAACTTGATGTCGAAAAAAAATTATTCAAATTAGAGGAAAGCCGTAATTAATTACGGCTTTTACTTTTTATTATTTAATCTTCCTGCATCCGGATTGTAATTATCCCAAATTTTCCACACATTATCTATTTTGCGGATAAAATAAATTTGGGTATTGAGCTGATTTACAAAATGTTCTTCACCGGTTTCTCCCACTTTAAACAAAAGATTCCAAAATTCCTGTGTTTCCAGTATTTTTTTTTCAGGTTCATCAGTCACGATATGAATGTCAAATACTTCAAAATTTGAGCGATTGTTTTTTGTAACCAACTCAAACTGTCTGTCACAGAGCTCACGGCTAAATTCTGATGCTCTTTCGAGAAATGGAGAATTGTCAAATACGAGATCCTTAAAAAATTCCAGCTTTAAAGCGGGAAAATTTTTATATAATTCAAAAACGGTGGAACAGTATTTATAAACGATATCAGTCGAAAAATTGTCGTCATTCAGTTCTCTATCTCCAACTGAATTTTTAATATGGTGTATGTAGGAATTAAGATCTTTGAATCCTAAAAATATACATATTTTATCTAATGTTTTGAGAAATCGTAAATCATTGTGGGTTTTATCCTGGTAATCATTTTCAAAAAAACGCTGCAGGGTGATATGTGAAATAGTGTTCCCAATTTCAAATTTTTTATCATCTTTAAGTTCGTTTGATAAAGCCAGCTCTTCTTTAATGATTTCTGAAAGAATTATATAATGACTTCTTTTCCATTCTTGTACATTTCCTAAAACTGAATCCTGAATTTTTGGATGTTTTGTAACTTCATCTTTTATCGAATTATATATGGTCTTCAAATGTGTGGTATTTAATATGAAATTTCAGCAAAAAGATTGCCAAAGGATTTTAATTTTGATAAGCGTTTCTTATTTTTATTAAATATACGGTTTTTTAATTTAATTTATTCTTCATTGCGTGTTTTATCGTTCAAATTTTTCACTGGACACTCTTTCTAGCCTATTCCTTAGACTATTAACGAAGATTTTTCTAATTTCAATTGAATAAAATTTTCCGTTTTAACAGTTATCTGCTGTCATACATATTCATTTACAAATTAAGTCTGATTTTTAATATAATAAGAACTGAAAGGTGTGTCATTCAGTTCTTTTAATTATATATAGCAGATAAGTTATTGTATCAGAGATGCTTACTCCTGAGAACGGTCTTCCATACTATGATCCTCACTTTCCAGCCATGAAGTTTTATAAGACGGGTCTTCTACTTTCATCGCTTCTTCAGTGATTTTCAAAGGACGGAAAGGATCAACCATTACCGCGTATTCTTCAGTAAATTTTTTGCCGATGCTTCTTTCCATCGCTCCGGGATGAGGACCGTGCACGATTCCGCCCGGGTGAAGCGTAAAATCCATCAGATCGATATGATTCCGGCTCATAAAATCACCTTCCGTGTAAAACAAAACTTCATCAGAGTCAATATTTGAGTGATTATAAGGTGCCGGTATTGCCAGCGGGTGGTAGTCATACATTCTTGCACAGAACGAGCAAACTACAAAATTGTGCGCCTCGAAAGTCTGGTGCACCGGTGGTGGCTGATGAATTCTTCCTGTTATCGGTTCGAAGTTTTTAATATTAAATTTAAAAGGATAAAAATATCCGTCCCAACCCACTACATCAAATGGATGCGTTGCGTAGATGAAATCTGTGATCAGATTTTCCTTTTTAACTTTGATTAAAAATTCTCCTTTTTCGTCTTTTGGCTGTACAAAGGTTGGTGTAATAATGTCTCTTTCACAGAACGGAGAATGCTCCAAAAGCTGTCCGAACTCGTTTCTGTAACGCTTCGGTGTATAAATGGGTGAGTGGCTTTCTACCACAAAAAATATGGTGTTATCAGATTGTAATTCCACCTGATAGATTGTTCCTCTCGGAATAATCAGATAATCTCCAACAGAAAACTCAAGATTTCCGACAAATGTTTTTAAAGTTCCGGTTCCTTCATGAACAAATAGAAGCTCGTCACATTCTGCATTTTTATAGAAATAATCCATTGATTTTCTGGGCTTCGATAATCCCATTTTCAGGTCATTATTGACCATCAAAAACTTTCGGCTGTCCATAAAATCATCTTCAGGAGTGACATTCATTCCTTTAAACATTCTTGGGGTCACGTTTTTGTCAACGGCAATCTTTGGAGTTACGTCTTTTGCAACACCGATTGATTTGATTTGAGTCGGGCGGTGAACATGATACAGCAAAGAAGAGATCCCGTGAAAGCCTTCCGTGCCAAAGAGCTGTTCGTAATAGAATTTATCTTCAGGAGATTTGAAAACCGTATGTCGTTTCTGAGGGATATTCCCTTCTTGATTATATCTCATTTTACTTTTATCTGGAATTTCATCAAATTTAATAATTTTTGGTGAATTAATTTCAAGGAGTTTAGGCATAAAGTTTTTTGTTTCGAGAATTATTGTTAGTTTTGTCTAACAATTTATTTTCATGAGGCGAATATTTTTTTTAGGTGTTTTTATATCAGGCTTTTGCTTATCTCAGCAAACGGACAGTTTAGCTTTAAATAAGGAATCTGATTCTGTGAAAATTCCTGAAAAAAAAGAAAGAATAAAAGTGATTGACGATGTTGTGATTACAGGAAGTATAAAACCTGTAAGCAAATCTAAAAGTCCGGTTGCTGTGGAAATTTACAGTCAGAAATTTTTCCAGAAAAATCCTACGCCGAGTGTTTTTGAAGCCATTGCAATGGTGAATGGAGTTCAGCCACAATTAAACTGTTCGGTCTGTAACACAGGAGATATACACATTAATGGTCTGGAAGGACCTTATACTATGATTTTGATTGACGGAATGCCTATTGTAAGTTCACTCTCCACCGTTTATGGCTTAAGCGGGATTCCCAACAGTTTAATAGAAAGAATAGAGGTTGTGAAGGGGCCGGCTTCGTCTTTGTATGGATCAGAAGCGATGGGCGGGGTCATCAATATCATCACAAAAAATGCGTTGAGTGCACCAAAATTGAGTGTGAATCTGATGACTACAAGTTGGGCAGAACATAATGTCGATCTTTCAACAAAATTTAATACAGGTAAAAATACGGCGTCATTGTTAAGTTTAAATTATTTTAGTTTTAACGAAAAAATAGATCAGAATAAGGATAATTTCACTGATGCTGCTCTTCAAAACAGAGTTTCGGTTTTTAATAAGTGGAATTTTCAGCGAAAAGAAAACAGGATGGCAAGCTTTGCTTTGAGATATTTATATGAAGACCGGATAGGCGGGGAAATGCAATGGGACAGAACTTACCGGGGAAGCAGTGAGATCTATGGAGAAAGCATTTATACAAACAGGGTAGAAGCTTTCGGGATGTATCAGTGGCCGATGAAAGAGAATATTATAACCCAGTTTTCGTACAATTTTCATGATCAGGACTCTTTTTACGGAAGCAATCCCTTTGAAGCAACACAGAAAGTAGCCTTTGCGCAAACCTATTGGGATAAAAAAATGGGAAACCATGATTTTATTGTAGGTGTGACATATAAAAAGACATTTTATGACGATAATACTCCCGGAACTTTATCTGCAGACGGAATCACAAATGATCCGATGAAATCTCCAATTCTCGGAGCATTTATTCAGGATCAATGGGATATTAATGAAAAAAACACTTTGCTTTTCGGTTATAGATTTGATTATGACAAAATCCACCATTCAGTACATTCGCCGAGATTTGCCTGGAAATTTTCTCCCAATCCTTACCATACTCTTAGGATTAATTTTGGAACAGGTTTCAGGGTTGTAAACTTATTTACAGAAGATCATGCTGCTTTGACGGGTTCGCGTGAAGTTGTGATTCAATCTAATTTAAAACCGGAAAAATCCATTAACGGAAATTTAAATTATGTCTGGAAAATTCCTGCAGGTGAACGATTAATTAATTTAGATGCTTCTGCGTTTTATACCTATTTCAGTAATAAGATTGTAGGTGATTTTGATGCGGATCCTCAAAAAATTATTTATGACAATCTTCAGGGTTACGGAATTTCCAGAGGTGCTTCTATGAATCTTGATTATAGTTTTGGTTTTCCGTTGAGTGTAAATCTAGGCGTCACTTATTTGGATGTTTACCAAAAATTTGATGGAGAAACGGAAAAATCCCGACAGCTACATGCCCCGAAATGGAGCGGAACTTATAATTTAACATATAAATTCCCGAATAATCTTGCGATAGATTTCACCGGACAGTTTTACGGACCGATGCGATTACCTGTTTTACCCAATGATTACAGACCGGAATATTCACCGCTGTATTCTTTAGCCAATATTCAGGTCTCAAAAAGTTTCGATTCTGGTTTTGAAGTGTATTGCGGGGTGAAAAATCTGTTCAATTTTACTCCGAAAAATCCTTTGATGAGGCCGTTTGATCCGTTTGATAAAAATGTAAACGACCCGATCAATAATCCGAATCATTATACTTTTGATACAACGTATGGATATGCATCGATGCAAAGAATCAGAGGTTTTTTTGGTGTTAAATATAATTTGAAATGAAAAGTTTAGTATTTTTTTTAACGATATTTTTAGTGCCTTTTTTTTGTCTTTCGCAATTAAAAACGGTTACTTTTTCAGATTTTGAAAAGATACAGACAGAGAACAAAAAGCCAATTGTTATTCATTTGTATACCGATTGGTGTTCCATTTGTAAAATCGAATCTTTCAAATTGAATCAAGAAAAAGAATTGATAAAAATGATCAATGAAAATTTTTATTTCATCAATTTCGAAGCTGAAAAAACAAAAGATAAAATCAGCTTTCATGGTAGAGAATTTAATTATTTACCCAACGGGAATTCGGGAATTCATGAGCTGGCTTTGGCTTTATCGAGGAATAAAAAACAACCTGTTTATCCGTTGTGGATTATTTTAGATCAAAATCAAAAGCTGCTATATTACCATGAAGGAGAATTTAAACCTGAAAAAATGAAACAAAAATTAATGGAAATGATTAGTTTTAAAAGGATTTCAACAAAACAGCAATAATTGCCAAAATGGCAGGTAGAGCCTGTACAAAAAATATCTTCTTTGTTGCTGAAACCGCACCATAAATTCCGGCAATCGCTACACAGCTTAAAAAAAATAAAGCAACATTTGTCTGCCATTTCGGATCTTCAATAAAGAAAGACCAGAGTAATCCTGCTGCCAAAAAACCGTTGTACAATCCCTGATTGGCCGCTAAACCTTTCGTAGGCTTAAACATTTCTGCAGGTAAAGCTTTCTTGAACACTTCTCTTCCTTTGGTTTCCCAGGCAAAAATCTCCATCCAGACAATATATATATGTTCCAAAGCAACAATGGCAATGAGTATTTTAGCAATGATTTCCATGATTTCCTGTTTTGTGATTGTAAAACTAGAAAAATAAAGTTAAGTTTGAGTATTCAATTTCAAAAATGGAAACTTTCAAAGCACATTTAGATAAGTTTATAAAAATAGATGACGAAGAATTTTCGTCAATATTTTCTTATTTTCAAATCTTGGATGTGAAGAAAAAACATAATCTGATGCTTGAAGGAGAGATATGCAGATACAAATATTTTGTATTGGAAGGATGTCTCCGAAAGTTTTTCATTAATGAAAAAGGGGTAGAGCAAACCACAGAATTTGCCATAGAAAACTGGTGGATTTCTGACACGTTTGCTTTTGAAAAACAGATAAAAACAGAGTTTAATATTCAGGCAGTTGAAAAATCTTCTGTAGTGATGATAGATTTTAAGTCTCAAGAAAAACTCTTCGAGAAACATCCTATAATGGAACGGTATTTCCGCATCACTTATCAAAGAGCATATGCTGCTGCAGAAAGGAGAATACGCTTTTTACATGAGATGAGCAGAGAAGAGATGTATGTACATTTCAGTTCTCAATATCCTTGGTTTATTCAGAGAATTCCACAATATCTTATTGCCTCTTTCCTTGGTTTTACGCCAGAATATTTGAGCGAAATAAGAGCAAAATTACGTTCTTAAACCAGTTTAAGATTTTTGATATTTTTAAATATGACATTTGTATCAGAAATTTAAAACATCATAAAAATGAACTCAAGAGTAAACATCGCAGCAAATTCTGCACCCTACAAAGCAATGATCAATCTGGAAATGTCTTTGCAAACCACATCATTAACCAACATTCAGAAAGAACTGATAAAAACTCGTGCTTCACAAATCAACCAATGTGCATTCTGTTTGGATATGCACACAAAAGATGCGTTAAAATATGGCGAAACGGCACAAAGACTTTTCCTTCTTAATGCATGGAGAGAAACCGATCTTTTCACAGAAGAAGAAAAATTGATCCTCGCAATGACCGAAGAAATAACCCAGATCAGTCAAAACGGTTTAACTGACGAAACTTACGAAAAAGCCAGCAAGCTTTTTGATGAAGAGAAAATTAAAAGCATTATTATGGCAATTGTCACCATTAATATGTGGAACAGAATTGCAATCACGACACATTTGCAGGTTTCTAAACAATAGAAAATTTGTAAAAAAAAGCTTCTCAGATATGAGGAGCTTTTTTTGTGTCTACTTTTGCTTACTATGAAATAGATCTCATGAAGCTAATTGTGTTTTTAATTCTTTTTCAAAAACATTTGCAAGGTGTTCTCTGTACAGATTCATATCGCGTTCGATGTTTGCATTTTTTTCTACATCATGAAAATGAAAACTCTCCATTTGTTCTAATGAGACAAAAGCATTCATTCTGTGAAAACCAAACAATGCTCCCGTATCAACATTGGTTTCATTAAAAAATTCTCCGGGAAGTGTAAAAGCTGTTTCTGGTGCGTTCCAGCTTGTGGTGATCATATATTTTCTTCCACCAAGCATTCCGCCGGTACCATAGTTAATTTTCGGATTGTCCGAAGATCTTCCATCACTCATATAAATACCTTTTGTATGACCTGCTGTAAACACTTCATCAATGTATTTTTTAAAACCATTGGGAAGCTGAAACCACCAAATCGGTGTGTGGTAAATAATAAAATCTGCCCATACAAACTTTTCTACTTCCTCATTTTTATCATAACCTTCGCTGATATTTGTGATTTTAACTTCGATATTTTCAAATTCCTTTAGAACTTTTAAAGTGTTTTCTGCAATCGTTTGGTTGTATTTTCCTCCTGAGTGTCCGAAATTTTGACCACCATTGATAATTAATACTTTTTTCATTCTGTAAATATTTAAATTTTATAATGCAAAGTTATGGTAGAGTTTTGTATAACGAAAATAATATAAATTATATATATGTATCATAATTATGATAGCAAACATGTCAATTTTTAAAAACTTAATTCTAACTTTGTCAAAAGAAATTGACAAAATAATTTCACGTGAACAAACGCTATCAATCTGAAAATAGAAAATTTATTGAAGAAGCAAATTCACAATTCACAAAAAAATAATGGTTAATTTAGAATGGTACAGAACCTTTAAAGCGATCTATAAAACCGGAACTTTAACAGGTGCGGCAGATTCATTATTTATATCACAGCCCGGAGTGAGTCTTCATCTCGGTTCATTAGAATCTTATGTGGGTTATAAATTATTTGACCGGACAGGGAGAAAAATGATTCCTACAGAAAGAGGAAAAGTGCTGTTTAATGCGATTTCCGAACCGTTGACGAAACTGGAAGATGTAGAAAAAAACTTTCAAAAATCTACGGAAAAATCTACACCTACAATAAGTGTCGGAATGTGTTTTGAGACCTTTCAGACTACTCTGGAGCAATATGTTTCGAGTTTGGATTTTAATTTAATTATCGGTTTCGGTGAATATCCTGAAATGCTTGATCAGTTGGATAAAGGTATTCTAGATTTAATCATAACGCCGAAAAAAGGTACATCACCCAATATACAGCACGAGGCTTTTTCTTCTGAACAAATAGTTTTAGTGGGCGGAAAAAATGTAGATGCAGAAAGTTTTAATAAGGTTTTAAAAGCCAAAGATTTTCAGAAAGTTGAAGATTGGCTTAAACAGGAAAAGTGGTATGGCACAACCGGAGATATGGAGCATCTATTCCAGTTTTGGCTGCTGAATTTCGGACATAAACCCAATTTCAGGCCCAATTATATTGTTCCCAATCTGAATTCAATCATTCGTTGCCTGAAAGGCGGAACCGGTTTGGCGGTGGTTCCTGATTTTTTATGTAAAAGTGAAATTGAAAATGGTGATGTACAATTAATTTGGGAAGGTGAAAAAAAATTGATAAATACTTTATATTTTGGGTGTAGAAAACAGACACTATATAAGAATGAAATCGACCATATCAAAGGTTTGTTCCGAAAGATTATGGGCAAAATTCATTAATCAGGAATTATAATAAATAATATCATATTAAATAAAAAAAGCAATTATGCAACAAAAAACATACACAGGACAACCTGTAATAACATTAAATAACGGAATTGATATTCCGGCTTTAGGTTTCGGAGTATGGCAGATGGAGGATTTTGAAGAGTGTGAAAATGCCGTAATTAAAGCAATTGAAACTGGTTACAGAATGATCGATACAGCTTCAATTTATCAAAATGAAACGGCTGTAGGAAATGCGATAAAGAATAGTGGAGTAGACAGAAACGAGTTATTTATCACTTCAAAACTCTGGGTTCAAAGTCATGTTTATGAGGAGGCAAAAAGTGCTTTCCAGAGAACGCTCGACAGACTGCAGCTGAATTATTTAGATATGTATCTGATCCATTGGCCATTCGGGGATTTTCTGGGTGCCTGGAGAGCATTGGAAGAACTGCATCAGGAAGGCAAAATAAAAGCGATCGGTGTCTGCAATTTCACGGTTGAAAAACTGGAGGAATTAAAAGAAAATTCGACAGTTCTTCCAGTGATCAATCAGATAGAACTGCACCCGATTTTTCAGCAAAAAGAACTTCAGATGTATGATAAAGAAAATAATATCATCACTCAGCCTTGGAGTCCATTAGGGAATGGTAATGCAGGACTTTTGGAAAATCAGGATCTAAAAAATATTGCAGAAAAGCATCATAAGACGGTTGCTCAGGTGATTCTGAGATGGCATTTACAGGAAGGTTTCTGCGTAATTCCTAAGTCTGTGACACCGTCAAGAATCGAAGAAAATTTCAATGTTTTTGATTTTGAATTGTCAGAAGACGAAATGAATATTGTCCGTTCGTTAGATACCGGGAAAAGATTATTTTTTGATCCGAAAGATCCTGTCTGGGAACAGAAAATGTTGAATTCTGTTGCGGATATTTAAGCAATAAAAACTCCTCTTTTGATTCAAAAGAGGAGTTTTAATATTGTAATTTTTATTTCGTCAAATCCAATCCACCAAAGTTACCCGAGCTCATCATCATATAAACTCCCTGGGTTTTATCCAATGATTCCCAATAAGCATGAAGTTCTTCAGCGTTGGTAAAAACATTCAGATTTTCATTTTTAAATTTTTCTTTAATCAGATCAGGAGAAATGGGGTCCATCCGTTTGATCTTTAAAGCATCTTCAGAATAGAAAACAATCGCTTCATCCAAGCCATCCATCGCATGGTCGTACTGCTCCAAAAATACAGGATTTAAACTGGAATACGTGTGAAGTTCTAAAAAGCCGTATTTTTTTTCGTTTTTAAATTGCTCACAGAACGCTTTGACTACAGCTTTTACTTTGCTCGGAGCATGGGCAAAATCTTTGTATAAAGTTCCCTTGTCGGATCTTTCAATTTTCTCCAGACGTTTTGAAGCCCCTTTGAAACTCATGATGGCATCATAAAAATCTTCATCCATGATTCCCAAATGATGACAGATATTTCTTGCTCCTTCAAGGTTCAGTAAATTATGTGCACCAAAAACAGAAAGCGGGATGTCGCCCATTTCGGTCTTTAGATAAACTTGTCCGTTGCTAAGCTCATATTCCGGGGTTTTGTAAGGAATTTTTCTGAAATAATTTTCAGCATTTTCTACTACTTTTACTACTTCAGTATCCTCTTCATTATAAACCAGAATTCCACCGGGAGTAATGCTTGCTACAAACTTTCTAAACTGATCAATATAATCATCAAAAGTTTTAAAAACATTGATATGATCCCAGGCAATACCGCTCATTAAAGCGATATTCGGCTGATACAGCAAAAATTTTGAACGCAAATCGATAGGAGATGAAAGATATTCGTCACCTTCCAATACCATAAAATCATTATTTTCAGTCAGCTTTACCATGCAATCAAAACCTTCCAGCTGTGCACCAACCATAAAGTCTACTTCTTTCTGATGAAAATTCAAAACATGAAGAATCATTGATGTAATGGTGGTTTTACCATGCGATCCTGCGATTACAACACGTGTTTTCGTTTTCGACTGTTCATATAAAAATTCCGGGTAAGAATATATTTTTAAGCCTAAATCTTTTGCTTTTGCCAATTCGGGATTGTCCTGATGTGCGTGCATTCCCAGAATGACAGCGTCAATATCTGAAGTGATTTTTTCAGGAAACCAGCCTAATTCTTCAGGCAGAATTCCTTTTTTTTCCAGTCTTGATTTGGAAGGTTCAAAAATGGCATCATCTGATCCGGAAACTTCGTATCCTTTATCATTCAACGCAATAGCAAGATTGTGCATAGCGCTGCCGCCGATAGCAATGAAATGAGTTTTCAAATTTATTGAGTGTTTTTTACATTTTTATTGATGATGTTCTGGAAAGCATTGACCACCTGATCCCAGTTTTTCTTAGACTGCGGCATAATCATGCTCGCATCGGTTTTATTGGCACTGTTTTTACCTTTTTTTACATTGATTGCAATAGCAACACGGTCGTATATCTTTTTGTGATCTTCGGCAATATGTCTGAAGTTATTCTCGTTCAATACCTGATTTAAATTCAGAATTTCCTCGTTGGAAAGTTGAAAAGTCGTTTTGATTTTCTTTTCCTGACCTTCGAAAGAATATTGTACGTCGCTGCCCTTGATTAAAAGGTTCTCATAGATTGGTGCATAACCACCACTTTTAGAATAACTGATGTCAAAATCTGAGTATGCCTTCTGGCTGCTGCATGAAACAGTGATCATAATTAATAATAATACCACTATTAATTTTTTCATAATAACTTTAAATTTTTATGGATTCGGTTGTTCAGATTTCTTCGCTTTTATTTCTTCATCATAGGTATGAAGTACATTGAAGTCTTCTGTCTGCTCAATCGCAGTCATAATTTTCAGAAGAATTTGCTGCGCATTTTCCTCATCATAATTGATATCTAGTGGTTTTTTAAATTCCATAGTAGGTTTTACACCGGTTACTTTTACACGAAGGCCTTTTTTATCAAATGCTCTTCTGAACCCATTTATTTTAATTGGAATCACAATTGGGCGCTGGTTTTTAATCAGTTTGGCGGTTCCTTTTCTTCCCTGTGCAAAAGCTGCGGTGGTACCTTGCGGGAAAGTGGCTACCCAGCCGTTGTCTAAAGCCTTCATAATGTTATCGATCTCACCCAGATCAACCATTCGATTAACATTTTTTCCTTCGGCTCTCCATGTTCTTTTTACGGTTACGGCGCCTGCAATTTTAAAAATCTTTGGCAGAATACCTTTATTCATCGTTTCTTCTGCCGCGACATAGTAAAAATCGACTCTAGGGTTGAGAAGATAAATAGGATTCTTTATAGTGTTTAAATAGCCATTGTTTACAGCGCAAAATGCGTGATACATTGCGGCTACATCGGCAAAATAAGTCTGATGATTGGATACAAAAAGGACATTAGAATCCGGAAGGTCGACCAAATGTTCTGTACCTGTGATTTTAAGCTTGTTGAACCCATTAAATCTTCTGTAAGACACAATCCCAAGAATAAAAATGATAATTCTTTTTAAAAAATAAGGAGTGCCAAATGAATCGGTGAATATGTTCTTTTTCGCCATCGTTTAATTAAACATAATATAATGCAAAGTTACATTTTTTTAATCAACTGGCTGAACTCGCTTAGTATCATCGCGGTTGCACCCCAAATGATGAATCCGTTGAAATTGATGACCGGCACTTCTTTTCCGGATGCTCCCGGCAAAGCCATAATTTCCGGTGAATCTGGCAGATTAAGGAATGATGTAATTGGAAATTCAATGATTTCTACAGCCTCACTTTCCTGAAGGATAAACTTAGGATTTCTTTTTGAATAGGAAATGTAAGGATATACATAAAAATTGCTCGGTGGAATGTAAATTGGCGACATCTCGCGGATAATTCTTACATAAGGTTTTTCTAAACCGATTTCTTCCGAAGTTTCACGGACTGCAGTTTCTGCAAAGTCTCTATCAAATTCTTCCCTTTTTCCGCCAGGTAAAGAGATTTGGCCGCTATGCCTGTCGCGCTCATTTTGTGTACGTTGGATCAGTGGAAAATACCATTCATTATCTCTTAAGTACAATACAATATTTACAGCTGCAAATTTTGGATTTTTTTCTAGAATCTGCTCGTGTGTAAAGACTTCACGGTATGGAGGTGAAAAAACGCCATGCGCATTGGCTCCTGCAAGTTGGGCTTTTTTAATTTTTTGTAATAAATCTTTTCCAAAACTTTCCATATCTCAAATTTACTAATATATCTTTAAAAAGGAAAAATATTGATGTTAATAAAACATATTTTCATTCACTTCTTCATTCATATTTTTTTCATATTTCATTTGCAATACAAAAGATTATAAGAAAAAACCTCCAGAAATTCTGAAGGTTTTAATGTGTTGTTTAGTTAGAATATCCGCTTAATTCTTCTTTTTTCGAATTATAGATTTTGTATTCTAAATATTTAAAAGAATCCCGTGGGATAATGGTGACCCATTTTTTATACTTTAGAAACCATTTCATCTGTATACTTTTGATTCCTTTGGTTAGGAAAGCTTCTACAAAAGGGTGTACATGCAGGTACAATTTTCCTTTGTCACCTTTTTGCATAATGGTTCGGATGGTATCTTCCATTTTCTCAACAATGACAATCGGAGCTACGATTTCTCCGTCTTTGTTGGGGTTTTCTTCCTTGATGTCGATTTGTTTTTCCGGACGGTTTCTCTGTCTGGTGATCTGTATCAGTCCAAATTTACTTGGAGGCAGAATCTTATGGCGCGCTTTATCACGGCTCATTTCTGTTTTCAGATGTTCAAACAAATCTCTTCTGTGATCAGGGTTGGTCATGTCGATGAAATCTACGACAATGATTCCGCCCATATCTCTGAGACGGAGCTGTCTTGCTATTTCTGTGGCCGCCATTCTGTTCACATTAAGCCCATGTTCTTTGGTGGTGGCATTTCCGGCGCTGATATTGTTTCCGGAGTTAACGTCAATTACGTGCAGGGCTTCAGTGTGTTCTATTACAAGGTAAGCACCTTTTGAACTTGGAATATTTACGTGTTTACCAAAGCTTTGCTTAAGCTGTTTTTCAACGTTATAATATTCGAGGAGAGGAATGTGGGAGTCATAAAACTGAACAATGTTTTTCCGTTCAGGAGCAATAACTTCCAGATAATTTTTCATTTCTTCAACCATTTGTTCGTCGTCACAGAAGACGTTTACAAAATCCTGATTGAAATTATCTCTTAAAATAGACGACGCTTTGTTGTCTTCACTTAATACTTTTGATGGTACTTTATTCTTCTGAATATTCTTAAAAGTATTTTCCCATTTCTGAACCAGTTGATTCATATCATTGTGAAGATCAGCGACTTTCTTTCCTTCGGCTACCGTTCTGATGATGACGCCAAAACCTTCTGGTTTAATACTGTCAATCAAGGTTCTGAGTCTGATTTTCTCTTCAGAGCTGCCGATTTTTTTTGAGATCGAAACTTTATTATCAAATGGTATTAAGACTAAAAAACGACCTGTAAGAGAAATCTGAGTAGATATTCTCGGGCCTTTTGTAGAGATCGGTTCTTTGGTTATCTGTAAAATAACAACATCATCTTTTGCTATGACTTTATCGACCATTCCGTTTTTATCGATTTCGGGCTGCAGCTCGAAATTTTTTAAACTTGAGGTATTTTGTTTTTTAGAAACCGTGTCGTTTAAGAACTTTTTATAGGTAAGATACTGTGGCCCAAGATCCTGATAATGCAGGAAAGCATCTTTGTCGTATCCTATGTTTACGAATGCTGCATTAAGGTTGGGTGCCAGTTTTTTTACTTTTCCTATAAATAAATCTCCGACTACAAAATCGTTTTTGTCTTCTTCCTCATGAAGTTCACATAATCTTCCGTCTTCCAGTAAAGCAATTTTTGTAAGCTCATCTTCGTGCGAAATTATTAGTTCTTTCTTCATTCTGTTAATAAGATAATTTATTTTTTGAGATTAGATGTTTCAGATATATTTTTAAATTTAACTAATAATAATGATATAAATCTAATCGCTAAATGATTTCTGAATATCTAAAATCCTGTGGTAACAAACAAAAAATATAGTTGGTGAATATTACAAAAAATATAAACACCAACTATATTATTATATTACAAAATCTCTAGTTGAGATTATTTTTTCTTATGTCTGTTCGCTCTTCTTCTTTTCTTTCTTTTGTGTGTTGCAACCTTGTGTCTTTTTCTTTTCTTTCCGCTTGGCATAATGTTAATTTTTTTTGTGTAACTAGTTAATATTCAATTGTTATTCTTATTTTACTGCAACTTTAGTTTTTACTTTCTCCACAAAAGATTTTGATGGCTTGAAAGCAGGAATGTTGTGTGCAGGGATTTCGATTGCAGTGTTCTTAGAAATGTTTCTTCCCGTTTTCGCTGCTCTAGTTTTAACGATGAAAGATCCAAAACCTCTTAAGTAAACATTGTCTCCATTATACATAGAAGTCCTGATCTCCTGCATAAAAGCTTCTACAACTTTCTGTGTTTCATTCTTTTCTGTTCCCAATTTATTTGAGATGGTGTTTACCAATTCTGCCTTTGTCATTTCCTTTTTTAATTTTAAATTTTAGGTGTGCAAATTTAGTCAAAAAAATTGAATAGAAGCAAATTAGTCACGAAAATATTTAACTTAAACAGCTGACAATTTTATAATTAGTCTGGTTTATGCACCAAAAAAGTCATTTTACATGCTCGAATTATAGTATCCGTTTTCTACACAGAATCTTATCAGATGAAGTTTTGTTTTTAAGCCAAGCTTTTCTGTGAGTCGGTTGATGTAGGTGTCAATTGTTCTTGGGCTGAGGTTGAGCTTTTCGCCTATCTCTTTGTTACTGAAGCCTTCATAGCAGAATTTCATCAGTTGAATCTCAGTGGATGACAGTTCTTCCTGGCTCTGTTTCTGTCTGTTCATATATTCCTGAACGGCTAAAGGCTGTTGCTTCCAGCTTTCCGAATATGCTTGATAATCAAATTCTTGGGAGGTGATTTTTCCTTTAATGATATCTTTAATAATATTGCTGTTTTTTTGACAATAATAAATATTCGGGATTTTGTCTAGAATTTCAGCCATATCTTCCTGATAAGTACCGGAATAAGTGATAATAGGCGTATCTTCATTGTTTTTTCGGATAAATTTTATTGCTTCGAGACCACTGAGTACCGGCATGAAAAGTTCTATAATAAAAACATCTTCCTGTTTTCTGTAGATTCTGCTAATGAGCTCATGACCGTTGTTACAGTCATTGAGGAGCATATTAAAAGGATTTTCCAAGAGCATTTTAATTAATATTTTTTTAAAATAAAAATCGCTGTCAGCTATGGAAAACCGAACCGTATGGGTTAATATTTTACTCATTATGATTTTGTGATTTGGAAAAGGTAAAATAAAATTTGATCACTAAAGTATGAAAATCTTTCGGATTTTAAAATTAAACTTAATATTAAATAATTGTAAATACGTTGCAAACTCTATATTTAATTTTGTAAATAAATATATTTTTTCTATTTTCACATTCCAAATCAAATCACAGGTATGTCTACAAATAGAGATAAAAAATTAAACAGATCCGACGTCAGGATCAGTATTTGGAAATTTATCCTCTCATTCATCATTTTATCTGCAATTTCATTCTGTGCAGTTTTTTTCTTTTTTAAAAGTTATGATATTCAACGGAAAGGTGTAGAACGAGAAGTTGATGGTTACAAAGATTTACTGAGCCGCGGTGCTGCCTTGAAAATTCAGATAGACAGCATCAACTATAAAATGTCTCTTCTCGACTTAAACGAAGTTGAGAATGATATCTATCTAAGAAACCAGATCGCAGAAGATGTAAGAAACGCCAAACGAATGATGCGTGAAGACAGCGCTGACAATCTGAAACATTACGCCATACTGCTGAATAAAATACGTCCTATGCTTGCATTAAAGACGAAGATTATCGAAGTTAACAATCAGAAACAAGCAGCCATCAGAAGCGTTAATCAGTGTATGGGCAAAACAGACCGCATCAATGACGAATTGAGAGTAGATCCTACAAGAAGTTTTACAGGCAGAAGAAGATAATTTTAAATAGAAGATTATGCAGGGACAAATTACATTATCCAAAAAGGAAAAACGGTATCAGTTTGTATATCTCGTGTTTATGCTAATAGCAGCACTTATACTTCTGAGTATCATTTTTTTGAAAACATTTGCATCGCCTTTTTCAGATGCTGATGTTTTTTCATTGGAAACGCTTGATCAGAAAGCCAAATACAATGAGCGCCAGAAGTTGATGATTCCTATCATCGATTCTACATTCAACAGTATCTCAAAACTGACAGCAGAAGTGCCGCAGCCTCTTGAAGAGAACGAAATAAAATATAAGATCAATGATATTAACGGTGCGTACGATAATGTAAATGTGAATGACTTGCGAAAAGAAGGGTATCACCAGATAGCAGCGTTTTACACCATGTATTTTGTAGATAAAAAAAATGTTTCAAAAATCACAGACGATATAAAAGCTTTTGAAAAGCAGTATGAAGACTGTACAATAGGTTATAAAGACAGAAAACGTGATTTAATACAGCGTACCAACGATTTAAAAAACAGATAAAAACACCAGACAACCAACAACTCACCACAAAAATTAAATATGAACTATTTTCAGAAAAACAGAAAAAACATCATCATCGGTGTTATTGCCACCTTGCTTATCGCTGCATTAGTTGCTCTGTGGCTCCAAAAAAAGGTGATTCATTCCTCAGACGACATTGTAGGAGTGGTATATCCTGCGTCACTGATGATTGGTGATACTCTTAATTTTCAGGATAAAACCCAATTCGCAAAACAGAAAAAATGGGATTTCGGAGACGGTACCACCTCAATTCAAAGTAAAGGTTTTCATTTCTATAATAAACCCGGATATTATACCGTATCACTGATTATTGACAATAAATATACTAAATCTTTCCCCATTTTGGTTTCTGCAAGAAATATCACGCGGCCTAAAGACAGTTTAGCGATGATTACCAGAATTGATGCTCAGACTCAGGCAATGCAGTATGAAAACATTCAATTCAGAGCGATTTCTGATGCTAAGCAGTTCACCTGGAAATTTGGTGAAACCGGCAGAATTGATTCAAAAGATAAAATGGCTATTTATTCTTACCAGAAACCTGGTAACTATGTGGTAACGCTCTATACCGAAAACGAAGAACCTATTCTGCACAATATCAAAATTCTTCCGGGGTATGATGAGTTGGATGACGCAGAGTTGAAGGTAGATGATACTTATGAAAAAATGGATAATGATTTTAAATATCATCTTCAGCAGATTGCCAACGGGAATAGTTTTAATATGCATTACAACTATTTATTAAACAAGTACTTATGCAATAACGAAAATACGATTGTGCAGGTAAGCGACAATAAAGTCAATAATTTTTATCTGTATTGTGCAGGTCTGCAGTTTGATAAAAATAATGTCATTCAGACTGTGAAACTCAATTTTGACGATGCCCAGAATTGTGTTACAAAAGTAGATATCAACCAAAGCAAATAAATTTTTTGTCCGAATTTTTCTCGGATATCACACCAATTATAAAGAAAATTAAGATGAAAAATAAATTTCCTCTAGCAGCTTATTATATAGGTTTATCGGTAATACTTACAGGTTGCCAGGTAAAACTACCTTCAAAGAAAACTCCGGAACCCAAACAATACGGTCAAATTGATAATGCTCCGGTAATTGATGGCTTTTCTAAAAAATCGGTACCGTGGATCGCTATTTCAGATAGATCGAGAAATACGGCATATTTGGATAAGAGTGATGAAAAATCTTATAAAGAAGTGAAATTTTTAGAACCTTTGATGGTTCTAAAACACAGAGACGGAATGGTAAAGGTAGCAGAATACATTCCTGATGCTTTGATGAAAAAAGTTTCTTCAAAATCTATAAAAACCTACGGCTGGATCCCGGAATCTGATCTTCTTCTCTGGAGCAATTCTTTAAAAAGCGAAAAAACTGGCTATCCTGTACGTGTAGCAGTTGTCCCGAATAGCCCTGAAGTAATCAGAAGTGCGGAGAGATATTACAAAAATGATTCGATAATGGTTTTTAATTCTCCCAGCCTCATAGAAAACGCCAATGTCAAAATTCCAAATGGACAAATGGTCTACGTTTATAAGCAGGCAGAAAACAACAAAAGATTTCTGGTCGGTAAAAAGCCTTCAATTGATATGGATAGTATCGGTACAGGTCTTTACGGATGGGTGAGTTCAGACGTTATTTCTGCATGGGGAGAACGTTCTGCAATCAAAATAAAAAATACCACGGGTGTAAAAGAGACTACTTTGGGAATTCATGAAGGTTCTCCGGGAGGAACTGATGCCGAAAACAGAACTGCAATTCTTCTGACCGATGTTGATAAAAGACCACCGCTTGAAAATATTTTTCCTGTTACTTTAGCCTTAAATGAAGAGGCAAAACCAGATTCTAAAACAAAATATTTTACCAATGTTTTAGATTACAGCAAAAACTTTGTGTATAACGTTTTGGGTGAGCCTATTTACTTTGATCGTTATAGAGAAATCACCGAAAAAAATAAAAGTGCAAATATTGTTTTTGTTTTAGATGTAAGTGTTTCAAATACACCATATACACCCATTGTAAAATCACTTTTACAGGATCTTCAACTGAGATTTGAGAAGCCATCTTATTTTAATTCAATTAAATATGGCGTTGTTTTATATAAAAATAATCCTTGCGGAGAAAATGTAGTTCCTTCAGTCTTAAGCAAAGATTACAGTAAAATCACATCCTTTATCGATGAGAAAATCAATGAAATGAACTGCCAAAGCACAGGTGGAAATCAACCTGTAAACGAAGGTCTGATTGCAGCCGGAAATCTGCTTTCCGAACTTCCGGACGAGACCAATATTGTCATCACCATCGGTACTTCAGCCAACCAGAGCGGAAATATGTATGGGGTAATCAATTCTCTCACTCAGGCTCAGGCAAAAGTGATTATGTTCCAGACAAGTGCGCGATCTGCGGATACTTACAACGATTTTGTCTTGATGGCAGAAAATATTGTTACCAATACAGCTAAAAATGTTGCCGAACTCAAAAAACAAAAGATCATCAATCAAAGTGATGTTTTAACGAAGAATAATTTTAATTTGGTTGAAGGTGATGCAGGGTTCTATTCACTAGATTTTCCGAAACAGAGTATGGCTCCGGGATTTGTTATATTTCCTAAAAAAGGAGATATTACGGCACCAGGTTTTCTAAAAAAATCAGTTGACAGCTTGATCGCACAAGTGACATTGGATAATGAAATGATTGATAAATCGCTTAATGAGTATTTCCACTCATCTGTCGGCGCAGGAAAAACAGATGTTGATTTTAAATATAAATATATGTATCCCGGCCTTACAAATCCAGTTCCCGCAGGCATCGCAGCACAGCTTATCAATTATGGGAATCCTTTTTTGGTGAAAGGATATATTCCTAAAGAATTAAAAGATTTCAAACCGGGTATCGAAAAAGGTATTTTAATTTCTGAGACAGAATACGATCAGCTTAAAGCTTTTTACTCCGAAGTTTATGAGAAGTCAGGAGCTGCAAGAACAGACTTTAAGCAGGCCAGAGCATTACGAGAATACATCAAGCTGCTTAAAAAATACAATCCTACCTTGAAATTCTTGGATAAAGGCGAGTTGTATGAACAGCCAATGTCTTATGCAGTTGGGGTGAGCACAGGATTTGATAATTCTGACGAAGAAAAAATGTCAAATTTTAAACTGAAAGGCTGGAAGAAATCAAAAATTATTACCAATGAAGAAGCCAGATCTTATTTCAAATCTTATAAAGATTTAGCTGAAAGAATGCTTACGCACAGAAACAATCCGGCCGTAAAGATCAAACATAACGGACAGGAGTTTTACTGGCTTAACGAATATTTCATGCCCACTACTTTGCCTGTGGAAGCACCAGAATATACTCAACATTAATAACTTATAAATAAAAAAACGGAAAATTTGTTTTCCGTTTTTTTAATGTTCGATTACTTTTCGTTATCTTTGAGTACCAAACATTACAAAATATGTCACAGCAATCATCATCTCATGACGGCAAACACTTTGTCGTACAAAAAGGGAAATGCCAGTGCAATCAGGGCGATCAGTTCCCGCAGCATAAAGTTACCACACATCAAAAACATTATTGGAATGATGCAGCAGGCAGCGCAGATTATCTCGCGGTGACAGAGGATGATCTGCAATTTAATCCTCCAGGTCCCAGTTTTGGACGATGCAAATTAAAACCCAGTTCGAGCGGATATCTTCCGTGTTCTTATGCTCCGGCAGGAAAATGGCAGAAAACCTATGAAAAAGTAATGATCATGGGCAAAAAAGCCGTGACAGAAATGTCAGAACTTCAATGTACGGTCGGTGGATTGATCACAATTAAAGATCACGGGCAGCGTGGTGAGATCAGCAAGCAGAATGTGAAAAATGCCGATGCCAAAACGGTGAGACACATCAATCCGCTTGTTGATGTGGAGGATTTCAAAGAAAATGTTTTTGAAAGTGAATTAGACGCTTATTAATTTAAAAAATTTCTGTGATGTCAAAAAAAGGAGTTTCAAAAATAACAGGAAATACCTCTCCCAAAATTGGAGAAGCTACAGTCTATAGCGTTACCGATTGGTACCCAGCTACACCGCAATCTCAACGAAGTGACGCTGCTGTAACCTGGGAATTGTTTAAGAAACGTTCCAACGGAAGATTTACTTCTACTAATATTAAAAAAACAGGCTCGGGAACTTTTACATTCGGAGAGGTTGCCCAAAGAAATACCTATCGTCTCGAAGCTTATCTCTATGAGCCCGAAGGAAACGGCCCCACAACTTTAGACATCAATCCGCAACCTGTTGCAATTCCGAGAATCAACAAAGTAGAGCTTCAATATGTAGATGATACGCCGGGAACGGTATTTAGCTATTCTGAAAAAATGCGTGCTAGAGCACAGTGTGTGAATCTTACAGGTCAGAAATTAAAATTTTCTCTTTGGGAAGATGATGCTGTCGGTGAGGGGCATAATGCCAGTAATCTTTTAATTGAAACCAAAGAATCAACTGTTGACAGAAGTGGTGTTGCTACCGCCGAATTTATGTTGACGAGAGCTTTGATGCAAAAAGCAATGCGGGGAGAAACTGATCCTCAAAAGCTGGAATTTTATGTAACGGTAGAATATTTTTCAGACAGAAAGCATGCAACCGATAATATACATGTGAATAATCCTTCACATATTCCGGCTTCAACATCGCAAACAAGACCTCAATCTGGAAATACTACGCCTCCTCCGGCTACACAATCTCCACGTCCTTCAAGTAATGTTCCGCCAAGAGCACAAGGTTCACCCGCCGAATCAAAACCACAATCCCAAAAAGAAGAAAAAGGCATTTTAGATACGGTAAAAAACTGGTGGGATAATCTTGAGCTTTGGGACTGGGGAGAATCACAAGGCACTATCAATCCGACACAGACTCCAACACAGCAGCCTGCAGGAGGCAGAACAGTGAGTGTGGTGCAAGATTCAACAGTGGAAGAGCTTTTGGATGCTTATTTTGCGAAAAAAGAATATACCAAGCAAACAGGTGAAGTTGCAGGCAGTTTTGAATATACAATCGGAAGCAACGGAAATAGATCTGCGACAGATGCAGAAAAAAATCGTATTGCCGGAATTATTCTTGGAAAATCTGCTGTAAAAGCATTGGCGGAGAAAAAAGAATATACAACTCTTGAAGCAATAAAAGCTGGATTAACCAAAGACGTTTATAATAAAAATGAAAAGGTTACTTTCCAGACTTTTAAATTAGGTGCAGAGTTTAAAAAAGTAAACAGTGCTCCTCTTGATACGAAGTTATATTTAGTCGCAAGAACTTCAGGTTTAAACGGAAAACAGGCTACTTTAATAATCAAAGAGAAAGATGGTCTGCTAAAAGGTTCCGCAGGTGCTGTCTTACCCATTTTAGAAATTACCGAAGCACAAATGGAACAGGCTACACCGGCCACAGGTGAAGTTCCTGGTACTGAGAAATCGCAGTTTACAGCGACCATAGAAAATGGGGTAGCAAAAGTTCCTATTCATCTCAGACCAAAATCTAATGATGAACTGAAAATTTGGAAAGATAAATTAACCAAAGGAAAAGAAGACGGAACATACGATTACACATTTGCAGGTGTTACAGCAATTGCTAATGAAACGGCTAAAAAAAATATAGCAAAGGCAATACTTACGAATGCAAAAGAAGGAAAACGAGGCAACCCCAAAATTGAAGATGGTAAAGCAGCATATTTGGAAGACATTGAAAAATCTTTAGAAATAAAAACGTATAATCCCGGTGATAAAATTACATTTAAATTGTACAAAAAAGAACCGGAACTTCTTTATATACAAGCTAAAGCACAAGGCGAAAAGCAACATGATAAAGATTTTCTGAAAACCGACGGAGCCTATTTTACCGTAGGAAAAAACTGTGAATGTGAACAAAGAATTCGTGCATTTATGAGGATGCTGAGAATAGGTGAAGGTACTGAAGGCGAAAAAGGCTATACCACTCAATATAGCGGTGCGCAATTTTCTGATATGTCAACGCATCCTGAGACGGTGATCACGGCAGGAGCATATTCATCTTCAGCTGCAGGTGCTTACCAGATTATGAGATACACCTATTGGTGGTTAAAAGGTGAAAAATTAACTTCTGATAATAAAAAAGCTGGTGTTTATGAGGAATCTCATGATTATGTAAAAAAATATTCTATACCAGATTTTACTGCAGAATCTCAGGATAAATTATGTGTAATTATTTTAAAACATAAAAGATCAGGCAGTTTAGATTTGATCACCAAAAACCAGATCAAAGAATCATTAGAGCAATATGGAAGCTACGAATGGGCAAGTCTTCCTCCCGGAAGATATGGTCAGCCGGCTCAGACAATGGATGTTGCTTTAGCGAAATATGAAAAGTTTTTGAGTGAAGAATTGGCAGGTACCAGTGATTTACACATTAAAAAAGGATTTTTAAAAGAATTCGGCATTCCATGTAATTGTGGAAATGAAGGAGGAAGTTCAGACTGGCATCATCCTTTAGCCAGAATGGAGCTTCGAGGATGGTATGGAAGCGGATTTTCTCCCCAGTCAAGTGATCATGGTGACGCTCCGATCAGACACAGCGGTAGTCATGACGGTTTAGATCTTTATGCACCGATCGGAACTCAGGTTTACGCCTGTGTAACCGGTGAAGTACATGAAGTTTACGAATCTACTACTTATGGTAATACAATTAATATAAAAGGTGATTATAAAGGAACTACCTACTATTTCTTCTATGCTCACCTTTCAGAAGTGAATGTCAGCGCAAAAGATCCGGTCGTTGCAGGAAATCCTATAGGGAAAACGGGTCAAACCGGAAATGCTTCAGGTCAGGAATCAAAAATGAACCACTTGCATTTTGAAGTACGAACTACCGGAAACAGAACGGGCGGAAGAGTAGATCCTCTCACTACAATTGCAGAATTAAAAACAGGCGTCAACACGAGTCCTGATCAAACAACCCAAATATAATATCAAATGATCAAAAAAAAATTAATATTCATATTCTCTGTATTTATCATTTTTACAGCCTGTAGAGAAAATAAATCTTTTTCAAAATCTGCTGTATCAGATGGGGTTAAAGATACACTGATTTCAAAGGCTTCCTCTCAAAAAGATATTTACATAAATAAGGAGTTTTTTTCAGGGGATGAAATGACTGATGTAGAAACCTATAAAACGGCAAAGACAGGAATTGATAGCCTAAGCTATAGTATTTATAAAGAGAGAAATACAAAAAACTATATTTTTTCTTTAGAGAAATTTTTGAAAAATGATGATGTCGAAAAATATAGAATTACAGATACGCTCAATCTTAAATCAGCCGATGTCACTGTAACTACAGAAACTGTAGGAAACAACAAAGTTTTGTCATTGAAATGGAATCAGAAATTACTTAAAAAATGGAGCTTTGAAACCAATACTATTAAAACTTCACAATGGATTGGCAACTTTTCAGGCAGCTTTTTAAGAATGAAAGAAGAATCCGGAGATCCGCGAAGCAAGGGGATGATCAATATTCAGATCCAGAAAAATTCTGCTCAATTTCAACTTGACAGTTATGTTGAGAACATAAAAAAAGACTTAATCATTTTAACTGAAAAGGATAATGAAATTGTACTCTCTGAAAAAAATAACAAGAATTCTACTTTTATAATGACAAAAAACAATAAAAAATATTTTCTTAAAAGCAATTTTATCAATAAAACTGTGGGTGAAGATGATACTTATGAAATGATTAAGCAGTAATTAAATTCCACACCTAAAATTAAGATGATATAATTTATGATCCTCCATTTCATTCGTCACGGTGATACCCTCCAAAGTGTTGCCAACCAAATTAATCTTGAAAATCCTTTGTATATAAAAGAATTTCACAATCAAAAATGTGCGAGAGAAGATTACATTTTGGATGATTTGGTTGTTGGAAAAAAATTGTTTCTTCCAGATAATCAAACGATTCAGAAATACAATGCAAAAAACGATGCTCCATTCAAAAGTCCAGAGCAAAACCCGGTTATAAATTTCACTCCTGAGGAATTTAATTCACGGTATAAAATCAATATCACAGAATCTTCGGCTGATAAAAGGGCAACGTTTAAAAAAAATTCGTTTTCATATAACATTTCTCTAAAATGGATAGAAAATGAGCTCAACGAACATGTTTTTCACCTCTCCAAAAGTGATTTTTCAAATATAAATGATACAAAAATCGGTGATTTGGCAATCGCATGCATACAATCGATCAACCCGATTGAAATCCGTACAAATTTTAAAGGTGAAATGGTGAGAATCAATCTCCTTGAAGAAACCGCTAAAAATTTTCCCCGTATCAAAGAAAAATTATTAGATCAGTTTCCGGATCAGTATGCTAAAATTTACATTGAAGAATTTGAATTTGCGGTTCTCAATAGTGAAGTATTTCAAAAAAAAATGAAAGAAGACTGGTTTATAAAAACCTATTTTGCCAATATCAGAAATGAGTTCAAGAACGGCAAATCAAATGTAAGGCTGTATCTGGACGGCAAAAATTCTTTGACAGATATTCAGCAAACGGGTTTGATTTCAGAAAACTACGATATTATTCTCACTCAGAGTTTTGCAGGTAACCAGCCTGAAAATAGCGCTGTTTTTACAGGAAATTATACGCTCAGTCAACAGCAGGGAACTATTAAATCTTTAAATATATATTATTCTTATTCTGAATACAATATAATATATTCTATTGATTTTCAAGTTAATGAAATTGTATAATCGACCTTTCCCTTCATATTCAGTCGTATAATTACGACAGGCAATCGTAGAATTACTACAAAAATTGAGAAATTTAAAAAAAAGGCATTGAGATTATTTTGGTGTAATTATCTTTGGTATAGAAAACAGATCAACAAAAATATTAACGATTAAAATTTATCTATCATGGCAGCAAATTCAAGAGGAATCTTAAAATTCAACGGCAGTGAGGGTCAGAAATTATTAAAGCTGAACTACAGCGTGTCCCGATCTACAGACGTATCGGGTAGAGTAGCCTCCGATCCTTCAAATGCAATTATCAAACTAACGATCGAGGCGACAGAAAAATCTGACATTCTGGAATCACTGTTAAACGGAAAATACAAGCCTACTTCCGGAGAGATCACCTTCAACAAATCTCACGAAGAAGGTACTCTGATCACCCTTAATTGGGAAAACGGTTACGTGATCCAGCACGAGGTAGACTTCGATGCGGTAGACGAAAACTCCATGCTGATCAGCTTTGTGGTAAGCGCCGAGAAAATCAACTATGGGACAGCAGCTTACGAAGGACTTTGGCCGTCAAGCTAAAATCCGGTTATCAATCAAGTATTATGGTAAACAAAGACTGTCCCTCAAGACGGTCTTTTTTGTCTGAAATTTATTTTTGGGTCGTATTTATTGACTTTATTTTTTAGTTTTATTAAAAGGCTCTGCTCCCAAGAATGTTTCCGATATCTTTTGATAAAGCAAGACAAAACCAATGGAATTTTTGCTTGAGCAGACTCACACATTAAATTTAAATACAATAAGAAAATATTTAAAATAATAACTAAAAAAATAATTCTAAAGTATTCACCATGAGTCAAGTAAAGAAAAGAGTGCTGAAGATCATGCGGTATAAATTCTGGCAGAGCCCTTTAGATTACAGCAATCTTAAAAGTATGCTAAAGTTCACCCCGGAAGGCTGCTGAATGAAAAAAAATGAATAACTTTAAATCACCACAATCACACATATTATGTCAAACACCTTAGAACCATCCAGAGGCAGTTCTTTTCGCCCCTCGCAGAATGCAGAAGGGGTATCAGAAAGCCATCACAACGGCATCAACCGTTTGGTAAAATTATCTTTGGTAATTGAAGGTAAAGTTATCAGATATTACAAACACTTCAAACTCACCCAAAGCGCTCAGCGCCATCATGAGTTTACCCTTACGCTTTCCCACGACACTCTGGGCGACCGCCAGACACACACCCTGGAAGAAGCCAACAAGTTTTTAGGCAAACGTCTCACGGCTGTAATTTCCTACAAAGATATCGACAACAGCCCGGAAAGAACATTCGTTGGCGTCATTACGGGAGTAGGTTTCAGCCAGGAGAAAATGAGCCTCGGGAATATCGTATTATCCGGTTACAGCCCGACTATTTTGCTCGATGGTGCGCCCCATATCCAGAGCTTCGGAGGCAGCCAGCCGGTGAATATGGGGATTATTGCAGAAGAAGTGATCAAGCAGGGTTTAGACAAAAGCCGTTTCGACATCAGAATCGATACCAACGATTATTCACAGATCGTCTACAGCAGCCAGTACGACGAGACGCATTACAATTATCTTGCGAGAATGGCAGAAGCCTACGGCGAGCAGTTTTATTACGACGGTGAGGTTTTACACTTCGGGAAACTTCCGCCCCAGAATAAAGCGATCAAGCTTACCTACGGCAGCAGTGCCAATGATATTAAAGTTGAATTGAAAGCGGTGCACACCAAGCCTCAGTTTTACGGCTACAACAGCAGCAGGCACGAGAAGCTGACTTCAGGGGCGACTCCTATTCAGCATGTGGGAGATCTGGCCAAAACAGCTTACGGGCATAACGACAATATTTATAAAACACCCTCACTGCGAGTGGCCCCTATCAAGGCAACGACCCATCTTGATGTGGAATACTCACAGAAAAGCACTTCGGGAAGCGAGGCAGTGAATGTTTTTAATATCTCGGGTTCCACTACGGTTCCTTTCCTTCATCCGGGCTGCTCGGTAGATATCGAAATGCGCAAACCGGATACAAACGAAACTTCGTATTTTACAAGAATCATGGTCACAGAAGCCACGCATGAGATCGATACGATCGGCCATTACAGCGGAAGTTTCTTGGGGATAGCCTCCGACACGGGCTTTTTGCCAAAGCCAGAATTTACAATTCCCAAAGCCGAGCCGCAGATCGCAACGGTGATCTCCAACACTGACCCGGAAGGACAGGGGAGGGTTCAGGTAAGATTCGACTGGCAGACGAATGACACGACCCATTTTATCCGGATGATGAGTCCTGATGCAGGGGGAACCGATAAGATCACGCAAAACAGGGGCTACGTAGCCATCCCGGAAGTGGGAGACCAGGTGATGGTCAATTTTGTGCACAACCATCCCGACCGACCGTTTGTCATGGGCGGAATGTTCCACGGACAAGTAGGTTTGGGCGGGGGAGCCAATAACCATTTAAAATCAATACAGACCCGCAGCGGAATTAGAATTTTAATGAATGACGCGGAAGGAAGTGTAAATATCATCGACCCAAGCGGGAATACCTATTTTATGGATGGTGCCGGTAATATTACTGTAACTGCTCCTAAAAATATGACATTCAATGCCGGAGAAAATTTAGACATCAATGTCGGCCAGAATATGACCACATCTGTCGGGATGAATAAATCTGATACGATCAGCTTAAACCATACTCAAAGCGTGGGAGCCATGAAAATGACCTCTGTAATGGGAGATACCAGTATGTTTATTACAGGTAAACTGACAGAAATGATTGAGGGGGATGTGCATAGCGAGACGAAAAAAGAAAGAACTGAATTATCACATGAAGATATTCAGTTTACTTCAAATAAGAGCATCAATAAAAATGCTCAGCTGGAAGTGAAAAATAACAGTGGCGAGATCAGCAAAAATCATTAATTATGTCACGCACCAGAATTATTCAAGGAAAATATATAAAAACCGTCGGTGGTGATTATAACATTTCTTCTGAAGGAAACATTTTCTCAAGTGCTTCCGGTGAAGTAAGAGAGAAGGGTACTGATAACGGAGTGCTGTATAATACTTACGAGAGACTAGGAAATGAAATTTCAGAAGATTTTGAAATTTCATTTTCACTAAAAAAAGATAGCGGTTATTCAACACTGGTTCCTTTCGGAGTATTAGATTTTGAAGGAAACTATGAGAATGCCAATTTCGCATTCAATTATTCTTTAATGCTTGGAAACATAGATTCTTTGGAATTTAAGGTTTTAAACGAAGATGGAAGCACACTGTTTGCGATTACCAACTTGCCCGATATTGTAGTTACAGCAAGAAGGCTTCCTAAACTTTCAAAAGATATTTCTGATAAAAAGCCCGAGTACGATTTTTCGAATCCTGTAAGAGTATGGGATTGGAAAAGTATTTTCAATTCATATAATACACCTTCATCAGATTACACCAAAATTGGCTCCTATATTATTTTTTGGGATGGTTTTGATAATGAAAATAAGTATGACAGTTCAAAATTCAACAATAAAAAACTGAAAGCGATCATCACCGCAAGTAAAAACGGCAAACAGAAATCTAAAGAAGTTGAGTTTTCTACAAACTATGATGAAGTAGAATGGGTAGATGTAAAAATAGATAAAAACAACAAGAAAATAGATGCGACTTTACGTGTAAACTTAAAAGACGGAGGTGCTGAAGGTCTGGAATGCTCTTCTCACTTATCAGGAATGAAAGACGAAACACGTTGGGTAGAAACCTGTCCGTGGGACAAAATACCTGCAAGTGAGCTGGTTCCCGGAAAACCGCCCTTAAGAACAAGAACACGAAGCTTTGCAGATTTGGAAAAATTAACGATTGACGGATTAAATTATCATTGGGGAAGAAATAAAAATCATGCTGCAGCTAAAGACGTCAAAATTGTAGGTGAAGCATATGAAGTATATGTAAATGCGATCAATACGACCGAAAAATCCATGGATGATATAAGCCTTGTCTACAATACCAACGGGAGCTGGATGCGTTCCGGAAATCCTGGTACTGCAACATTAAACCCAATCTCATGGGTGGGAAATATGATATCACGTGAGGCTGTTTGCTACAATGTGGGATATATAAAATATTCTAACGGCTGGAGTTATGAGACCGAAAATAACGAAGATGTTGAATTTAAAGAAACTGCTGCGCATGAAGTTGGCCACGAAATATTAAAATCCTATGGTGGAACAGTTTATTCATATGGGCATAAAGGAAGTGTAAATGTTGTAACCCAAAGTAATAGTGATCGCTCTACAAATTATCCTACTACCGGAGAAATAGACATCATGCCGTATTACAATAATTACATTCCGGTTTCGGAAAGAAGAAGAATGTCAGCTGCAGAAAAGGATGTTCTTAGCTTAGTATGGTTAACCAAATTAAAAATCAATTAATTATGCATGGAAATTTTCTAAATATTGTTTTAGTCATTTTTTTGAATTCTTGTACTTCGATGCCTAAATTTTATGAAGGTTATATTTTTAATAAGGATAAAAAACCCTTATCCAATATAAAAGTCTGCGAAAACAATAAAAGTAATTGTGTTTATACAGATTCCAAAGGTTATTTTAGGCTTGAAAAACAAAGAAACTCAATTAATGATTTAATAGTTTTTTCTAAGAGTACACCTGTTGATACGATCAAAACAGTTTGGAGCCAACATGGTGAGAAAATTAATTATTCATTTGTTGAAGGAAAAAAGGATACCCTCTTTTTAAATATTAAGTAGTATTAAATTTATCATTTAGATTATTACTGATTGAGAGTAGAAATATTAGCAGTCAGAGGATATTTTATTTGCTTAAAATCAGTTAGTTATATTTAACATTTACTTTACCATCAAACAAAGTCGTAGTTCTACTACACGAAATCGTAATACTACTACAAAAAGTCAATTAAGTGCCGTAAAAGTTTTTATAAGCAGTTTTTGGCTCTATCTTCGCTTTAGAAACAACATCAAATCACAAAATATTAATTTTTTAAAATTTACAAATTATGGCAGACAACTCAAGAGGAATCTTAAAATTCAACGGAAGCGAAGGACAAAAATTATTAAAGCTTAATTACAGCGTATCTAGATCTACTGATGTTTCCGGACGTGTAGCTTCAGATCCTTCCAACGCGATTATCAAGCTTACCATTGAGGCGACAGAAAAATCTGAAATCTTAGAAAGTTTGCTAAATGGTAAATACAAGCCAACCTCTGGCGAAATCACTTTTAATAAATCTCACGAAGAAGGTACATTAATTACTTTAAACTGGGAAAACGGTTACGTTATTCAGCACGAAGTAGACTTTGATGCCGTAGACGAAAATTCTATGTTGATCAGCTTTATTGTAAGTGCAGAAAAAATCAATTATGGAAATGCTGCCTACGAAGGTATCTGGCCAGGAAATTAAACCAAGCCCTCATTCAAATCTATTAAGTTAGATTATAGAATAGCATGCAGTTGTATGCTATTCTTTTTGCTTACATCATAAAATCAACCTATGAAAAAATTAACCTTAATAATGCTTTTCTCTGCATTTTCTTTCATCTCAAATCTTTATGCACAGACAAATTCTCTTGCCAAGACAACCTGGAAAGTTGAGACCGTACGAAAAGACGGCAGTGCTGTTTTTAGTAAAATGAAAACGATTAAATTTCCTTCAGAAGAACCACAATTCCATTATCTGCAGTTTGACGGTGACAAAGAATATCATACTGGCAATGCATGTTTTGGGATGTTGGGAACATACAGTATTCAGGAAAATAATCAGATAGAAATTAGTGAAGGTGCAGCAGATATGTCCAGCGATTGTAAAGAGCCAGAAACATTTATCGGAACGTATTACTACAAAATCGACAAAGACCGTCTGGAATTGATTCCTGTGAAAAATTAGTTTTCAAAACTTTTTTGAGTTTAATTATAACATCTCCTTTCGAAATTCTCAGATAAAAACAACCCATTTTCTTATATTTGTTCATTATTCAAAATATGGACGCAACACAGGACAAAAGGCTTTTTTTGATCGATGCTTACGCAATGATTTTCAGAGGATATCACGCAATGTCAAAAAACCAGAGATATACCAGTTCCGGGATGGAGACAACAGCTATTTTTGGTTTTATGAATTCCTTGATTGAACTCATTAGAAAAGAAAGACCGACTCATTTAGCGGTAATTTTTGATGTCGGTCAGGCAAGTATCCGCACAAATGATTATGCCGACTACAAAGCCAACCGAAGCGAAACACCAGAAGCCATTAAATTTGCTATTCCATATATCCATCGTATTTTGGAGGCTATGCACGTTCCAAGTTTAGGTATTGAAGGATACGAAGCTGATGATGTGATTGGTACAATTGCCTGTAAAGCAGAAAAAGAAAATTATACGAGTTTTATAGTAAGTGGAGACAAAGATTTTGCTCAATTGGTTACCGATAAAATTAAGCTGTATAAACCAGGGTTTAGGGGTGGCGAAATCTCAATTTTAGGGGTAGAAGAAGTGAAAGCACGATATGGAATTGAAGATCCGAAACAGGTGATTGATTTCTTGGCGATGATGGGAGATTCGTCGGATAATATTCCCGGCTTGGATGGTGTGGGAGAAAAAACCGCCATGAAATTTCTTAAAGAATACGGCAGTATCGAAAACCTGTTGGCCAATACCCATCAATTAAAAGGTAAAATTAAAGAAAAAATAGAAGCTTCTGCCGAGCGTGGAATTTTATCAAAAAAATTAGCCACCATCATCTGTGATGCTCCGGTAGAATTTCATCAGGAGCAATACGATCTGGAAACTCCGGATTTCGAAAAAGTGAAAGAAATTTTCGACGAGATTGAGTTCAGAAGACTGTATGAAAATTTATACCGTGCCTTTGCTCCTGCAGAAACTATCACAGTAAAAACAACAGTTATTGAGACGGATGGAATTGTCATCAGCGGAAGTGAAGTAACAATATCAGAGACACCTCAACAGAAAGTAGCAAGAAACGTAGGTCAGCTGGATCTTTTTGCCAATTTTGAAGAGCTCGATCAGGCAACTTCTACGAAAGAAACCATTGAGCAAAATGATCATTTGTATCAGTTTGTAGACAATCCGAAAGCTCAGAAAATCTTAGTTCAGAATCTTTTAAAACATAAAGCGGTTTGCTTCGATACAGAAACGACTTCTTTAAACGAAATGGAAGCCGAATTGGTAGGAATGAGTTTTTCCTATAAAAAAGGTTTGGCCTATTATGTTCCGCTTTCTAAAGATCAGGGCGAGGTTTTGCAGACGTTGGAAATATTCAGACCATTTTTTGAAAAAGAAGATTTGCTGAAGATCGCCCATAATCTGAAATACGATTACAAAGTTCTCAAGCAATACAATATTACAGTAAAAGGCGCCATGTTTGACACCATGATCGCACACTACCTTTTAAATCCTGACGGAAGGCATGGGATGGATTATCTTTCGGAGGTTTATTTAAATTATAAACCTGTTTCCATTGAAACCATTATCGGTAAAAAAGGAAAAAATCAGGGTAATTTCCGTGATGCAGATTTAAGGACACAAACCGATTATGCTGCGGAAGATGCAGATGTGACTTTTCAATTGTATGAATTATTTGCACCGCAACTGAAAAAAGAGAGTCTCGAAGATTTATTTTACAATATCGAGATGCCGCTCATGGAAGTTTTGGCTAAAATGGAACTCGAAGGAATTTCTCTTGACGAAAAATGGCTCGCACAGGAAAGCATAGATCTGGAAAACGATTTAAGACAGCTAGAATCTAAAATATTTGAGATTTCGGGAGAAGAGTTTAATATGAATTCACCAAAACAGCTGGGTGAAGTTCTATTCGAAAAAATGCAGCTTGACCCTAAAGCCAAAAAAACAAAGACCGGACAATATGCTACTTCAGAAGATGTTTTGCAGAAACTCTCTACCAAGCATGAGATCATTCAGCATATTTTAGAGTACAGAACCTATCAGAAACTCAAATCAACGTATGTTGACGCATTACCGTCACAGATTGATAAGGATGATAATCGGGTACATACCAATTTTTCACAGACAACAGCGGCAACAGGTCGTTTGGCGAGTGTCAATCCGAATTTACAAAACATCCCGATCCGTACATTGAGAGGTCAGCAGATTCGCGGCGCTTTCGTTTCCGGTGAAGGGAAAAAAATTATTTCTGCCGATTATTCACAAATCGAATTGCGTCTGATAGCCGAAATTTCGGGTGAAGATAATATGATCAAAGCTTTTCAGGATGGTGAAGATATTCATGCTTCCACCGCTGCGAAACTTTTCAATATCCCGTTGGAAGAAGTTTCAAAAACCCAGCGTGGACAAGCAAAAACCGTCAACTTTGGAATTTTATACGGTCAGGGAGCTTTTGCTTTGGCAGAACAAACCGGTTTATCAAGATCTGAAGCGAAGCAGATGATCGAAGCCTATTATGAAACTTACCCGAAGTTGAAAGCATATATGGCTGAACAAGTACAGAGAGCCCGAGATATGGGTTATGTAGAAACGATTTTAGGAAGAAAACGTCATTTGAAAGACATCAACTCCGGAAATTTTGTTGTGAGAGCCCATGCTGAAAGAAATGCTGTCAATGCTCCCATTCAGGGAAGTGCCGCTGATGTGGTGAAAATGGCGATGATTAAAATTGACAGAGAGTTGGAAAAAGAAAAGCTGCAGACAAAAATGCTGCTTCAGGTGCATGATGAATTACTGTTTGAATCACCGATCGAAGAAGTAGAAGTCGCGAAAAACATTATTAAAATGGAAATGGAAAATGCTATTGAAACGCAGGTTCCGTTACTGGTTGAGGTAGGAGTAGGGAATAACTGGCTGGAAGCTCATTAAAAAAATATATAAAACTTCCGTATCGTAGCGGGAGTTTTATTTTTATAATTTGTTGTAAATACTTATTTTTTATCACCTGATTTTTTAACCAAATGATATCAACAGCATTTTTTTAAATCACTACTGGCTGTAGCAGAAGATCTATCAGAGAATTTTTTCATATAATCTTTGCTTGGAAATTCACCTTCTGAGAAAATACTTGAAATTAAATTTACGATTTGAGAGGTAATCTGATAAGGTGGCTTCATTATGATACTATTTTGATACGATCAAAGATTAAAGAATTTGTTGAATTAACTTCTTTTAATACTCAATCTGAATCCCGCCCAAATACACCAAAGAAAATTCCTCAGCTTCCACAGAAACAGGTTTTGGAATTTGCCCTTGGCTTACGAACAGTAAAGAGTTGATTTCAAATTTCAATTCCAGCTCGTTAATTTTGTTCACCAATTCCGGAAGCCACTGATCAGCAAATGAATACTCTGAAAAGTTTTCGTAGATGTTCTTGCTTAAATTTTCAAAACCATATTCAGCTAAGTCATTGTCAAACCAAACGGTGTCCTGCGATTCCGCAAATTTTGAGATATAATTGTCATCATCTTCCTCATTCAGATAATAGTTTTCATCTTCTTCTATAAATTGATCAAATTCTTCTTCTGAATTGAAATTCCCTACCCAAAAATCTAAGATCTGTGTATTCATGCCTGCTTTTTTGAAGAGTCAAAGATAAGATTAATAGTTTTTAAATAAAAAAGTTTACCGGATTTTCCATCATAGAAAGCGTTTTGTTATCGCCAATTCACTTAGATTTAAAAAGATTATATCGAGGCTTTTTTTATTAAATGACTTTTTAAAAACAGTAAACTTATAGCCTTAAACTCTCAAAACTCCCCGAAAAGCTCTCGCAGCATAATAAGAATTGGCGCTATTGTGATATACAAAAACCGTATCATATCTCCGGTCACAAAACAGCGCGCCGCCCAAAGCTCTGATCTCTTTCGGTGTTCTGATCCAGCTTGATGTCTTCAGATCAAATTCTCCCAAAGTCTGCAAAAAACGATATTGACTTTCGTCGAGAATTTCTATACCCATTTCAATGGCAACATCCATTACAGAATTTTGAGGTTTATTTTCTTTTCGGGAATCTAATGCCTCTCGGTCATAGCACAAGCTTCTCCTGCCTTTCGGACTTTCTGCCGAGCAGTCAAAGAAAATGTATTCATCAGTTTTTTTATCATAATCTACCACATCGGGTTCGCCGCCGGAAATTTCCATTTCATTCAATGACCAAATTCTTTGCGGGTTAGCTTTCAGTTTATCTTCGATCTTCGACCAATCTATTTTCGGGTGGCGTTTGCTGTTTTTTTCAAATCGCTGTTGCAAAATATCCAGGAGTTCTGTCGTTTCCCTTTCAGATAAATATTTTTTTGATGTCATAGTGTTGTGTTTATTTTAAATTTAGGGAAAATAAATTAATTTGTCATTCGTTAGATTAGTTATGAAACTCTTCTTCCAATTTCACTTTCAGAAATCGTTTTTTTTAAGCGTGAGATCTGTGTTTTTTCCTGCTTGGCGCTCATGATCCAGTGAATTGTAACTTTCTTGTAAGATGGTGCTTGTTTTTCAAAAAATTCCCAGGCTTTTTTATTGCCTTTAAAGTGCTTTTCATACTCATCGGAAAGTTTAATATTTTCAGTTTCGTGAGAATAGATTCTGGATTTATTTTCTTTTCTGAGTTGAAAAGCTTCCAATCCCGCAGGTTGCATCAAACCGGCTTTAGTCAAATCTTCAATTTTCTGAATATTAATGGCACTCCAGATGCTAGTTGGTTTTCTAGGGGTAAAACGGTTGCTGTAGCTTTCTTCATCAATTGATCTTCGAACACTGTCGATCCAGCCAAAACATAGAGCCTGATCAACTGCTTCAGACCAAGTAATCGATTGTTTTTTAGTTCCGATTTTATAAAATCCGACAATAATTTCTGTTTCTTTTTTGTGGTTTTTCTCAAGCCATTTGCGGAAATCTTGCGGAGTTTCGAAGAATGTAGCGTTCATTAATTTTATTAGCTTTTTAAATTCGGTTCTTCTAACTTTATTATAAATGTATAAATATTTCAATGAACATTAAAATAAATCATCATCATAGATTTAATATTAGAAATTGTGGTAGGTCTTACTCTTCGAATTCTTATATTTGTAAGCATTCGGATTTTTAAAAAAGAATGAAAATGAATTTAAATATGATAGACAGAAGATATAAGGAAACGATTCATACCGATACAAATAACTACCAATACACTACAGTCACCCACGACGAAAATAAAGTCAGAATGTACACCCTTAAGAACGGATTAAAAGTTTTTTTGGCGCAAAATTTTGATGCACCCAGAATTCAGACCTTTATACCTGTCAGAACAGGGAGTAACAATGATCCTTCTGATAATACAGGTTTGGCGCATTATCTTGAACACATGATGTTCAAAGGAACGTCAAAAATCGGAACACAAAACTGGGAGAAAGAAAAAGTTTTACTCGATCAGATCTCAGATTTATACGAGCAACATAAAGCAGAGCAAAATCCTGAAAAGAAGAAAGAAATTTACAAGAAAATCGATGAAATTTCTCAGGAAGCAAGCCGGTTTGCGATTGCCAATGAATATGACAAGATCATTTCTTCTCTTGGAGCAAGCGGTACCAATGCCCACACTTGGTTTGATGAAACGGTTTACAAAAACAATATCCCGAATAATGAACTGGAAAAGTGGCTGAAAGTAGAAAAAGAAAGATTTTCAGAATTGGTTTTACGCCTTTTTCATACAGAGTTAGAATCGGTTTACGAGGAATTTAACCGTGCTCAGGATAATGACTCGCGATTGGTCAACGATGAGTTGATGGAAGCTCTTTTTCCGAATCATCCTAACGGACAGCAAACAACTCTCGGCAAGCCTGAACATCTCAAAAACCCTTCAATGAAGGCCATTCATAAGTATTTTGATGAATATTATGTTCCTAATAATTATGCAATCGTTTTGGTGGGCGATTTAGACTTTGAAAAAACAATACAGCTTGTCGATCAATATTTTGGAACGATTCCTTATAAAGAATTGCCTCAAAAGCAGGAAATTATAGAGCTTCCGATCGAAGAAATCGTTGAAAGAACAGTTTACAGTCCTACCACACCTCGAGTTCAACTAGCGTGGCGTACTGACAGTTATGGTTCAAGAGAAGCGATGCTTGCTGATATCATTGCTAATATTCTAAGCAACAGGGGTGAAGCAGGTTTATTAGATCTACATATCAATCAGACCCAAAAAATGCTTTGGGCGCAAGCTTATTCATTAGGTTTAAAAAACTACGGTTACTTTTCAATTGTTGCCGTTCCGAAAGAAAATCAGACTTTATCGGAAGCTAAAGAAATGGTTCTTGAGCAAATCGAATTGATAAAAAAAGGAGACTTCCCAGATTGGATGCTTCCTGCCATCATCAACGATTTCAAGCTTCAGAGAATGAAAGCACTCGAGACAGCAAGCGGACTGGCAAATAATCTTTTTGACACCTACATCAAGGGCAGAACCTGGGAGCAGGAACTGAATGAGATGGATGAGTATGCTGAAATTACTAGAGAAGAAGTAATAGCATTTGCCAATGTTTTCTTTAAAAACAATTATGTGGTTATCAACAAAGAAAAAGGGGTCAATGATAAACTGTTAAGAGTTGACAATCCCGGAATTACTGCCATTAAGATCAATCGTGAAGCACAATCTGAATTTCTGAAGGAAATTGTAGATGAAAAAACAGCTGATATTCAACCTGAATTTATTGATTACCAGAAAGAAATATCCACGGATGTTATAAAAGATAAAAAGATCAGCTTTGTTAAAAATAAATATAATGAAATCGCACAGATTCATTTTATTTTCCCGTTTGGCAGTGACCATGACCGTGAATTGGGTATTTCTACTCAGATTTTACAATATCTCGGAACGGAAAAGTTTTCACCTGAAGATCTGAAAAAAGAATTTTTTAAAATCGGTATTACCAATGATTTTAAAACCACTTCAGACCAGCTTCATATTTCGCTCAGCGGATTAGAGGAAAATATAAAGGAGGGTATTGATTTGCTGCAGCACTGGATGAAAAATGTACAACCTGATCAGGAAATTTACAATCAGTTTGTAGAAACGGTTCTTGAAAACCGTGAAGCGGCAAAAAAAGACAAAAACCGCATCATGACAGCTTTAACGAATTATACAAAACTCGGAAAAGGATCAAGGTTCCTGGATTTTCTTTCTAAAGACGAGCTTCGGAATACCAAAGTAGAAGCATTTACAGAACGCATCAAAAACTTATTTAAATTTCAGTATCAGATCTTTTTTTACGGAAAAGATTTTGAGAAGTTTAAAAATGAGATAGAAAGCTTTATAGAATCTCAAAGCAGAAGTATTGCTGATCCGAAAAAATACCCTGAACCTGAAACAAAAGGAGATGTGTACTTTACCAATTATGACATGGTGCAGATGGAAATGAGCAAGATCGGAAAGGGACTTCATGTAAACATTGAAAATTTTGGAAAAATCAACGTTTTTAATGAATATTTCGGGCGGGGTTTGTCATCCATCGTCTTTCAGGAAATTCGTGAGAGCAAAAGTCTGGCTTATTCGGCGTACGTTTCTTATTCGCCAAATGCTGAGATTGGCCATCCAGATTATATTACCACCTACATAGGAACCCAGCCGGATAAATTACAGATTGCAGTCGATACCATGACCGAGCTGATGGAGGAACTTCCTGAAGTGACCACTCAGTTTGAAAATGCAAAAAATGCGGCATTAAAGCAAATTGCCTCTACAAGAATTACAAGAACGAATGTGTTTTTCAACACTTTAAAACTGCAGAAACTGGGAATTACCCATGATTTCAGAAAAGATATTTACGCCCAGATTGAAAGTTTAAATTTTGAAGACATCAGACAATTTTATCAGACTGCAATAAAACCGGTACAGTTCAACACCGCTATTATCGGGAAAAAAGAAAACCTGAATTTAGAGGCTGTTGAGCAAATGGGAAGTTTTAAAGAGCTTGATCTGGAAGAGATTTTTGGATATTAATACAATCATATTTTAAAGTAATTCGGGGCGAAATCGAAGATTTCGCCCCAAATTACTTTAAGTCATCAAACAATCTCCGTCACCATCCTGAAAATCGGGATTAAAGTGTTCGGGAAGATTCTGAATGAGATTTTGATGAAACATATACCTTCTTTCGATATTTCGCTGGTATATTTTTGGAAAAGACGGGTAAGAATCTATTTTTTTATTTAAATCTATTTGATAAGAAGTCATCATTTTTATTTTATTCCGTGCGATAAAGTAGCTTAAAAAGTCTAGAAACGGACTTAGATCTGATTCTGAAAATAAATATGGAATCTTAAGATGACCATTTCTAAGCATCAAAAGGGAACAAATATTCAGATTTCTATCTTTATCAAAAATCTTAACCCAAAAATACCTGAAGTTCTGAGAATAGCTTGAAAATAAATATTTCTTATCCTCTGTTTTTCCCTCTAGAACCCATGGATTTTCTATTGCCCAGTTGATTTCTTCTGCTGTTCGGTTATTTTTAAATTTTGCTATAAAGTTCTTACTTTCAACATCAATTGTATCAAGAATTTCAAATTTAAAATCCGGTTTTTTTATAAAAATATTCTTCGTAGAAATGACTGTGTTGATAATAGAATCAGTAATTTTAAATAAAGGCTGTAGCGGCTTGGTTTTCTCTCTTTTTAAGGGAATAATAATTTCCAGATCTGTTCTGAAATAATATTTTTTTCCTTTTTTTGGTTCAATATATCTAAATAATCCTGTTTTGTTGTATAAACTTTCCGCTTCTTTGGTAAATTCGGTTAAGGCGATATTACCTTGATACTCTTCAAATGCTTTATTCAGCAAAGTCTGGGCAATTTTTTTTCCACGGAATTGATCACTGATGAAAAGTGTACTCAGCCAGGCATAACGAAATATTTCGCCATCAATTTTAAAATGATCAGGAAGACAGCCGACATATCCGGCTAGCTGATCTTCGTCATAAGCCAAAATCAAAAGAGTCTGGTCATCAGTTGCTTTAGGGTTTCTGATGTGTGATTCTGCCCGATGTTTTGTGATGGGAATGAAATCATGATGTTGAAATTCTCCGGATGCTACAAAATCTTCAAGCCCTTTTTTGTTTAAAGTTTTTAGATGGATCATTTCCGGATAATTTTATTTTTATTCAATACCTTTTTAAATTTGAAATAAGCAATCTCTTTTTTTAAAATCTGAGAAGCCGTTTCACCGGTTTCCATTGGTATTCTATGGAAATTTTTTGAAACAGAATCCATTTTTACACCAGCACTTCCGAAAGTACAGAAAATATCTTTGTTTTTAAAAAGTTCATCAAAAAAAGACTTTTCAACCCCAAAATCCGTAAATGGAAAAGCGAAACTTTCGTAATGAAAACCGTTTTCCCGCATATAATTGTAGCCCAGAATTGTATTTTCAAGTTGTTCAGAAATTGGCACTTCGTGGTAGAGCGGATGATTCATCCCATGTGAAGAAATCCCGAAACCTTTACTTGTTATTTGGTGCAATTGATCTAAACTGAGATACGGTTTTTTTTCCTCTAAATAATCTTGGAAATCAACCTCAAATTGTGTGGAAAGATCTTCAATGGTTTTGCTTTGATGATATTTTAATTTTAAAATAGAGGGGTTATCACAATTTAGATTGTCTAATGTATCTTTAATTAAACTCACTTTACAGCGAAACATCATATCCTTATTGTCAATAAAAGCAGGGTTGACAAAGTTCATTGCATATATTCCCTTTTTTTCCAAAACAGGAATTACGACATCATAAAATTCTCTGTAACCATCGTCAAAAGTGAGTAAGGCAATTTTTCTTTTCGGTTTAAAATTTCCTTTTACATAGTCTTTAAACTCATCAAACGTTACCCATTGAAAATTTTTTGAAAGACAGTCTAGATCTTCTTCAAATTCTTTTTCATTTTTATAATGGATGATATGTTTGAGATGGGGAAGATGTTCGTTCGAAACATTGTGATACACGGGAAGACAATAATCCAAAGGAAAATTGGCGGAAAACTTTTCATTTTCAAACCACGCAAGCGCATCGATTATTTCTTTTTTGAACATACAGATGTAAAAATAAAAAAGAATCTGCTCAAAAGCAATGTTTTGAGCAGATTCGCGGTGTTTATGTAACGAAAATTACTTCACAATCTTCATTTCATTGATCAGCCATTTAGAATCAGCAAATTTATCAATGATGAAAAGAATATATTTTGTGTCAACCATGATGTTTCTGCTGAATCGCGGGTCATAGTTGATATCGCTCATCGTACCTTCCCACTGTCTGTCGAAATTTAATCCAACCAAATTTCCATATGCATCCAATGCAGGACTTCCTGAATTTCCGCCTGTTGTATGGTTGGTTGCCGTAAATCCTACAGGAACATCACCGGTTTTGTCTTTATAGTTTCCAAAATCTTTTTTATCATACAGATCAATCAGCTTTTTGGGTACATCAAACTCATAATCTCCCGGAACATATTTTTCCATGACACCTGCTAAATGTGTTTGATAATCATATGATACGGCATCTTTAGGCGTAGAGCCTTTTACTTTTCCATATGTTACACGTAACGTTGAGTTGGCATCCGGAAAGAATTTTCTATCCTTATCGGTAGACATTTGCTGTGCCATGTATTTCTTCTGCAGAGCATCAATTTTTGTCTGTAAAGAGGTAAATTGTGGATCAGCAGTTTTCATAAACATATCTTTCATATTCATGAAAAGCTGGTAAACAGGATCTTTTTTAATTGTTTTAATCAATTTATCCTGATTAGAAAATGCTTTATCTATATCTGCATTCAGAGCGGCTCCGTTTACTGTAGATCTGCCGGTGATGATAGAGTTTTTAGAGATTTCCTCAACTTCAATGATGTTTTGAGCCTCATTTTTATATTTATCAAAATCTGCAGGCAAAAACTGAGGAGCTGTTTTGTTAGCATACAATGCCAAAAGTTTTGCAGTTACTTTTGCGTCTAATTCTGCACTATAATCTTTATAAAATGATGTCAATCTGTTTTTGAATGCTGTAATTCCTTTTTCATCCATTTTTCCGGCTTCTACAGAAGTAATGTAGTTAGAATAAAGGTTAGCAAGCATCAGAGTTTCAGCATTTCTTATTACTTCAGAATAATAGGCATTGTTTAATGCATAAGGAGCCTGGTCTTTGTAAAGTTTGTTGAGTTCGTCTAGTGTTGGTTTTATCTGTGGGTTTTTAGAAACCAAAGAACCTTCATACATTACTTTTTTCTGTACGGCATTTGATTTTTTAAGACCTTCCACTTCACCGATCCATTTTTTCCAATAGTTGGCAACAGAAGCGAATTTTGAAGCATACTTAATACGTGTTGCATCATCAGCACGCATTTTTTCGTCTAGAGTTTTTAAAGCCACGTCACGTACAGCAATTCTTGCAGGATCAATCTCTGTCATGAGCTTTTCAACAGCAATTGCCGGGAGATATTCTGTTGTTCTTCCCGGAAAACCGAAGACGAAAGTAAAATCATTCTCAGCTTTGTCTTTAATAGAAACGGGAAGATAGTGTTTTGGAACGTAAGGCACATTGTCTTTGGAATATTCTGCGGGCTTATTGTTTTTGTCTGCATAAATTCTGAACATAGAAAAATCTCCTGTATGCCTCGGCCAAACCCAGTTGTCGGTATCACTCCCAAATTTCCCAATGCTCTGAGGTGGCGCCCCTACCAGACGAACATCTTTATAGGTTTCGATGACGTAAGCATAAAACTTATTTCCGTAATACATCGACTTCACAGAAATAGATTGATAAGATTCGGTTTTTTGAGAATTTTTATAAATCTCAATATTGTTTGCTATTTTTTTTGAAAGTTCGGGCTCTTGAAGATTGTCTGTATTTTCTAAAATCTGAGCGGTAACTTCTTTGATATCAACAATAAAATCTACGGTCACTCCAGGATTCGGAAGTTCGGTTCCCATATTTTTCGCCCAAAAACCATTTGATAAAAGATCATTCTGAACGGTTGAATGTGCCTGAATCTGCCCATAACCACAGTGATGATTAGTTAAAAGTAATCCTTTAGGAGAAATGATTTCAGCGGTGCAGCCACCATTGAATTGTACTACGGCGTCTTTTATACTTGGTTTTTGTGTGTTGAAGATATCTTTGGCAGAAATTTTCATCCCAAGGTCTTTCATTTCCTTTTCATTCAGCTCAGTGGGAATCCACATTCCGCCATATTGCTGAGCCATCCCCAAAGAAAAACTGAAGAATGCAGAAGCAATTAGAATATTACGTTTTATCATGCAAAAAATTTTGACTAAAATACGGATTTAATTTTCTTGCCAAAAATAAAACCCTCCCGAAAATTTTATTCTGAAAGGGTTTTATCGATTTACTATAAATATTATTCTTTAAAATTCGTAAGATTGAATCTTTTGATTTTTTTTTAATTGATCTATAAATCGATCGTGATCGGTATGTTTTCCTGTAAGCGTCCATGTTGTAGCAATGTTTGCAGTACTGAATTTTTGTCTTACAACGAAGAATTTTAAGTGATAATTTTTAAATAGATCTTCAAAGTACTGAACATCTTCAAAATTGGCAACAACAATTTTATATTCTCTGATTTTGTGATTGTTATCGATGAAATTCTGCAGATAACTGAGCGAACTTAAAATCAAAAGAACCAAAACCGTTCCTGTTAATGAAAGATAAACATAGCCAGAACCTACAGCCATTCCGATTGAAGCGGTTGCCCAGATTGTGGTTGCGGTGGTAATTCCGTCAATTTTATTATCACCTTTAAAAATAACACCTGCCCCCAAAAAGCCGATACCTGTGATAATATTTGCAGCCAGCCGATCCGGATCCTTTATACCGATTTTGATGGAAAGAATGGTAAACAAACATGATCCGAAACAAACGAGAATGAATGTGCGAAGACCTGCAGACTTATTACGGTATTCTCTTTCGGCACCGATAAAAAGCCCCAGAATCACTGAGATAAAAATCAGAACCAGTTCGTTTTGTATTGAATGATCTTTTAGAAAATCCATTTTTTTTGTTTAAATAAAATTACAACAAATTTTTTTTAATAAAAAAGGACTGCTCTTCAGCAATCCTCTTATTATTTAAAGTTAGTTTTTAATAAATTTCTGCGTGACCGCTTTATCGTCGGTATAAAATTTAACGATGTAATTGCCTTTAGGAAGACTTGAAACATCGATAGCATTGTTCTTAACTCCTATAGAATTTACAATTCTTCCCGTGGCGTCATAAATTTCAGCTTTTATAATCTTAGTTTCTGTTTTCACAGATAAAATATTATTCACCGGATTCGGATAAATACTGAAAGATGTTTGATCATTATTATTTACTTCAGATGTTGCTAGAACGTTTTGAACCGTTGTTGTATAAGTATTGGTGACGATTGGAAAATTATAATCAAAATAAATATTTGCGGTATTATTGAAGCTTTGTCCGAGCGTCAAAGTAGATTTTGTTTTGATTTTAAAAGATACATAACCATCATTAGTTGCATCAGCAAAAGGTAACTGAATATTTTCAAAAATAAATTCGACAGTATTTGGGTTTGTAATTCTTGTTACAAAGCTATGACTTGCATGAAGCGGAATTAATGTAGCCAAATCAAATTTTGTAGTATCAATCATATCTTTCACCACAATATTCTGTGCATTTGCAGTTCCGGTATTTTCAAATCTGATCAAATAATGCACGTAATCACCAACTTTTGCCTGAGTAATTGTAGCGCCCTCTAAACATGTTTTGTCATTCGGATCAAAAGAATTGACAACAGTTTGGTTGAGTATAAATGTATTATCTAAAGGAGTTTCATCATTCAGACCATTGATTTGAGCAGTATAATTTAAAACTTGACCTCCATTTAGAGGAGGAGTTTGCATTGGTGTATTTAAAGTAAATGTTGCTGTGATTTCTCTTGTTTCAAACGGAAGAAGATTAGTAAAATTCCAACTTAAAATGCCAGTTGACTGCGAGTTCGGCGAAATTGTAGAACTCAGAAAATTCATCAGATTATCATTAAAATTAAAAACAACTGTTCCTCCTTGTGCGGCAGTTCCTTTGTTTTTATAAATGATTTTATATTTTGCATTAAAACCTGGAGCAGCAGCAGTTATCGGAATAATCACAACTTCCAAATCATTGTGTGTTCCATTGGCCGTCAAGCAGAAGTTTTGATTTAAAGGAGTGGTCTGTGTAGGAAAATTCGCGGTTACACTTGTTGGAGAAATCGTAAAATAGGTTGGGTTTTCAAGGATAGGAGAGATCGTATGTGAACCTGCACCTACAGCGATAGAATGATTGCCAGAATTATTCGCTATTAAGCTTCCTGAAACAGTTCCGTTGGTTATGCTGAATTTTTGCTGAGCCCTGTTTATGTCATTGACGTCACATCCATTATTATTGCTGTCAAATTTTGTATTCCCCTGAATTGTATATACACTTCCTCCAGGTGTAAAAGAGCAATAATCATTCACCACAACAGGGAAATATCCTGCATTATAAATTGCAGCAGCATTAAAATCATTAATCTGGCTTGCATCACAGCAAATATATTTCAAGACGTCGTTATCATTGAAGTTACATGAATTTGCCTGCAATGCCCCATTTTTAACGAAGAGGGTCTGCATAGGATAATTGCTATTGCATCCTAAAGATATAAGCAGTGGGTTATGAGTAACATCCAAACTTGTTAACTGATTGTTTTGCAAAGATAGATAGGTAAGATTTTGCAGCATTGAAACATTAATGCTTGTAAGATAATTATGACCGGCATTCACTGTGGTAAGCAGAGTTGACGGTTGGAAAACAAGACTCTGCAAATTATTCCATTCACAATTCAGATTTTTTAAAGCTGGGGTATTTTGTATATTCAGATTGTTGATGTTGTTAGAAATACAAGTCACATTTTGAAGAAGAAGATGATTGCTCAGGTTTAATGATGTAAGCTGATTATCGTCTATATTCAGATCAGTTAAATTCGGCAACGTGCTTATGTCAAGAACCGATAAATTATTGTCGGAAAGATACAGGTTTGTGATATTGGTACTGTTGGTAAGATTAAGACTCTGTAAATAACTGTTGTCATAGCAAGAGACTTTGTTCAGAGTTGGCAGATTTTGAAAATTTAGAGAAGTTAAAAGATAAAGATCTTTCAATTGTACTTCAAAAAGAGCATTGCAGCCCTGAACATTTAGATTTGTCAGTTCGTGCAGATCTTCTAGCCGTATTTTATTAAGAAAAGGTTTATTGCTTAAATCCAATGACGGAACCGGAGTGAAAAACATGGTAAGTGTTTCCAGATTGGGAAGATTCTGAACAGACATATTAAAGGTCGTATTGTTTCCTCCAACATTCAGGTGTTTAATAGAGTTACTCTGAACGTTTAAAGTTGAGAATCCGTGATAGGAAATCTGAAAGGTTTTTAAGAGACTACAATTCTGAATATTTAGAGATGAAACATTATTTTGATTCACATTCAAATAATCCAAAATGGGTAAGCTTAGGGTAATAGTCGTAAGGTAATTTTTCGTCAGATCAAGGTAAGTAAGATTTGTAAAGTTTTCTATTCCCGTTATATCCGAAATGTAAGTAGTACCTTGAGTGGGTGTAGTGAGATCCAGATAACTCAAATTTTGTGCTTCAGACAATTGTATTTGACCATCATAATTGGTATCAACATTCGTCCACGTTCCGGATTGATTTTTAGCTATTTTACTTGTTGTGTTGTTTGCTCCGAGCAATTTCGTTTTGAAATTCACATCAGGTATGGTTAAAATCTGTGCTTTAAGAGTAAAAATTGACAGTAAGAAAATAAAAAAATAGAGTTTTTTCATAAATTATTAGATATTTTTGAATTCTTTACAATTGAAAAGCAAAAATATACATTAAGCCTGAAACTTAAGGTATATTATGTTAAATTATTAAAAACTTATTATTTATCCTATCAAATCCAAAAACTGCTGCTCATCCAGAATCTCAATTGTTCCGATATCCTGCGCTTTCTTCAGTTTGCTTCCAGCTTTTTCACCGACAACCAGATAATTCAGGTTTTTAGAAACTGCCGATATGTTTTTCCCGCCGTGCTTTTCTACCATTTCTTCTGCGGCTTCTCTGGTGAATAAAGATAATTTTCCGGTAAATAAAAATGTTTTTTCTTCTAAGACATTAGACAAAACTTCATTGGTGTTTTCTCCTTTCTCCAGTTGTACACCGTAAGATTTCAGGCGTTCAAGCATTACAATATTCTCCGGGTTGTTAAAGAAATCTACGATACTTATGGCAATTTTCATCCCGATGTCTTCTACCTGACAAAGCTCTTCGGCAGTAGCATTTTTCAGATCATCGATCGTATTGAAGTTTTTAACCAGTTTTTTCGCAACAGTTTCGCCAACATGTTTTATACCGATTCCGAAAAGTACTTTTTCAAACGGAATTTCTTTTGATTTTTCGATTCCGTCAATGATATTCTGAGCAGATTTCTCGGCCATTCTTTCGAGCGGAAGTAGCTGCCCTTTCGTTAAAGCATAAAAATCTGCAGGATTTTCAATGAGTTTTTCCCTGTAAAGCTGCTCTATGGTTTCACTTCCGAGATTGTCGATATTCAGTGCCTTTCGAGAAACGTAATGAATCATTCTTCCCACCACCTGTGGCGGACAATGAAGATCATTTGGACAAAAATGAATCGCCTGATCTTCAAGCTTTACCAGCTCAGTTCCGCATTCCGGGCAGTTTTTGATATATTGAATTTCTTTGCTGTCAGAATTTCTTTTGTCCTTATTTACATCGATTATTTTTGGAATAATTTCACCACCTTTTTCCACAAAAACAAAATCGTGCTCGTGCAGACCTAGTTTTTTTATAATATCTTCGTTGTGAAGAGAAGCACGTTTTACTACAGTCCCGGCTAATAAAACTGGTTTTAAATTGGCAACAGGAGTTATGGCTCCCGTTCTTCCTACTTGATAAGATACGCTTTGAAGTTGAGTCTCGACTTTTTCAGCTTTAAATTTATAAGCCATCGCCCATCGCGGAGACTTTGCAGTATAGCCAAGTTGTCTTTGCTGTTTTAACGAGTTGACTTTCAGTACGATTCCGTCAATTTCGAAAGGCAGTTGATGTCTTTCGGTATCCCAAAAATTAATAAATTCTTTAATATCATCCAGAGTTTTGCACAGTTTTGCCTGATCTGAAATAGTAAATCCCCAGTCTTGAGCCTTGTGCAGCAGTTCCCAATGCGTTTCTGCCGGTATTTCTTCCGAAACATACTGATAAAGAACCGATGAAAGTCTGCGCTTTCTCACCTCACCGCTGTCCTGCATTTTGAGACTTCCGCTAGCGGTGTTTCGGGGATTCATGAAGGGGTCTAAACCTTCTTCCTCACGAAGTTTATTGATTTTGTCAAAGTTTTTTCTTGTCAGATAAATTTCACCCCGCATATAAAACCTTTCCGGGAAATCGCCTTTCAATGTAATAGGAATGTCGGAAATCGTGCGTACGTTTGAAGTAATTTCGTCACCTTGAAAACCATCGCCACGCGTTACTGCCTGTATCAATTTTCCATTTTCATACAAAATAGAGATTGAGGCACCATCATATTTTAGTTCTGCAACAAATTCTACAGGCTCATCTATGGTTTTAATGATCCGCTTTTCCCAATCTGCCAAATCATCATAATCATATGAATTATCCAAAGAATACATTCTGAACTGATGCTGAATAGTCGGGAAGATCTTTGTTACACCACCGCCTACACGAATTGTAGGAGAATTGTCATCATGAAATTCGGGATATTTTGCCTCCAGATCCTGAAGTTCTTTTAATAATAAATCAAATTCAAAATCAGAAATGCTCGGCTCGTCCAGCAAATAGTAATTTTCATTATGCTGGTTCAGTTCTTTTCTAAGCTTTTCGATCTTTTGCTGAATGTTTTCGGGCATTGGGTTGGTTTCTTTTGAACAAAAATAATAAGTATTGTGGAGAAATGAATGCAAAAAATTAATATTGTATTCAATAATGTTTATTCTGAATTAAAATGAAACTAAAAATCTCTTAATAATTTTGCAGACACATGCTTCAGATGTGATTTTATGTAAAAAAATAGAAATTATAATGGAGAAGAATATTTAAAATTATGAAAAAGTTTATCTTCGGGTTTGCAGTTTTAACACACGTTTTTATGAATGCACAAACCCAAATTATTGCACACAGAGGGTACTGGCAAACGCAGCCTCAGACAACCGAAAATTCGATCAAGTCATTGGAAAATGCCCAAAATTTAAAAATTTACGGAGCTGAGTTTGACGTCAGGATGACAAAAGATGGCGTTTTGGTGATTAATCATGATGAGCACCACGGTAAGATGGAAATTTCGGAAACAAGCTTTAAAGACCTTGAAAATCTTAATCTTTCTAATGGTGAAAAATTTCCCACACTAAAAGATTACCTGAAGCAGGGAAAAAAGGACCGGTCTTTACAATTAATCGTTGAGATCAAGCCTGCTAAAACAAAAGAATTGGAAGATGAGATGACTGCAAAAACGATCAAAATGATTAAGGATATGAAACTGGAATCGCAAAGCGAGTTCATTTCCTTTAGCCTGAATATCTGTAAAGAGATCAAAAAATTAGAACCAAAATTTAAAGTTCAGTATTTAAATGGTGAGCTTTCACCGGAGCAGATTAAAAACGAAGGATTAGACGGAATGGACTACCATTATAGTATTTTTGAGAAAAATCCTACCTGGATCGCTGATGCAAATAAGTTGGGACTGATTACCAATGTTTGGACGGTCAATAATACTGAAATTTACAAAAAATTAAAAAATCAGGGTATTAAATTTGTAACCACAAATATTCCCAATATTTTGAAAGACGCAAAATAGATGTAACATTTATAAAAATATGCCTTGCAGATTCTGTGAGGCATTTTTTATTTAAAAAAATAAGTAAGTATAGCTTTTAAAGATAGCTATTGTAATTTATATGCATAGCATTAAACCTTGTTAATGTTTCTAAAGGGGTGCTTGACAGCGTTTTAAAATTTCACTTAATAAATAATTCACAAGTCGTTCAATAATTGTTTAAAATATGTTAAAGTCATGTTAAAAGCATCGTCATAATCTCGTTCTAATTTTGCGCAAACAAAAAAGTGTATGCGTAAAGAGACTCAAAAATTGCTTTTATTATCCTTACTGGGATTGGTGACCGTCGATATGGCAGCTCAACAGCAGGTAAAAAAAGATACCGTAAAGAACATTGAAGAAGTAGTGGTGACAGCTCTTGGAATAAAAAGACAGGATCGTTCTTTGGGATATGTTGCAGAGACCATCAAATCTGACGAATTGCTGAAAACCCAGAATAACAACTGGTCACAGGCTTTGGAAGGGAAAGTAGCTGGTTTGAAAATTCAGACCGCAGGAGCTGGCCCTTTGGGAAGTTCTATCATCAAATTAAGAGGTGATATTTCTATGAATCCCGATCAGAACAATGCTCTTATTGTTGTAGATGGTGTTCCATTGAATAACAACACCACAGGAACAGGTTTCTCGGCTTATGGTGCGGGTGCCAAAGCAGATTTACCTATCGACTATGGAAACGGCATTAATACAATAAATCCTGATGATATAGAATCTATCACCATTTTGAAAGGTTCTACTGCATCGGCGCTCTATGGTTCCAGAGGTGCAGGTGGAGCAGTAATGATTACCACAAAATCTGGAAAAAGTAAAAACGGAAAGGTACAGGTAAGCTTAAATTCTTATTCAAGCTATGATACAGTATTGAAATGGCCGGATTACCAGTACGAATACGGACAGGGTACGATGCAGAAAGATACCAACGGAAATTACTTCTACTCTTATCAGGCTTCGGCAGACGGAATTAATACGGGGGCAACGAGCAGTGCTTTTGGGCCAAAATTCGCAGGGCAATATTATTTTCAATATGATCCTACAACAGAAGGACAGAGCGCTACAAGACAACTTTGGCAGCCCTATAAAAACAATATCAAAGATTTCTGGCAGACAGGAACTACCTTTTCAAACAATATTTCTGTAGAGGCTTCTAACGAAAATACATCATTCAGGTCATCTTTAACCTATTTAAAGAACGAATGGATGATGCCCAATACGGGCTTCGACCGGTTTAATGCAGCTTTTTCAGTTGATCATAAATTGAGTGAGAAATTGAAAATGGGGATCAAATTAAATTATAACAAAACAAAAAGTGATAATCTTCCTGCGACAGGATACAGCAACCAGTCGATCTCTTATTTCATGATCTTCCAGAATCCGAATGTTGATTTGTCGTGGTATAGACCCATCTGGAAGGCAGGAAAGGATCAGATTGAGCAGATTCATCCCTTCAGCTCATTTATTGATAATCCTTATCTGATCGCTTATGAAATGCTGAATGGTGTTGATAAAAACTTTATCACAGGAAATGTCAACGTAAATTATAAAATTGCCAAAAATTTTGACGTCATGTTGAGATCGGGGATGGAAATAACGAATGAAGAACGTACGCAGAAAAGACCATGGAACACGGCAAATTATCTTCAGGGCATGTACAGAGAACAGCATGTGAAATTGATGGATTTAAATAATGACGTTTTATTTACCTATAAAAATACAATCAACGATTTCGATTTCAGTGCATCAGCCGGAGGAAATATCCGCTATACGGAATATACAATGAATGATTATATTGCAGAAGGTCTTTTGAAACCAGGTCTGTATACAATGCCTAATGGTATTTCAACGACTTCAAGATTTGCAAAACCAAGCGATAAGCAGGTGAACAGTACTTATGCGCTGGCAAATGTAAGCTATAAAAACAGGATTTTCTTAGATCTTACTGCCAGAAATGACTGGAGCAGTACACTCCCCGTAGAAAACCGTTCCTATTTCTATCCTTCAGTAGCAACATCATTTATTCTGTCTGATATTTTCAGTTTATCATCAGATCAGTTTAATTACTGGAAGCTGAGAGCTTCTTGGTCTAAGGTCGGAAATGATACTGATCCTTATCAACTGATCAAATATTATAGCAACAGTGACTTTACGGGATCTGTAGAATCGCCGTCATTGTATCCTAATCCTAATCTGAGACCCAATATGATTACCAATATTGAAGCAGGAATGGATTTTACTATTCTTAAAAACAGAATTAATTATACTATAACAGCGTATCAGAATAATTCTAAAGACCAGATCATTAAGATTCCTATGTTATGGGAAGCGGGTTACAGTACAAGGGTTATTAATGCTGGAGAAGTGAGAAACAGAGGCCTTGAAATGACACTAAATACATATCCGGTAAAAAATAGAAATTTCTCATGGAGCGTCAATGCAAACTGGTCGATGAACAGAAATAAAATTCTTTCAATTCCTGCAGAGTTCAACGGTGAACCTTATGTAATGGGAAATGTAGGGGGTGCGGTATATTTTAATGCAGTGGTGGGTGGCTCGTTAGGAGATCTTTATGGCTACGGATTGATGTATACTCCGAACGGAGAGGTCATATATGGAAGTGATGGTTTGACAGCAAAGCCTACTCAAATGAAAAAAATCGGAAATGCCTACCCGAAATGGAGAGCCGGTCTTCAGAATGAATTCAAATATAAAAATATTACCCTAAGTTTTTCATTTGACGGGCAGTACAAAGGGGTGGCATATTCTCAGTCTCACCACAAAATGTCAGAACAGGGAAAGCTTGAGCATACGTTAGCAGGAAGAGATAATCCGGGAGGTCTGATTATAGGTGAAGGAGTTGTTCAAAATCCTGACGGCTCATTCTCAGCAAACACAAAAGGAGTTCTGGCATCTGCATACTATGCTGATTATTACAGAAGGGCAAATGTTGAGACAAACACTTTTGATACATCTTTCATCAAGTTAAGAGATGCAAGAATTGCCTATTCTTTTCCGAAAAATATAACTGAACAGCTTAAGATTACAGATCTCACGTTGGCATTATTTGGAAGAAATCTTTGGATGTGGACGGAGTTTCCGCTATTTGATCCGGAAGTGGCAACACTTAACGATAACCAGATTACACCGGGTGTGGAAATGGGGCAGCTGCCGACAGCAAGAACGGTAGGTATTCAGCTTAATGTTAAATTTTAAAATTAAAATCATGAAAAAATTATTTTTAAAAATAGTATTCCTTGCGGGAGTGAGTCTGGTTGCAGTATCGTGCGACAGAAATTTGGATGAGGTAAACGTAGACGAAAGCAGGATCAGCGAGCCGGTTGCTTCAAAATTATTGCTTCCGATTCAGTATAATATGTCTGCAGTCAATTATATGAGAGCCAACGATTTTACTTTCGATATCATGCAGGTAACTCTTGATTTTCCGAATGAAGGTAATTCACTGAGCCGTTATTATATTACCGAAAATACCGGCGCGGGTTTTTGGAATAACAGCTATAAATGGCTGATGCAGATCAATGATATGAAAAAAGCTGCGATAAGAGATAATGATGTCAATTATCAGGCAATTGCGATGGTGCTAAACGCATGGGTGTATTCTAATCTTACCGACACATATGGTGATGTGCCGTTTTCACAGGCTTCACAACTTGACGAAGGTATTTCTCAGCCAAAATTTGATAAGCAGAAAGATATCTATATTAAGTTGTTGGATGATTTAAAAGCTGCCAATTCACTATTTGTTGTTGCAAAACCACTTACAGGAGCAGATCTTTTCTACAAAGCAGAAAGTGATGTAAATGGAATTACCAATTGGAAAAAATTCTGCAACTCACTTTCATTAAGATTGCTTACGAGAATTTTAAAAAAGAATGGTGAAGTAAATGTTCACCAGAGAATTCAGGAGATTGTAAGTAATCCAACGGTGTTTCCTATTTTCCAAAGCAATGCAGATACAGCAAAACTAAATGTTTCGGGCGTTGCACCGCTTCTTCCGCCCATTGCAAGACCCCAGGATTTTACAACAGGAAGAGCCGCATCGGCATTTTTTGTCGAAACCCTGAAAGCCAATAATGATCCTAGAATGGCCCTGTTTTTTACTCAGGCGAAAAATATTGCTCCTCCAAGTGCAAATATCGGTTACAAAGGTGCTCCGTCAGGTTATGCATACGGAACGACATTCGATTATCAGCCATCAAATATGAATCAGAATTTATCCAAAGCGCCTCTCAACATTCTGGTTTATCCTTATGCAGAACTACAGTTTATCTTATCTGAATTAGCATTTAAAGGAATTATTCCGGGAAATGCCCAGACCTTTTATGAAAGCGGAGTAAAAGCCACCATCGAACAGTGGGGATCTACAATGCCCACCAACTATTTTGCAAATGTAAATGTATCCTATAATGGAACTTTAGAAAGAATCATGCTTCAGAAATATGTGTCGCTCTTCTTTGTAGATCAGCAGCAGTGGTTTGAAAAACGACGAACAGGCTTCCCGGTACTTCCGAATAATGGTGGATTGCTGAATAATGGAAATCTGCCTCAGAGATTAATGTACCCGCCAAACCCAAGAGTTTTGAACACTTCAAATTATCAGGCAGCTGTTCAGCAGATGGGAGGTGATAATATCAATATCAAAACCTGGTGGAATCAATAAGTTTTTTTTAACGATCAATTAATAGTATCATGTATATAAAATTTTTAATGCCGTGTCTGCTCATTTCTGCAATGGCATTTTCTCAGACTTCAGTTTCAGGATATGTATTTGAAGATATCAATAAAAACCAAAAGAAAGAAAGCCGCGAAAAAGGAATTGAAAATGTAGCAGTATCCAACGGAGCGCAGGTTGTTTTGACAGATAAAAACGGGAAGTACAGCTTACCGGTGCAGGAAGACCAGACGATTTTTGTCATCAAGCCTTCAGGATTTAAATTGGCTTTAAATTCAAACAATCTTCCTCAGTACTATTACCAGTACAAACCAAAAGGTTCGCCTGCAGATTTTAAATATAAAGGCAGTGCGCCCACCGGAGAACTTCCCAAAGAATTGAATTTCGCATTGCAAAAGCAGGAAGAAAGCAAAAATTTTGACATTCTTGTTTTCGGAGATCCGCAGCCGTACACAGAAAAAGAACTCGATTATTTTAAAAGAAGCATCGTCAACGAAGTAAAAAACAATAAGAAAAATGCAGTTTTCGGGATTAGCTTAGGAGATCTTGTAGGCGATAATCTTAGCCTTCAAAAGCCTTATGCAGATGTAATGAAAGAAATAGGGTTGCCTTGGTACAACGTTATGGGAAATCATGATATGAATTACGAAGCCAAGGAAGATTATTTGTCAGACGAGACTTTTGAATCCAACTTTGGTCCTGCGAACTACTCGTTCAATTATGGGAATGTACATTTTATAATTTTAGATGATATTTTGTATCCGGACCCGCGAGATGGAAAAGGATATTGGGGTGGCTTTCGTGAAGATCAAATGCAGTTTATTCAAAATGATCTGAAGCTAGTAGATAAAAATAAACTGATTGTGGTTTCTTTTCACATCCCACTGGATCACAATAACGAAGATAACTTCAGAAATGCTGACCGTCAGATATTGTTTGATGCACTTTCACCTTTTCAGAATGCTTTGATGTTGTCTGCACACACGCATATTCAGCAACAGATTTTCTACGGAAAACCACAGGGATGGAGTGGTGCAAAAGATTTACATGAATATAATGTGGGTACTACCTGCGGAGATTGGTGGTCAGGAACTTCTGATGAAATCGGGCTTCCGACGTCTACCATGAGAGACGGTACAGCAAAAGGATATTCCTTTATCAGTTTCAATGATAATCAGTACAAAGTTAAATACAAAACTGCAGGAAAACCTGAAGAGTACCAGATCAAATTGTATCTGCCGAAAGTGATTCCATTCCCTTCAAAAACTTCTGCTAAAGTTTTGGCTAATTTCTTTATCGGAAGCAAAAAAGATAAAGTAGAATACAGAATCGACAATGGCGCATGGGAAACAATGGAATATAACGAAACCATCGATCCGAATTTTGCACAGTCGGTTTTCAAATGGGATACAACCAAAGATCTTTTCCCCGGAAGAAGACCTTCTAATCCTGAATTGTCGAAACATATCTGGGTCGGAGGATTTGGAAACAAATTAACTTTAGGTAAACACAAAGTTGAAGTGAGAGCTTATGATATGTACGGAAATGAGTTCTCTTCGTCAGAAGAATTTGAAGTTAAAGATCGTATTCTCATTCCATAGTTTCAATTTTACTTACTATATTACTTTCGGAACCAGCTTTAGATAAGCTGGTTTTTTCTTATAGAAATTTTGAATGAAAGAGTTCTGATAAATCAAAATAATAAACACCTGTTTAAAAAAAGGGTTTCGTAGATTTGCACCATAAATTAATTGAATGAATTTACAAGGAAAAAATGCCATTGTAACTGGCGGTGGAAAAGGTCTCGGAAAAGCAGTAGCTTTAATTCTTGCCCATGAAGGTGTAAACGTTGGAATCACCGGTAGAAATGAAGAAAATCTTAAAATGACCATTGAGGAAATCAAAAAAACGGGTGTGAATGCAGCGTATGCGGTTTTTAGTATAGACAATGAAATCCACGTAAAAGCAGGAATAGAATCGTTGGCAGAGCAGCTCGGCGGTATCGATATTTTAATCAATAATGCAGGAATCGGTGATTTTGGTTCAATCGAAGATATGTCTTCTGAAGTTTGGGAACAGGTGATTAAGACCAATCTTTTCGGGGTATATTATGCTTCGAAAGCTGTTTATTCTTTCATGAAAGAAAGAGGAGAAGGTGATATTGTGAATGTAGCATCTACAGCCGGTCTGAAAGGCGGACCCAATATGTCAGCGTATGCAGCCTCCAAAGCAGCAGTTGTTTCTTTATCACAATCGATGATGGCAGAATGGAGAAAACAGAATATCCGTGTCATTACATTGACGCCAAGTACAATCGCATCAGATATGTCGATCGACGGTGGATTAACAGACGGAAATCCCGAAAAAGTACTTCAGCCAGAAGATTTTGCAGAATGGGTAAGAGATATTCTAAAAATGAACAGACGTGCGTTGATCGCAAACGGTTCTATCTTCTCTACAAATCCTTAAAAGTTGTAGTTATAATATAATTTTAACCAATAGTATATCAATAGGAGCGGGCTTTAGCCCGCTTTTCTTTTTATTATTAAATTGGCTTCAGCCAAAACTAAGTATTCTTTTTAATTTAATTCAATCTTAATCACTAAATCCATCAAATTTTTAAACTCTAATTTTTAAATTATCTATTTTTGCAACAAATTATTCACATGCAAAATTATTTAGAATTCGATTTTAAAATACAGCCACTTCAACCATGGAACGAAATATTAATGGCTGAATTGATTGAAATAGGTTTCGACAGTTTTACAGAAGAAATTCACGGTATTTTAGGATATATTCAAAGAGATCTGTTTAAAGAAGATGAGCTGAAAGCTTTACCTCTTTTTAAGAATGAAGCAGTTAACATAGAATATACTTTCACAGAAATGCCCAATATCAACTGGAATGAAGAGTGGGAAAAGAATTTTGAACCAATCAATATTGATGATAAAGTTTTAATAAGGGCAGAATTTCATGAATCGATTCCGGGAATGCATGAAATTGTCATCCAGCCAAAAATGTCATTTGGCACAGGTCATCATCCCACCACTCATCTGATGATTCAACAAATGATGGATATTGATTTCAAAGGCAAAAAAGTTTTGGATATGGGCTGCGGAACTTCGGTACTGGCAATTTATGCAAAACAAAACGGCGCCGGAGAAACCAAAGCAATTGACATCGACGATTGGTCAGTCGAAAATTCCAAAGAAAATGCTGCAAGAAATCATGTTGAGTTAGATATCGAATTGGGAACAGCTGAAAATTTAGGCAAAGAAAAATATGATATTATTTTAGCCAACATCAACAGGAATATTTTGATTTCCGATATCCCCACTTACGTTTCAGTATTGAATGATGGCGGAAAATTACTGCTTTCTGGCTTGTGTTTTTTTGATGTGGATGATATTCTTGAAGTATGTAGAGAAAATAATTTAGAACTGAAAAAGAAGTTACAGCGTGAAGAATGGGTAAGTTTGCTTCTGGAAAAAAATTAAATTAAAACGATTATGAAATCTGTATTCACCGTCTTGTTTTTATTTGTTTTGCAGACTTTTTTCGCACAGGAAGAAATCTACGCCAATGGAATTTTCAATTTTGAAAACAACAAAACACAGAAAATCTTCACAGATTGGACGCGGGTAAGAAAAGAACCCAATGTGAATTCTCAAATTTTAGACTCATTGAAGAGCAATCAGCAGGTTTCGATTCTTAAAAAATATGAAAAGGTTTTGGCACTGGGTGAAAGAGCAGCCAATTGGTACGAAGTCTCTTACCGGAAAGGAAACCAGACTTCAAAAGGCTACATCTGGGGCGGAAATCTTAGCGTTGGCTACAGAAATAAAAACGGTTATGATTTTCTTTTCGGTATTTCAAAAACAGTTGATAAAACCGATAAAAAGCTCAATCAAACTTACAAACAGAATATTGCCTCTATCAAAGTTTTGAGAGATGACAATTTAGTTGATGAGGTTTTCTTTGAAACAGGTTCGGGCGAAAGCTTAAGTTACGGAACATTTATTATTGAAAGCAATCACCAGCTTAAAAATGTTGAATTCACTTTAAAAGCAATCGTGTCTGGCGAAGCCTGCGGAATTGCCGGTTACGACCAATATCTTTTATTTAAAAATAATAAACTGATTGCTCTACCACAATTAATGAATGTTGGTGACGCAGATGTATATCATCACAGCGAAGAATATGTTTTCCCGAACGACAAAGGCGGAATTCCGAATGCATTTATCTTTAAAATGGAAGAAATGGAAAAAGATGACAACGATAAAGAGAAAACCAAACGTCTTTCTAGGACTTATCTTTGGAATGGGGGTTCTTATAAACTGAAATAATTATCTGCCAAAGTATTTGAAATAAAAAAGAGAAACCAAATAATGATTTCTCTCTTGTGAGCGCGCCAGGATTCGAACCTGGGACCGTCTGCTTAGAAGGCAGATGCTCTATCCAGCTGAGCTACGCACCCATTTGTAATTTATGAAATTACTAAACATTCTGAGCAATAGATTTCAAACCTTTGATCGTCCCGATGAATCGGAATGCTCTATCCAGTTGAGCTACGCATCTATAAAATAATTTGAAAAATTACTAAAAAAAGTCGGGGCGGCAGGATTCGAACCTGCGACCTCCTGGTCCCAAACCAGGCGCGATGACCGGACTACGCTACGCCCCGAGTGAAGGTCATCTTAACAAGAATTACCTTGTTTTTTGTGGGTGCAAATATAGGATTGTTTTTTGGATTAAAGAAATAAAAACTTGTATTATTTCGGAGAATCTTAAATCTAATTTTTAAATATTTGAAAAACAATAATTTATGTTGAGCAGATTTTATAGATGCTGGATAGAGAATATAACAGAGACATAGGTAGTTATAAACAAAAAAAGAGAAACCAAATAATGATTTCTCTCTTGTGAGCGCGCCAGGATTCGAACCTGGGACCGTCTGCTTAGAAGGCAGATGCTCTATCCAGCTGAGCTACGCACCCATTTGTAATTTTGAGAAAATTACTAAAACAGTCGGGGCGGCAGGATTCGAACCTGCGACCTCCTGGTCCCAAACCAGGCGCGATGACCGGACTACGCTACGCCCCGAATTTTTCTTGCTGCGGAGAGTAAGGGATTCGAACCCTTGGTACCGTTTCCAGTACGCATGTTTAGCAAACATGTCCTTTCGGCCTCTCAGGCAACTCTCCTATTATAACGTTTTTTGAATGATCGCTATTCCGTTATTGCGAGTGCAAATATAGAATAGATTTCTTTATTTACCAAATAAATTTCAGAAAAAAATTGCGTATTTTTGAGCAGATAAAAGGTTAAAAATTTAAAACTAATGCGTAAAACATTATATATCATCGGCTTAAGCGTTTTCGTTTTTTCGTGTACTTCACAGAAAAATACAACGAAGAGCACTTATAAACCCAGAACGGCAGTTACACAGTCTAAAACAGCCATTAATGGACAAAATATAAACAAAAATAAACCCGATGTTGCTACTGAACACGGTGTTGAATTTTTCAGAACAAATATTGCAGACATTACCAAAAATGACAATACTGCAAGTTACGGATCTATCGTTTCTGCAAAGCCTGCCGGATATAAAGTGGTAAAAACTCATTTTCCCGCGTTAGGGCAGAATTTCAGACAGAAATATCTTATTTTACACTACACAGTTTTACCGGATGACAAATCTATAGAGGTTCTTACACAGCAATCTGTGAGTGCGCATTATTTGGTAAACAACCTTGGTGACAATGAAATTTACCAGCTTGTAGACGAAAACAAACGTTCTTATCATGCCGGAGTAAGTGCTTGGCGTACAGATAAAAATTTAAATGACACTTCAATCGGTATTGAAATCGTCAATATGGGATACACAGCTGATGCTGCGGGATCAAAAACTTTCCAGGCCTTCAGTAATGAGCAGATCAAGAAAGTAGCTGCTTTGGCAAAAGATATTGTTACGAGATATAATATTCCTGCAACCAACGTTTTGGCGCATTCTGATATTGCTCCGACCCGAAAACAAGATCCTGGACCGCTCTTCCCTTGGAAAAAACTGTACGATGAATATCAGATCGGAATGTGGTATGATGAGATGGCAAAACAGAATTTTATGACCTCGGCACAAACAGATGTTGACACGAGATACAATGAGCCCTCGTTTATTTTTGTGGTGCAGACTGCTTTGCAGAAATTTGGTTACGATGTTTTACCAAACGGAAAATGGGATGATGCTACGAAAAAAACAATCGAAGCGTTACAATACCATTTCAGACCACAGAATTACAACGGAGTTTTAGATGCCGAAACCTGGGCAGTTTTACAAGCCTTAAATCAAAAATATCCAACAAAATAAACAGAACATCTCAATATATATTGTTTATCATTCAATTATAACTGTTACACTACTTTAATGGAAAATTTCAGACAGGAAAGCGATCTATTGGGCGTATTAAACGTTCCGATCAATGCGTATTATGGAGTTCAGACTCAACGGGCAATTGACAATTTTAAAATTTCAGGTCAGCTTCTTTCCTCCTATCCTGAATTTATCAGAGGCTTAGCTTTCGTTAAAAAAGCAGCAGCAAAAACCAATTACGAATTAGGATTGCTTGATCAGGATCTCTATGCTAAAATCGCTGAAACCTGTGATGAATTAATTACCGGTTTGTTTCATACTGAATTTCCTGTCGATATGATTCAGGGTGGGGCAGGAACCTCTATAAATATGAATGCCAATGAGGTCATTGCAAACATCGTTTTAGAAAAATTAGGAAAAAATAAAGGTGAGTATCAATTCTGTTCTCCCAACGATCATATCAATCTTTCGCAATCGACTAATGATGCTTATCCTACAGCGATCAAGATGGGATTACTGCAGATGAATGAACGTTTAGTTGAAAAACTCAAAAACATTGTTGAAGCTTTCCGTGAGAAAGGTGTTGAGTTTCAGGATGTGATCAAAATGGGACGTACCCAGCTTCAAGATGCCGTTCCAATGACGATGGGGCAAGAGTTTGAAGCTTTTGCAGCAACGCTGGAAGAAGATATTTCTAAATTAAATAACAACGCCAATTTATTTGTTGAAGTCAATATGGGCGCAACCGCGATTGGTACAGGTATCAATGCTCCAATAGGGTATTCGGTACTTTGTGCTAAAAATTTGGCAGAAATCACAGGATATCCTATTTTATCTGCACCCAATTTGGTTGAGGCAACTCCTGATACGGGATCTTATGTGATCTATTCTTCGGCAATGAAACGTCTGGCTTTAAAACTTTCAAAAATCTGTAATGATTTGAGATTATTGTCTTCAGGACCGAGAGCGGGTTTGTCTGAAATAAATTTACCTCCGATGCAGCCCGGATCATCTATCATGCCCGGAAAAGTAAATCCTGTTATTCCGGAGGTGGTGAATCAGGTTTGTTTTAAGATAATAGGAAATGATTTAACGGTAACTTTTGCTGCAGAAGCAGGACAATTGCAGCTGAATGTCATGGAGCCCGTTCTTTCTCATGCAATAATGGAAAACATTCAGTTCCTTTGCAATGCACTCGACACCCTTCGTGAAAAATGCGTTGTAGGAATTACCGCCAACAGAGAAGTTTGTCTCAATATGGTGAAGCACAGTATAGGAATCGTTACTGCACTTAACCCTTACATCGGCTACAAACAATCGACAGAGATTGCAAAAGAAGCATTAGAAACAGGGAAAAGTGTTTACAATCTGGTATTAGAGAAAAATCTGCTTTCTCAGGAAAGTTTAGATGAGATTCTTGATCCCCGAAATATGCTGAAACCGCACCACATGTAATTTTATCAGTGAATTAGTAATTACTTTTTAGCTATCCATCATGTATAACGAATCGTGAAATTTTTAATCATCATTCCCGCGCATAACGAAGAAGATAATCTTTCGTTTACCTTAGATTCTTTACAGAAGCAAAGTTGTAAAGATTTTAAAGTGGTCATTGTCAATGACGGTTCAACGGATAAAACATCAGACGTTATTCAGAAATATACGGTTGCAGATTTGCGTTTTGAAACAATTGAGTTAGAAAAATCTGCCCATCAGCCGGGTTCAAAAGTAGTAAATGCTTTCAAAAGTGGCCTTCAAACTCAAAATATTAATGAATTTGACATCATTTGTAAGTTTGATGCCGATATTATTTTAAATGACAATTATCTTTTTGAAATTGATAAAGCCTTTACTGACAATCCTGAATACGGGTTAGTCGGAGGCTTATTATTTGTTGAAAAAAATGGAGAATGGGTGTACGAAGGAAATTCAAACAAGCATCACGTACGTGGTCCGATGAAAGCGTACAGAAAAGAATGTTTTCAAGCGATCGGCGGTTTAAGAGAAACCTTAGGCTGGGACAATATTGATTCTGTTTTGCTTAAAAATTTGGGTTGGAAGGAAGTTGTCTTACCGGAGCTTCAGGTAAAATTAATTAAAATTAAGGGTGCAGATTATACGATAAAGCCTGCAGATTATTATGGCAGATATTTTTATTTTTTTGGCTTAAACCGATTTCTAACGTATGCCGCAGCGGCAAAAGAAGCTATGAAAATAAAGTCACCGGCTTTTCTTTTTCAGATTATCCGTTCATACGAAAAATGCAAATCTCAAAATCTGGAGCTGAAAATTTCTAAAGATGAACAAAAAGTAATCAATAAACAACGCTGGGATCTATTTAAAAATAAATGGTTTAGGATGTAAAGTTGAACATTTTATATTGCGAAACCTAACAGCTTTAAGAAAACCTTTTAGGTTTGATAACTCCAAAAAAAACTTGATTTCACTAATAAGAACGGGCTTAAGACTGTTTACATACATATTATGCTATCGGCTTCAGCCAAAACTTACAAAATAATTCATTGAAAAAAATAGCCTACATAGAAATTGACACCCACGCTGAAATTGCGCAGGATTTTATGGATTTAATGCATGATTCTGGTGAAATCTCTGTAGATTATTACTTTTCAGAAAAGATAAAAAACCAATTAAGGGAAAATGGTGAATCAGTCTATATAACAGATTCTTCAATGATTTTGGATCAGCTGTCTGACAGAAAATATGACTTGATTATTATCGGAACTGTACATCGTTATTTCAATATTTTTTTTGAGATCTTTCAAAAATATAATGCAGCAGTTATAATACATAATATTAATTTTTCAAAAATTTCAAAATTTAGTTTAATTAAAAATACTTTTAAGGCAGATTTTATTTACCGCCTGAAATTGTGGTCTAAAGAAGGATTATTTTACACCAAAGAAACTTACGCAAAAGCGAAAAATCATTTGGTTCTCGACCACGAATTGTGTTCTGAAAAGTACAGGCTTTTACCTATTTTCTACACTAAGAGTTTTAATAAAACTGAAAGTGAAATCTTGATAATTGTTGTTCCCGGCGGGGTTTCACAGAAAAGAAGAGATTATCATCGTATTTTTAAAACAATTAGAAATTTAGATATTAAAAATAATATCATCTTCGTTTTTTTAGGAAAAGCAAAAGGTGAGGAATTAAAAAATTTAAAAAACCTATCTAGAATTATTCCCGGAAATATCACTTTACAATATTTCTCAAAAAGAGTTTCTTCCGACGTTTTCGATGGCTGGATGAAGAAGGCAGATGTACTCTGGTGTCCCATTCAGGAAGAAGCAGAGTTTTTTAGCCAAAAAGAAATCTATGGAAAAACAAAAATGACCGGAAATTTAGGCGACGCAATTAAATATGGAAAGCCTGCAGTTTTTCCTTCAAATTATTCGTCAGGACTAGATTTTATCATTCCTGAAGAAGAAAATTTGATCGAACAGTTTCAAAATTTGAAAAATATGGTTTTTGATTTCCAGAAAAATTTCAGCCGTGAAAAAATTCAGAAAGACCTTGAAAACCTTTTGAATGAATTGATTTCTACTTAAATTTCAAAACACTTTTAATAAATTTCATATTCAGGTATTGCTCTACAGGAAAAATTTTAGTAAAATAATTCCCGATAAAAATCAATATCAATACCACAGCGGGTTTGTAAACTAGATTGATCAATTGATTTTCAAAATTCGGTAAAACAATCGCAACTGTAATTGCCAATGTGCAGATAATCGAAACGAAGATCATCTCAATACTTAAAGGTGAAACTTTAAACATTACATAATTGAAGACGATCTTAATGAGGTTGTATATTGTGAGTGAAATTGCAGTCGACAAAGCGATTCCCATTAGTTTGAGATCGGTGTGGTTAATGAAATACAGATTTAAGCTGATAGTTAATCCCGCTAATAAAAGCATAACCAGAATGTTGAATCGGTAATATTTTGAAAGTGAAATAATATTGCCGTTAAAACCCGTCGCCAAATCCAGCAAAACCGCAGAACCCCAAATCCAGATAACCGGAGTGTATTCTTGCAGCTGTAGACCATTTTTAGGCATAAAGTGCGTCAGAAAAGGAAATCCCACCATAATGCACGAAAACAGAACTGCTCCTAGAAAATAAAGCGAAAGCGATGTTTTCTTATGAAACCTGTCGAGCTCTTCCATATCGCCGTCCGCAAGATTCTTACTGATAATCGGTGCTGAAATATTAAATAATCCAAGTTGGGGAATAGATATTAATGAAATCAGAGCATACAAAACAGAGTAGATCCCGTTTTCTTCCATTCCCAAAAATTCACCGATCATAAAGCTGTTGATGGCTAAATAATTGCCGAAAGTGCCCAGAAAACCAAAGAAACTGTAATTGGAAAATTCTTTCCAGAATTGATCTTTTTTAAAATATTCTGTGCTTACATCAAGCTTTATTTTTTCAAGTCTGTTGGTATAATAAATGTACCCTGAAAGCATTAATGCAAACATTCCGAAAAAGAAAGCATATGCAATCTGCTGTGATAAAGAAAAATAGAAAACCATGCAAAAAGCACCCAGATTGGCTATTTTCGGAAATAAATTATCAAAAATATTAGAAACTACAATTCGCTTGTAGTTGGAAATATATTTATTAAAAACCGTACAAAATGAAAGAAGCAGAATCATCGGAAGGATAACTTCTTTGATTTTCCAGGCTTCTGTATTTTTAAAATTCGGAAAAATATAGGGGAGAATAAAAAATACCAGTGAAAAAATACAAAAATTGAAAAGAATTGCAACCAATGAAAGGGAAAGCATATTTTGCTTCTTGCCGTCTTTTTCTACCTTATGAAAAAATTTTACATTTGAATACGAAATTCCCAGCACTACGAACGGAACCAGCATTTCTGCAGTAGGCAAAATATATCTCAGCTTCCCGTAAAATTCAAAATCATTAGGAAAAATAAAGATGGCCGAAATCGTTCCTATTAAAAAACCAAAATATCCAATGATAGAATACTTAAAACCCTGCCTTGCAACTACACTCATGAGATTTTAGTTTTTTGGAATAAAAATAATGTTGTTGATGTAGTCGGTTTTGTTTTTTTCGTCGCTGATGTTTTTCAGTAGAGTTTCTTCGGTTAATTTTTCGAGGGTAAAGGTTTTTCTGTTGAGATAGTTGGCGTCAAAACCCCAGCTTTCTACTTCCGAAATTTCTTCCCAGATAGGTGTTTCGTGGTGTCTCTGTTCCATTTCAACCATTAACGTTGGTTTGAATTTCTGAATGGTGTTTTTTCCGCCAAAAAGAGTTTTCATTTCATTTCCTTCAACGTCTATTTTGATGAAATCTATTTTTGAGATATTTTTAGATTTCGTCCAGTCATCAAGTTTTACAACTTCTACAGTTTCAGTGTAAGAATTTTCCTCGTCTTTTTCTTTGTAAGAAGTATTGAGCGTTCCTCTTGAAGCGATCATTTTTCCTTTAATGATGGGAACTTTAAATTCCGCTGTTGTGTTTTCGTCGGAAAGTGCAACGGATGAAATATTCATCGACGGAAAAAGTCTTTTAAGTCGAATATAAAGTTTTTTATTAGGCTCGAAAGCGTATATGTTTTGATGTTTCAGCTTATTTTCAAACTGATAAAGAAAAGTTCCGACATTGGCACCGATGTCAAAAATAACAGCGTCATTTTGTAAATATTCTTTGATCCAAACCAGCTCTGGCTCTACATTTCTACCTGAAAAATTTTCTTTGGTTAACTGATGTAAATTTTTAAAATATCTCTGTTTATAAAAACCAGGACTGATGTACTGTAATTTTTCTGCGAGCTGCTGATATAAAGACATTTTTTACTTTTTTATGACGACCGACAAAGATAATGAAAATGATATTAAATCAGATTAAATGTAAGTTGTTGTTGCTAATCGATTATAATATTGGTAGATGTGAATTATTCTGAAGCATTTGAAAACGGTGCATTTAAAAAATCATTCAGAGGTTTTGCTGATTTCATGATAGCTGTCAGGTTTTCTATTGCATTTTTATCTGTTACCTCTTTGTTAGTAAGACTGTGTACTCCGATAAAGCTTTTAAGTTTCAGATATTCTGCCATAGGATCTTCTTTTTCAAAGCCTTGCGGAATCTTTTTTAGCTCATTTTCACGATCCAGTTCGCCATAATATTTTTTGAAATCTTTGTGGTCTACTACTTTTAGAAAGTCATCTTTAAAAACCGATATTTCTTTTCTGATTACCTTCAAAACAGGAGCTTCAGGTAAATAAATTCCGCTCGCGATGAAAGATTTTCCGGGCTCAATATGAAGATAATGACCGGATTTTTCATTGCTCTTTCCCATCCCTAGAGAAGCACCAAAATAGGTTTTATATGGCGTTTTGTCTTTAGAAAAACGGATGTCCCTATAAATTCTAAGTAAAGATTTTTTTGCATTCAGTTGGCTACTTTTTCATCAGATTTCCCTACTTCCTGAATAAGCTGCTCGACAAAAATTTCAAATTCTTCCTGTGCCTCTGTGAAGAGATTCTTATTGTCGGTAAACCATTCCCGATTGTTGTTTTCGCTAAGTTTAGTGAGATAATCAAATATTTTTTTAGAAAGAGTAGCTGTCATTATTCTATTTTAATCAAATGTAAATAAATCTGATCAGAAGTCAAATATTTTTGTCTTATTCGAAGATTTATAAACATTAATATAGATTTCAATTAAATTGATAAAAAAAAATTGATTTGAGGGATTTTTAAATTTAAAATAAATTTTTTATTCTTTTTTTGCATTAATTTAAAAATACTTAGGTTTTTCTAAAATAAAATTATCAATTCGTTAATATTATATAAAGGGTGATTCAATAATTAGTTGTATCTTTGCAAAAATTTTATATTAATTAATGAATTTATTTACGGAGACCAATTTAAGTCCTGATATCCTTAAGGCCATTGGCGAACTGGGTTACGAAAGCCCGACAGAAATCCAAAAACAGACTATCCCTTTTATTCAATCAGATATTCGCGATCTAATCGCACTTGCGCAGACAGGGACAGGCAAAACAGCAGCGTTTTCGCTTCCGATTTTGGATATGATTGACGATACGAGTCGCAAAATCCAATTTTTGGTGCTTTGCCCGACGCGAGAACTATGTCTACAGATTTCAAAAGACATTAACAACTATTCTAAGTACATGCAAAACATCAAAACTACAGCAGTTTACGGTGGTAGCAGTATTACAGATCAAATGCGTTCTTTGAGAGACAAGCCACAGGTGATTGTGGGTACTCCGGGAAGGGTGATCGACCTGATCAACAGAAAAGCTCTTGACTTCTCAGAAATCCACTGGTTGGTTTTAGATGAAGCAGATGAGATGCTTTCTATGGGTTTCAAAGACGAATTGGAAACAATTTTAAGAGAAACTCCTGAAACAAAACAGACTTTCTTGTTCTCGGCAACGATGAGCAAAGAGGTTGAAAGAATTTCTAAAAGTTACCTTACAAAACCTCACCGTATTTCTGTGGGTTCTATTAACGAAGTTAAAAAGAACATTAAACATGAATTCTATGTTGTAGGTTACCGTAACAAAAAAGAAGCTCTGAAAAGACTAATTGATGCAAACCCGAATCAATATTCTATTATTTTCTGTAGAACAAGAATGGAAACTCAGGAAGTTGCAGACTTTTTAATGCAAAACGGATATGCGGCAGATGCTCTTCATGGTGATCTTTCTCAAGCGCAGAGAGATACGGTAATGAAGAAATTCAGACTGAAAAACATTGACATTTTGGTTGCAACTGACGTTGCTGCAAGAGGTCTGGATGTAGATTCTTTAACGCACGTTATCCATTTCTCTTTACCGGATGATCCTGAAGTTTTTGTACACAGAAGCGGAAGAACAGGTAGAGCAGGAAAAGACGGTATCTCAATGTCATTGATAAAGCCTGAAGAAAGCAGAAAGCTGAAGCAGATCAAATCTACTACGAAAATTGATATCATTGAGAAGAAAATTCCTACAGGTGACGAAGTAATTTCGGCTCAGGTAACCGGAGTTTTTGAAAAACTGATGACAGAGCATGAGAATATCTTTGAATTTGATCAAAGTCTTGTTCCGGATTTAAGTAATTTCACTAAAGAAGAATTGGTTGTACAGTTGTTGCAGTTCCAGTTGAAAGACCTTGCGTTGTACTACAAAGATAAGCAAGATCTTATGGATCAGAAATTTAGCAACAGAGATGATGACCGAGGTGGAAGAGACAGAGACAGCAGAGGCGGAAGAGATCGCGACAGAGGAAGAGACCGTGACAGAGGAGATCGTAACGAACGCAGCGACAGAGGTGAAAGAAGAGGAGATCGTGGTGGTAAGCCAAGACAGAGAGACGAAAATATGACTAGATTTTTCTTCAATCTTGGTAAAAAAGACCAGTTGAAAAAGCTAGATGTATTGGAAATCATTAACAAGGCTACTTCTAGTAAAGGAAGCAAAAGAGCTGAGATCGGAAACATCGAAATTCTTGAGAAATTCTCATTCTTTGAAGTTGAAAAATCTTTTAGCAACGAGCTTATAGGAAATCTTCAATCTATGAAATTTAAAGGAAAAGATATGAGAGCTGAAGAGGCGAACTGATCTTAGACTTAAAATATATTTGAGCCGGCAATTTTGCCGGCTTTTTTTAAACATTAATTTTTATAAAGAAAAATTTTGGTTCTTATTGAATAGAAAGTGTATAATTTTAGTTTAAGTTATTGATTTTTAAATAAATATAAAGTACATATTTTTGCATGATTTTGATATGAACAAATATTAATTCAATATTAACAAAAATTAATGCCGGATACTTTTTGTTAAGATGCTTTTTTAGGAAATTTGCACTCGAATAAATTAAATACAATTTACAAATGGCAATTGGTAATATTTTCCACGCATTTCAGCCAAAAGATAAAATTTTCTTTGTGCTTTTCGAAAAAGTAACAGAGAATTTAGTTGCAATGTCTAATGATTTTAACAACGGAGTGAAAGATTTTGATCTTAACGACGATGCAATGTTGAAACTCATGAGCGACTATGAGCACAAAAATGATGAGCTTACACATGAGATCTTTATTGAATTGGGGAAAAACTTCATCACACCGTTCGACCGTGAAGATATTCACACGTTGGCAACAGGTTTAGATGATATTGCAGATTACATCTACGCTTCTACAAAATATATTTTCTTGTACAAATCTCCGATGATGAAGGCTTATGCAGACTTCTCTCTATTAATTCACAAGGCTTGCCTGGAGATTCAGAATGCGATGAAAAACCTGAAAGGTTTTAAAAATATGGAGCAGGTGAAAGAAGCCTGTATCAAAGTAAATTCTATCGAGAATATTGCTGATGATCTTCTTTCGAACTCGATGGTAGAGCTTTTTGAAACCAATGATGCCATCAATATCATCAAAATTTCATCTGTTCTTAATTATCTTGAGATCGTTACCGATAAAGCAGAAGATGTTGCCAATACGATTGAAAACATCATGATCAAATACGCTTAAAAACAATACATAACAAAAAATGGATTTTCCTATTTTACTTACGGTTATTATTGCTCTGGCTTTAATCTTCGATTATATCAATGGTTTTCATGATGCAGCCAACTCTATTGCGACAATTGTTTCCACAAAAGTTTTAACTCCTCTGCAGGCTGTTCTTTGGGCTGCTGTCTGGAATTTTGCAGCTTTCTTTATTGCAGCTTATATTATTGGCGAATTTAAAATCGGTAACACAATTGCAAAAACTGTCAATGAGAATTTTATTACTTTAGAAGTTATTTTTTCAGGTCTTATTGCGGCAATCGCATGGAACCTTTTGACATGGTGGTTTGGAATTCCTTCATCATCGTCTCACACTCTTATCGGTGGCTTTTTAGGAGCAGCATTGATGCATGCTTTTTTAATGGATTACCGTGAAGTAGTGGCTGCAGCTCCGAATTTAGGCATGTTTGAGACGATAAAGCATACATTCATCAAGGTTGCCAGTCAGGATGTCGTGAAATTCAGCAAGGTAATTCCTATTTTCCTGTTTATTTTCCTTGCACCGGTGATCGGAATGGTCATTTCAATTATCATAACTTTAATCATCGTACATCTTTATAAGAATTCAAATCCTCATAAGGCTGATAAATCGTTCAAAAAATTACAGCTTGTCTCTTCGGCTTTATTCAGCTTAGGACACGGTCTTAATGATGCCCAAAAAGTTATGGGGATTATTGGAGCGGCGTTGATCTATTATCATGTCAATATGCTTCAGGATCCTGTTTATCTAAATATTGAAACTGCCGAACGTTTTAACTATTTTGCAGAGCATTATATGTGGGTTCCATTGGTTTCTTTCATTGCAATCGCTTTAGGTACCATGAGTGGTGGCTGGAAGATCATCAAAACGATGGGAACTAAAATTACAAAAGTAACTCCGTTGGAAGGCGTAAGTGCTGAAACAGCGGGTGCAATCACATTATTTATTACCGATCACTTTGGTATTCCGGTTTCTACAACACATACCATTACCGGTTCGATTATTGGTGTTGGATTGACGAAAAGAGTTTCTGCAGTACGTTGGGGAATTACAGTAAGCTTACTTTGGGCTTGGGTTTTGACGATTCCTATTTCAGCAATTGTTGCTGCGCTTACTTATCTTGCGGTGACGTTTTTAACTTAATTAAAGAAATAAATCATATCACTAAACTTTGTCCAATTGGGCAAAGTTTTTTGTTTTACAACCCCTCAGAAAATCGTATTTTTGTTCAAATTAAAATTTTTTATGGAATTCTTAGACACCTACCAACAGATTGTTGCTGATGCCATTACCAAATATACGTTCAAAGATAAGCCTGCCGAATTGTACGAACCAATGAATTACATCATCTCGCACGGTGGCAAGCGCCTTCGTCCGATCATGGTTTTGATGGCTTGTGATTTGTTTGGCGGTGATATGAAACAGGCGATAAAGCCCGCTTTGGCGATCGAGTTTTTCCATAATTTTACGCTGATTCATGATGATATTATGGATGAGGCACCTTTAAGAAGAAACAAGCCTACGATTCATACTTTGCATGGGATCAACGTTGGAATTCTTTCAGGAGACGGATTGATGCTGAAAGCTTATAAGTTTTTTGAAGATCTTGAACCTGAGATTTTTAAAGCGTGTATCAGAATTTTCACCCATACTGGTTTGCTTTTATGTGAAGGCCAGCAATATGACATCAATTTTGAAACTCAGGAAAACGTAACCTTTGATGATTATATCAGAATGATTACCTATAAAACCGGAGTTTTAAGCGCATCTTCATTTGAGATCGGAGCATTGATTGCCAAAGCTCAATTTAAAGACGCAAAAGCCATTTTCAACTTTGGAAAACACATCGGAATTGCCTTCCAGATTATGGATGATTATCTGGATGTATTCGGAGATCAGGCGCAGTTTGGTAAAAAACATGCCGGTGATATTTATGAAAACAAAAAGACGGTTCTTTATCTTTTAGCCAAAGAGCACGGAACGGAAGAAGAGAAAAAAGAACTGGATTACTGGTATTCTAAAAAGACCGATAACATCGATAAAGTCTACGGTGTTGAAAAGATTTTCAGAAGAACAAAAGTGGACGAAAAAGCATTACGTCTGATCGAAAAGCACAACGAAATCGGCCAAAGTTATCTTGCGAAAATAGAAATTCCGGAAGAGAAGAAAAAACCGTTTGCTGAATTGGCAAATTACCTTTTAAGAAGAGAATCTTAATGAGATAATGAGCCAATTTGATTTATTTCAAATTAAATAAATGAAATTCCGGACAGAAGTAAACATCGCAGAATCTGATCAAAAGATTGAAATTGAGGATAAAATATTTTCAATAGGGTCGTGTTTTGCTTCTGAAATGTCTGATTTATTTAAGCAAGGCCAGCTGCAGACGGTGAATAATCCTTTCGGTACTTTGTTTAATCCTTTTTCGATTAGTAATTCCATTAAAAAACTTCACGACTCTGCGTTTTATCGCGAAGAAGAGCTGATAACTTTTGATGATAAATTTATTTCGTTAGATCATCATTCAGGTTTTGATACCCGTTTTATTCATCAGACTTTAGAAAAAATAAATCTGAAAATTGTTGAAGGAAATCAGTTTCTGCAGGATTCAAATTGGGTAATTATTACGTATGGAACTTCATTTATTTATCAATTTAAGCCAAAGGAAACATTAGTCGCCAATTGTCATAAAATTCCACAAAAGTTTTTCGACAAGAGATTCTTAACGCATCAGGCACTTACAGATTCTATTTACGATACGATTTTGAATTTAAAAGACATTTGCAGAGATGATCTTCAGATTTTATTTACAGTTTCGCCGGTGCGCCACACCAAAGACGGAATGATTGAGAATCAGCTGAGCAAATCAAAATTGATCACTGCAATTCATGAAGTCATTTCAAAAATAGAAAACTGCCACTATCTTCCGGTTTATGAAATTTTGATGGATGATCTGCGTGATTACCGTTTCTACAAAGAAGATATGATTCACCCGAATTCTCAGGCTGTCAATTATATTTTTGAGAAATTTGGCAATGCTTATTTTTCAGATGAAACTAAAGATTTTATTAAAGAAAATTTTAAAATCAATAAAGCTCTTGAACATCGTTCAGAAGACGAAAAAGATCCGAAATATATAGAATTCAGAGAAAAACTGAATCAAAGAATTGAAATTCAGCAGAAAAAAGCCAAGCATAAAATATTTTAATATTAGTAGAAAAGGAATTTAGGACCATCAGCTTTTTTAATATTTAAATTACTCGCTATTCATGATAGACACCCATACCCATTTATATTCTGAAGAGTTTGATACAGACCGAAAAGAAATGATTCAAAGAGCTTTGAATAAAGGAATTACAGAATTTTATCTTCCCGCTATAGATTCAGAATCGCACGAAAAAATGCTCCAACTGGAAAATGATTATCCGAGCCAGATTTTTTCAATGATGGGGCTGCACCCGTGTTATGTAAAACCGGAATCGTGGGAAAATGAACTGAAAATTGTAAAAAATTATTTAGACCAAAGACATTTCCCTGCCATCGGAGAAATCGGGATTGATCTGTATTGGGATCAATCAACTCTTGATATTCAGGTAAAAGCTTTTGAGCAGCAGATTGATTGGGCGATCGAAAAAGATCTGCCGATTGTGATTCATACCAGAGAAAGTTTTGATGAAACTTTTGAGGTGTTAGAAAGAAAAAAACACCCTAAATTGAGAGGGATTTTCCACTGTTTTTCGGGAAATCTTGAACAGGCAAAACACGCCATCGATTTAAATTTCATTTTGGGAATCGGTGGAGTAGTCACCTTCAAAAACGGTAAGATCGATCAGTTTTTAAATGAAATTCCGTTAGATAAAATTGTTCTGGAAACAGATTCTCCATACCTGGCTCCCGTTCCGTTCAGAGGAAAAAGAAACGAAAGTTCTTACCTTGATTTAGTTGCGGGTAAACTTGTAAACATTTATAATAAAGATTTTGCTGAGATTGATCGGATTACGAGTGAGAATGCAAAAAAAATGTTTAATGTATAAAATATGAGAGCAAAATTTCCTAAATTTTTTAGAGAAAATTGTTTAGATTTTTTTCTTTTTAATTTTTTGATTGTGTTGCCATCAATTCGTTTTTTTGATAAAATACTTTCAATTCCAATTTTTGTTATTTATTTTATAGTTGCAAATATTATTTATATATTCCGAACTAAGATTTCGAATTTAAAAATTTTTCGATATAAATGGTGGATCTTATTTATAGTCGTTAGTACTGTTTTAAATTGCATCATTTATCCCAAAGTAGATGATCGTAAAAATTCTGGTAAGGGTTCTACAGGAGATGATGCTATAATTCTTGCTGCACAAACTCTGAAAACAACTGGGAAACTTTACGATGTTTATATTGATGAAAATACACCTATAAGTCCCGGACCTGGCTGGGTGCTTATCAACTCAGGTTTTGTTCTTTTAGATTTATATGTCTTCTTTAGTCCTTTTTATTTACTCATTCTGTTTTTAGTTTTACGAAAATATGTTTTCAACGATAAAGAACTAAATATGTTTGCTTTATTTACAGGAATAACGCTTGTTTTCTGGGAACTACTTTTCAATGGTCATGATATTTTACCTTTTTCATTATCATTTCTCATCATTTCTATTGTTATATTTTATAAATCACACGATAAAAGTTCTCTTTGGCAGTTTATTGTATTAGGATTTTTACTCGGTATATTATCTACATCCAGAATTGTGTTTATTTTTCTTCCATTCTTATTTTCATTCCTCGTAATGAATCTCAATAGAAAAAAAGGAGTAATTCTGCTGATAGTATCTTTGTCTGTCAACCTTTTTTTTAATATTTATTTCTATTCAATCAATACACGGTTTCAGCCTTTGCATCTTTTTAATAAAGGCTTAGGTATTTTAGGAAAAGAAGTTTTTATTTTTTTATTATTGTTAGGATGCTTAGGATTCTTCTTTTTTACAAGATTGAAAAGTTACCAACTGATATTATTTGAGAAAAGGGTTTTTATAATATTAGGTATGTTCTTTTTCCCAATTGCTTATATTGATTTAATAAGAATTGATTTTCAATTTTCAGTTTGGGAAGGCGCAAATTATTTGATGCCGTTGTTAGGGTTCTATATTTTACAGACTATATCTAATATGAATTTCGAAATAAAATAATTAATTTACTATTCATAATGATTATATAATTTTATTATATATTTACAATCTAACATCATAAAACTTTACCATGAAAAAAATCGCATTTTCAATTGTGCTACTATTCAGTATGCATGCATTTTCACAAACTTGGAATCTTTCCGGAAATGGAGGGACAACTGCAGGAACCAATTTCCTTGGCACAACAGACAATCAACCTATTGTATTTAAAGTTAACAATTCAGAACAAGTAAGACTTTCAGCAAATGGAAGACTTGTTTTTTATAACAACAATGGAATAACATATACGAATAACTTATATGTCGGAGGTGGTAATGAGATACCCTCTAATAATGCAGGAGGAGTAAATTTTGCGAATACTGCTGTTGGTTTGGGTGCAATGAGCGCAAATTCTACGGGATCTTCTAATACGGTATTAGGTTTTAATTCTCTAGCATCTAATTCCACTGGGTTTGGTAACACCTCACTTGGAGTCAATGCGATGCAACAAAGCACTACAGGGAATTGGAATGTTGCAATAGGTGTAAATGCATTGCATAATTTACAATCGGGAGAAGGTAATACGGCTATTGGTGTCGGTACGATGCAAGGAGATGGTTTTGTCGGCACGTACAATACTTCACTCGGATTAGATGCAGTTAGAGACTTTCATAATGGTAATTATAATACTATTATAGGTGCAAGATCACTTAGAAGTTTATCGACCGGTTCAAATAATATTGTATTAGGATATAATAATTTGTCCACCTATGTTTTAAACAATGTCAATAATAACATTTTTATAGGAAATAATATCACGCCATTTAATTCTCATCCCAATAATGAACTAAATATAGGTAACTGGATCAAAGGCAACAATGGGACTATAGGAATTGGTGACTTCGCCAATCAGCTACCAGCCGACGGAATTGCACAAGACGGAGAGAAATATAAGCTTTTTGTAAAAGACGGCATTAAAACCGAAAAAGTAAAAGTGGATATAGCAGCAAATAACGGCTGGGCAGATTATGTTTTCCAAAAAGATTATAAACTGATGCCACTTCATGAGCTTGATCAATTTATCAATAAAAATGGGCATCTTCCGGAAGTCCCTACAACAGAAGAAGCTATTAAAAACGGTATCGAACTAAAAGAAATGAATATTTTACTTCTTAAAAAGGTAGAGGAACTTACACTTCATGTAATAGAACAGCAAAAACGTATTGAGACTTTAGAAAAGAAAATCAAGTAAAAAAAGTTAATATCAAGATTATGAAAAAAATAATATTAACTTTTTTAATGTTTATACCGATGTTTATATTTTCTCAAGGAGAAAATGATAACTGGTATTTTGGAGGATACGCTGCAGTGAATTTTCCTGCAGCAGGAAATCCTATTGCATTGGTAGATAATCAATTATCTTCTCCAGTAACTGCATCAGTAAGTGACTCAAATGGTAATCTATTGTTTTACACTAATGGAGAAACCATAATGACACGTGAGCATAATACAATGCAAAATGGAAATATGAATTATTATATTGCACAATCAAGTATTACTATCGTTCAGAATCCTGGCAATGCCAATCAATATTACATTTTTGTCACAAAAACAATTGGTAGTACCTCAACTGCAGATCCTGAAATATTAATGTACTCGATTGTTGACATGTCGCAGGGATCTTTAGGAACAAATGGGTTTCCACTAGGAGCAGTTTTATCTAATTTTAAAGAAATACCAATTCATTCAAATTATCAGTCAACAAACCTGTCTGCTACCTTTAGCATAATTAAACATCATAATGGTAATTCTTTTTGGGTGGTCACTCATGATGCAAATCAAATTTATAGTTATTTAGTAGATGCCAACGGGGTAAGCTCTAATCCGGTTCAAAGCTATCTAAATATTAATATTCCTTCTAATACGGTAGGTTATGGCACAACAATGAGATCTTCTCCGCCTTTAAATTTTTCAAATTTTTCAAATTATTTATTAGTTAATATGAATAATGGAAATAATGTTTCAAAAGTTTTATCATTTAATAATACAACTGGAACATTAACCAATGATTATGAATTAGAAATATCAAGTGTTTTTCCCACTGTAGGTGAGTTTAATAAAGATTCTTCAGTTTTGTATTTAGGAAGAAATAATGATTCACAAATATATGCTGTCGATATGCTAAATTCTGTTACATCTCCAATTTATCAACAAATTTATAATAATAGTAATCCTTATTTTGAGTGTGGAGATATTAAAAGAAATGCATTAAATGATATTTATATGAGCTTCAGTACAAATTATGGGTATTTGAGTAAAATTATGAATCCCAATTCTTATAATTCCAGTTATGTTGATTTAGATAACATCTATTTATCAGGTAAAGTTACGTATAGTCTGTTGCCAAATTTTGTATATACATTTGCTGGAAATCAATGTGTTAATAGTTACGTACTAAGCAATCCCGAAACAAATGTAAATCATACTTATCAAGCTTCAGATTACATAGAAACAAACGGGGCTTATGAAGTAAGTGTTGCTAACAAAAATATTTCTATGAAGGCAGGTAAAAGTGTCTTTTTGAATACGGGAACTTTTATTACAACAGGCTCGAATTATTCTTACCTTGCTAAAATTGAAAATTGCAGTTCAACAAAAACTCTATCTGATGAAAAAGATAAAGTAAAAATCGAAAATTTTAGAAAAAACATTCACTTGAAAATTTCTTTAGATAAGGAAACAGTAAATAGTTCTGATTTACGAATCTATCCCAATCCCACAACGGATTTCCTAACCATTGTAACAACAGCTGAAATCAGTAATATTTCGGTTTCAGATTTGGTAGGGAGAAAATTTAATGCCACTTTTACATTAGATAAAAAAGTTGATGTGCGAAGTCTTCCATCAGGGGTGTACATTATTAATATCAAAACTTCCAAAGGAAATTCAACTCAAAAATTCATTAAAAAATAACAAAAAAAATAACCAAAAAATAAGCCTTCCGATCTGGAAGGCTTTATTTTTTTATTTCTTTCTAGAAAAATTACTCTTATTTTTTGGCTTCTTGCTATGATCTGATTTTTGCTGTTGACCTGCGGCGGCGGATCTTGGTCTCGGGATAAAAGGTTTGTTGTTAGAATCTCTTTTTTCGACCACCAGATTATCGGTATGGAACGGGTGATTTTTCTCAACAGGAATTTTCATTCCAATTAGTTTTTCAGTATCTTTTAGGTTTAATAAATCTAAACCGTCCACAAATGAAATTGAAGATCCTTCTGCTCCGGCACGGCCAGTTCTTCCGATTCTGTGAACGTAGGTTTCTGCTACATCAGAAAGTTCATAGTTGACAACATATTTCAGTTCGTCAATATCAATTCCTCTCGCTGCAATGTCTGTGGCAACCAAAACACGCGTTCTGCCTGATTTAAAATTATTCAGGGCATTCTGTCTTGCGTTTTGAGATTTATTTCCGTGAATCGCCTCTGTGGAGATGTTGCTCGACTGTAGTTTTCTTGCAATTTTATCAGCCCCATGTTTTGTTCTTGAAAAAACCAAAACAGAATCTGATATATCATTCTGCAGAATATGCGTTAGAAGATCGAGTTTATTTTCTTTATCAACAAAATATACAGCCTGTTTGATTGTTTCCGCAGTGGAAGAAATCGGAGTTACAGAAACTTTAATCGGTGTATTCAAAATTGAATCTGCCAATTTCTGAATTTCTGTTGGCATTGTAGCAGAAAAGAAAAGAGTTTGCCTTCTTGGTGGTAAAAGCTTTATAATTCTTTTGACATCATGTACAAAACCCATATCCAGCATTCTGTCTGCTTCATCCAGTACGAAAATTTCAAGATGTTTTAAACTGATAATTCCCTGAGCAATAAAGTCTAATAATCTTCCGGGCGTGGCAACCAGAATATCAACACCTCTTCTCAAGGCATTTTCCTGACTTCCTTGTTTTACCCCTCCGAAAACGACCAGCTTTCTTAAAGGTAAATTTTTACCGTATGCATTGAAGCTTTCTTCAATTTGTATGGCTAATTCTCTTGTTGGAGTAAGAATTAAAGCTTTAATATGATTGTTCTTAGGTCCTTTTCTTTCCGTAAGATTCTGCAGGATAGGAATCGCAAAAGCAGCAGTTTTCCCTGTTCCTGTCTGGGCTGTACCCAATAAGTCTCTGTGTTCTAAAATAGAAGGAATAGATTGTTCCTGAATAGGTGTCGGTTTTTCATAACCTTCTTGGTGAAGCGCATCTAAAATGGGCTTGATAATGTTTAAGTCTGTAAATAACAAAATTGTATTGTGTATTAAAATAGTGCGGGTGAAGCAGTATACTTCATCATTTTTAGCAAATCTGCTAAAAATTTTAACAGAATTATAAGTAAATTATTACTTTACTGGCTGAGAATGCCGCGAAATATACCGCAAAGATAGACTAAATTAATTAAATGCTGTTATTTCACTTTTGTCCACTGCTGATTCTGTTTCAGATCTTCAAAGAATTGATATACTTTCATCAGTTTTTCCGAGCCTCTTTTGCCATAGTCTTCTGTATTTTTTGATGTTCCGTCTGCGAATTTAATTCTCAGGTAAGAGGTAGGAAGATCCGTTACATTATTATTTCCGTATTTGTCGTTCAGATTTTTAACATCTAAATCATCTAATAAGGTTAGAAGTTTATTATAATCAGCTTCTTTGATTGTGGTGGTGAAAGTTCCTTCTCTTGGTTTAGAAAATTCGTCTTTAGTTGTTCCTTTAGAAAAATTAAAATGTTCTGCTTCCAGGACTGCAGTTCGGTCTGCCTGAATGGTCATTTTATAAATTGGGCAAAACCCGAAACATGCGCCGGCTTCATATTCGATTGTTGAATATTTTGACTGAACTTTTTGTGACTGGCAAGCGAACAGAATTGTAATGGCAAAGAGACTTAATAGATATTTCATTGTTTTAAAATTTAATCTCTGTCTCTCAATAAACGTTCCAAAGGGGTATTGATGATGAACAAAAAAAAGGATAAACATTAATGCTTATCCTTTTATACTTTAAATACAAATATTTTTATCCGTGTAATTTATTCCAGATGGCATCTTTCAGTGCCATCAGGTTTTCTCCGGTCACGCCAGAAAAGAATATGGGCTTTCTGTTCTCCGGAAATTCTGCTGAAATTTCTTTTTTCAGTTCATCATCCAGAAGATCTGCCTTTGAGACAGAAACAAGAAAATCTTTATCCAGTAGTTCCGGATTGTATTCTTTTAATTCGTTCTCCAGAATTTTAAATTCCTGAAAGTGATTTTCAGAGTCTGCAGGAATTAAAAACAATAAGATTGAATTTCTTTCAATATGTCGTAAGAATCTGTGTCCTAAACCTTTTCCCTCTGCTGCTCCTTCAATAATTCCGGGAATATCTGCCATGACGAAAGATTTGTAATTTCTGTAATCTACAATTCCAAGGTTTGGAGTTAAAGTAGTAAATGCATAGTTGGCAATTTTTGGTTTAGCCGCAGAAACAGATGCTAAAAGAGTAGATTTTCCGGCATTTGGGAAACCTACAAGACCTACGTCGGCCAATATTTTGAGCTCGAAAACAATGTATCCTTCCTGCCCATCCATTCCCGGCTGCGCATAACGTGGTGTTTGGTGGGTTGATGATTTGAAATGCTCATTACCTTTACCACCTTTACCTCCTTCCATTAGGATGATTTCCTGACCGTGCTCCAAAATTTCGCCTACAATTTCACCTTCTTCATTTTTGGCAATTGTACCGATAGGAACTTCGATGTAAACATCATCTCCGTATGCACCGGTTAGCTGGTTTTTTGCTCCATTTTGTCCGCGTTCAGCTTTTACGTGACGGGTGTAACGCAGAGGAAGCAACGTCCATTCCTGTGAATTTCCTTTCATAATCACGTGACCACCACGACCACCATCTCCGCCATCAGGACCACCTTTCGGAATATATTTTTCACGACGAAGATGGGCAGAACCTGCACCGCCATGACCGCTTTTACAATGAATTTTTACGTAATCTACAAAATTTGACATTTCTTACAATTTGAGTTATGAGCTATGAATTATGAGAATGAATCGTATGAACTTATAACTCATCACTCACAACTTTAAACTATTTTATTTTTTCTACTTCAGCAAAAAGCTCTTCAGAAATCTCGTTGATTTCTCCAACGCCGTTGATCTCTACATATTTTCCTTGTTGTTTGTAAAGCTCGGCAACTTCGGCTGTTTTTGCGTAGTATTCTTTAATTCTATTTTCTATAATTTCTACATTGCTGTCATCGGTTCTACCGCTTGTTTCACCTCTTTTAAGCAATCTTTCTACTAAAATTTTGTCTTCAACGACCAATGAAAGACAGACATCGATATTATTGTTCAGCTCTTCTTTTACAATTTTTTCCAAAGCTTCCGTCTGTACGGCCGTTCTTGGGTAACCGTCAAAAATGAATCCTGAAGCATCAGTAGGCTTTCTTAATTCGTCAATCAGCATATCGATCGTTACCTGATCAGGAACCAATTCTCCTTTGTCGATATAAGATTTTGCCAATTTCCCAAGTTCGGTATCATTCTTCATGTTGAATCTGAAAAGATCACCAGTAGAGATTTGCTTTAAATTAAATTTCTCAATCAGATTTTGAGCTTGAGTCCCTTTTCCACTTCCTGGAGGGCCGAACAGAACAATGTTTATCATAGCGTTGAGGAGCTTTTAGCATTTGGCAATTAGCGATTAGCTTTTGGCTATGGCAAACTGCATCTTTGCTATCAGATTATTTTAGTTATTATTAAATTTCTTTTTTTTCTACTTATTAATTGTAAGCTAAAGGCTATTTGCCATTAGCAAGCAACCGTTAATGATTGATTTTTCCGTCAGCCAATTGATATAAATTAGGAAGATTTCTACCCAATTCATCATAATCAAGACCGTACCCTAAAACAAATTTGTTGGGAATTTCTTTTCCGATGTAATCTAATTTAAAATCTTTTTTATACACTTCAGGCTTTAATAAGAACGAAGCAATTTTTACAGATTTCGGACGTTGTGTTTCATTAAAATATTTAAATAAACTTTCAACTGTATTTCCTGTATCTACGATGTCTTCTACCAGGATGATGTGACGGTCTTTCACATCTTTCGTCAGTTCCATTTTTTGGTAAACAATACCTGTAGATTCGGTCCCGGAATAGGAGCTCATCTGGATAAAAGCAATTTCACATTCTCCCGGATAATGCTTCAGAAGATCTGAAAAAAACATGATCACCCCATTCAGCACACCGATGAAAACAGGAATTTCGTCCTTATAATCTTCATAAATTTTCAAAGCAGTTGCTTTTACAATCTCCTGAATTTCGGCTTCCTCTAAATAAGGAACAAAAGTTTTGTCGAAAACTTGAATACTTTCCATAAAATTTTTAGTAGGCGGCAAAGTTACGGAATTTTGATGAAAGTTTTTTGTGAGGTGTGTCAGGTTTGTGAAACTTGTTTTATAACAATAATTAGTAAAATATTTACGAATTCAAATTCCCCTCCAGTGGAGGGGTGGATCAATTTTTCAGAGAAGATTGGGACGGGGTGGTTTCAACAGCATGATCTTCCTAACCCAGATAGAAACGGTTACCCCGCAGTAGGGGTTGGGTCATGCAGCTGGAACGAGGAGTATAAGTGGATAGCTGGAAATAACTTCTGAAAACAAATAATGGAGACTATCGGTATTATAAAATTATCCTTTTGAAATGACAAAAAATGATTTGAAAATTTAAATTCCTTATCTTTGCAATTCACAAAATCCCAAACAACCCTCATGTAGAATTTAATTTCTTTCAGATTTAATAAACAATAACAGAAAAATGTTGTTGCAGTTTTAACTTTAATTACAGAAAGAAATTATGCTTTTTCTACACAATATATCCTTTGGGTTTCCAGCGGGGAATCTGCTGTTTAATTCTATCAACTTAACGATAACATCACAAGCAAAATCGGCTTTGGTCGGAAGTAACGGCATGGGAAAATCTACCTTGCTGAAAATTATTGCGAAAGAAATTGAACCCTTGGAAGGAAACGTTAATATTCTTGACGATATTTTCTATGTTCCGCAGATGTTCGGAAATTTTAATGACCTGACAATTGCACAATGTTTAAAAATTAATAAAAAATTAGAAGCTCTTCAAAAAATCACGAGTGGGGAAGTGGACGAAATGTATTTTGAAATTTTAAATGACGACTGGGATATCGAAGAGCGCTGTCAAATGGCTCTACAACATTGGAAATTGGAGAATTTAAATTTAAATCAAACCTTAGAAAGCCTGAGTGGCGGACAAAAAACAAAGGTTTTTTTAGCAGGAATTCAGATCAATCAACCTGAAATTGTTTTACTGGATGAACCGACCAATCATCTCGATTTGGAAGGAAGAAATCTGTTGTATGATTTTATTGAAAAGACAAATTCTACGGTTGTGATTGTAAGTCACGATCGTGCATTGCTGAATTTGGTTGATACCATTTTCGAATTGAGCAATCAGGGAATTTCGACCTACGGCGGAAATTTTGATTTTTATGCCGAACAAAAAGAAATCGAAAATGAAGCGCTGCAAAACGATATTCACTCGAAAGAACGCGCGCTGAAAAAAGCAAAAGAAAAAGAACGGGAAACCTTGGAACGAAAGCAAAAACTCGATGCAAGAGGAAAACAAAAACAGGAAAAATCGGGTGTGGCGAGAATTATGATGAATACATTGCGGAATAATGCCGAAAAAAATTCTTCCAAATTAAAAGGGATTCATGCTGAGAAAATTAATGATATTTCCGGTGATTTGAGGGATTTGCGTTCGTCTGTGAGAAATGCGGATCAGATGAAAGTGAATTTTAATGATTCCAATTTGCATTCGGGGAAAATTTTGGTTTCAGCGGAGAGAATTAACTTTAAATATCATCAAGAAAATCTTTGGAAAGAAAATATCAATCTTGAAATCCGAAGTGGTGACAGAATTTCGATCAAAGGTTCGAACGGTTCCGGGAAAACCACTTTGATCAAGCTTTTGTTAAGAGATTTGCAACCTTCTGTTGGGAAGATTTCGAAAGCAGATTTTAATACGATTTATATTGATCAGGAGTATTCTCTGATTGACAGAAATGCGACGGTCTATGATTTTGCCCAACAGTTTAATGACAATGCGATGCAGGAATCTGAAGTGAAAACTTTACTGTCAAGATTTTTATTCGGAAAGGAAAGCTGGGACAAAAAGTGTGATGTACTGAGTGGTGGAGAACGTCTGCGGCTTCTTCTGTGCGGACTTTCCATCAGCAGTAAAGCACCTGATATGATTATTCTCGATGAACCGACAAATAATTTAGACCTTCAAAATGTGAAAATTCTGACGAATTCTATTAAGGATTATCATGGAACTTTGGTGATGATTTCGCATGACGGGGTGTTTTTGGAGGAGATTGGAGTGAAGAGTGAGGTTTTGTTATAATAAATATGACTTTCTATACAACCAATTGTGTATAGAAAGTCAATTTTTGTTCTTCTGTTTGAACTTTTCCTGCGTAGCTTCCATATGATTTCCCAGAGTAAGCTCCCGTTTTAAAATAATCACATAATAGTTTAATGACATGATCAATATCCTATTCGTTTTCGAATTGAATTTTTCCATTCTTTACATTAATGGGAGCATTTTTCTTTCTTCCTAATTTTTCTAATTTGTTTATAGTTCGAGGAGATAAAGCATTTAAATTTCTAAATTTTTGCAACTTAATTAATTTTTTCACCCAAAAAATAAATTCCCCCTCAAATTTGCCCACCCAATTTTTTAAAAGTAATTTTGTACGAATCTAAAATAAAAGTAAAATATGTCAACTTACGTAGTTGTAGGTCTTCAGTACGGAGATGAAGGTAAAGGAAAAATCACGGATGTTTTATCGGCAAAATCTGATTATGTAGTGCGTTTCCAAGGGGGCGACAACGCTGGTCACACGGTGTATGTGGGTGAAGAGAAATTTGTTTTGCACCTTCTTCCTTCAGGAGTTTTGCAATGTAAAGGGAAATGTATCATTGCCAATGGTGTCGTGGTAAATCCTAAATCTTTCATTAAAGAGGTTGGTCAGATTGAGAGCAAAGGCTTAAGAACAGACCACATCTTTATCAGCAGAAGAGCGCATGTCATTATGCCTTACCACATTCTTTTGGATACTTACCGTGAAGAAGAGCAGGGAGGAACTCAAATTGGGACAACTAAAAAAGGAATCGGACCTTGCTATGAAGATAAAATTGCAAGAATCGGGATCAGAATGGTAGATCTTTTGAATCCTGAGATTTTAAGAGATAAAATTGAGAAAAACTTAAAAGTTAAAAACTCTCTTTTTGAAAAATATTACGGAAAGCCTACGTTGGATGTTGAAGAGATTTACAACGAATATTTAGAGATCGGAAAACAGCTTCAGGAAAGAATCGTTGACACTGAATTAGAACTGAACGAAGCCATCAGAGACGGTAAAAATGTTTTATTTGAAGGAGCTCAGGCATTGATGTTGGATATCGACTTCGGAACCTATCCTTATGTTACATCATCTTCTCCGTCAACCGGAGGAGTTTGTACTGGAGCGGGTGTTCCACCAACGTCACTTCAGAATTTAATTGGTGTTGCCAAAGCATATTGTACTAGAGTAGGAAACGGACCTTTCCCTTCTGAACTGGATAATGAATTGGGTGAAAGCATCAGACAAATCGGTGGTGAATTCGGAGCGACTACAGGAAGACCTAGAAGAACAGGTTGGTTAGACTTGGTTTCCTTAAAGCACGCTTGTATGATCAACGGAATCAATAACTTAGTAATTACTAAATTAGACGTTCTTACAGGAATCGAGAACTTAAAAATCGTTACCAATTATAAAACTGAGGACGGAAAAATCATCGACTATTTCACTTCATCAACAGAAAAATTGTATAACTACGAACCGATCTATCAGGATTTACCGGGTTGGAAGGAAGATTTAACGAAGGTCAGAAGCTATGATGAGCTTCCGGATACTGCTCAAAAATATATTGAGTTTATCGAAAAGTATTTAGGAATCAATGTTTACCTAGTTTCTGTAGGGCCGGAAAGAAGTCAGAATATCATCAGAAAAGAATTGTTCTAATTTTTTTCCAATATGAATTACAAAATCCTGTGAAAGCGGGATTTTTTTTGTTTACAGATTGAACCAGTTATAACAAATTTCGTACATCTTATTTTCAGCATAGTTAATTTTTCATTTTATCATGACTTTTTTAATCTTGTTTAAGTTTTAGCAATTTTTTGGCAAATATTTTGATATTGTTTCAAAGATTAATAGAAACTGTATAGAAAACTAATAATTGCAATATTATTAACAAATTTAATTTTTATCGTGATGAAACACCTACAAACCAATCAGGATTTCCGATTCAATGAAGTCCTTTTCGAAGGCCGTAACAAACAGTACGGCGCCTATGTACTAAGAAATGAATCAGACAGAATCTTAACCAAAGCACTTTTTATAGGTGTTAGTTTATTGGCTGCAATTTCGATTACACCAATGATTATTTCGGCTTTTAAAACCGATGAACCAGTGACAGACGGAGGATATGTACTTCCTCCACCAATGTTTATCCCGGATGATCCTATTGTGAAGCCACCAGTGAAAATTGAGCCTGTAAAAGCTACCCCTCCTCCAAGTGTGAAGCAGTATAATGCAGAGGTAGTCACCCCGAGAAGAAATGCAGATGAAAGTCAAATTGTAAAAGATATCCCTAGAGATGCTATTGCTGGTGTAAAGAACGATTTTATTGCACCTCCGGCTGCGCAAAATACATATGTTCCGCCAACTGCAATTCCTGGAAACGGTCCCATTAATCAAGTACAACCTCCGGTAAATGTAGTTATTAAAGATCCTAAAGCAATTGATAAGTTTCCTGCCGTACAGGCTAGTTTTGAGGGTGGGATAGACTCGTTCAGAAATAAAGTAATGAATAAATTTGATACTTCAGCATTTGAAGATCAAACTAGTGTAGCTACTGTTGTTACCTTTATTGTAGAAACAGATGGAACAATTTCAGATATCAAGACCAATGGAAAAGACGCCACCTTTAATGCAGAAGCACTAAGAACAATTAAAGCCGTAAAAGGTAAATGGATTCCTGGTAAAAATAAAGATGGTGATGCCGTGAGAAGTTATTTCAAATTCCCGATTTCAATGAGATTCGATAATTAAATATATTCAAAACAACTCTTGACACTTATCCACAAAATACTATATTTTGTGGATAATTTTTTTAATGTCTAAAATCCTTATTAACAATATTTTAACTCAACTTTCGTTTTAGCCATTCCTTGAAAGCAGAGAAAAATGTGTATTTTTGAAACTTAAAGTTCAAGCAATGGCAAAAATCATAGGTATCGCTAATCAGAAAGGGGGTGTGGGGAAAACTACAACTGCTGTCAATTTAGCCGCGGCATTAGGGGTATTAGAGAAAAAAATATTAATCATAGACGCAGATCCGCAGGCTAATGCGACATCGGGTCTTGGGGTTGAAGAGGTTCAGTATTCCACGTACAATTTATTGGAACACAGTGTGGAAACAAGAAATTGTATTCAGAAAACCACAACTCCTAATCTTGATATTGTGCCCTCTCACATTGATTTGGTTGCTGCTGAGATTGAATTGGTTGATAAGGTCAATCGTGAGTACATGCTGAAAAAAGCATTGCAAAGCGTAAGAGATGACTATGATTATATTATTATTGACTGTGCTCCAAGTTTAGGTTTGATTACCATCAATGCTCTTACAGCAGCAGACTCCGTAATCATCCCCATTCAATGCGAATATTTTGCTTTGGAAGGTTTGGGAAAACTCTTGAATACCATTAAAAACGTTCAGAAAATCCACAATAAAGATCTGGATATTGAAGGTCTTTTGCTGACTATGTATGATAGCCGATTGAGACTTTCAAATCAGGTAGTGGAAGAAGTGAATGCTCACTTCCCGGAAATGGTTTTTGAAACCATTATCAGCAGAAACGTAAGGTTGAGTGAAGCACCAAGTTTTGGTGAGAGTATCTTAAACTATGATGCAGAAAGTAAAGGAGCGATTCAATATCTTCAACTGGCAGAAGAAGTACTTTTGAAAAACGAGAATTTAGTTAAGAATTAAAAGCTAAAAGCCATAGGTATTAAGCTATAAACATAGTATGAAAGATAAAAAAAGAGCGATGGGACGTGGTTTAGGTGCGATTTTGAGTGCAGAATCCAAAGCTATGGTAAACTCCGCGACTGATGAAGGTGCAGATAAATTTGTGGGAAATATCGTGGAAGTTTCCATCGAAGATATATACCCGAATCCTACTCAGCCAAGAACTTATTTTGACGAAAAAGCATTAAATGAACTTGCACAGTCTATTAAAAATCTTGGTGTAATCCAGCCGATTACTCTTAGAAAAGACGGCGAAAACTTTGAGATCATTTCCGGGGAAAGACGTTTCAGAGCAAGTAAAATCGCAGGTCTTACATCAATTCCGGCATACATCCGTCTGGTTAATGATCAGGAATTACTGGAAATGGCGCTTGTGGAAAACATCCAGCGTGAAGATCTTGATTCTATAGAAATTGCGCTTACCTATCAAAGACTCCTAGACGAAATCGGGATGACTCAGGAAAATCTGAGCCAGAGAGTAGGGAAAGACCGAAGTACGATTACCAATTCTATCAGATTATTAAGATTGAGTCCGGATATTCAGAATGCGATCAGAAGCGGTGAGATCTCGGCAGGACACGGCAGAGCCATCATCAGTATGGATAATGAGGAACTTCAGAAAATTTTATTTGATCTGATCATCAAAGATAAGTTGAATGTGCGCCAAGCGGAACAGGCCGCAACTGCCTTAAAAAATCCAAAATCACCTGCCACGAAATCAGCAAAAGCTGAACTTTCGAATAATTATAAAAGAGCTCAGAAAACAATTGCTGATATTCTGGATGTAAAAGTTGAAATCAGAACCACCGGAAGCGGGAAAAAAGGTAAAATTGTACTCGACTTCAAAAATGAAGACGAGTTGGAGTATATTTTATCCCATATCAAATAAATGAAAAAAACACTATTCACATTTTTCTTATGTGCTTATGCGGTTATTTATTCGCAGATAATTCCTCGTGACACCGTAATAAACCGAGATACGAAGGTAGAAACCGTTGCGAGTGACAGCACAATGCTGAATAAAATTCCTGAAACTTCTATTGTCGAAAGTATAGAAAAAGCAAATGCGCCCGCTAAAGTTATGGTGAAGAAATTAAATCCTACAAAGGCGGGTTTATATTCTGCAGTTTTGCCGGGATTGGGACAGTTCTACAATAAAAAATACTGGAAAATCCCCATTGTCTGGGGAGCTGTTGGAGCAGGCGCAGGCATTGCTATCTGGAATCAAAATCAATATAAAAAATACCGCGAATATTACATCGCAAAACTCAACGGAACTCCGAATGAGTTTGTAGATCAGCGCCCATATTTAGATAAAATTGCTTTGGGAAATGCGCAGGATAGATCAAAGAGGCAACGTGATTATGCGATTGCGATTACCGGTCTTATCTATATTTTAAATATTGTAGATGCTGTAGTAGACGCTCATTTGTATGAAGGTCGTAAAGACCCGGATCTTACATTTACACCCGCTGTAATTTATGATGATTTCGGAAACAATCCGCCAAAGACAGGATTAAGTTTAAATTTCAAGTTTTAAAACTTTGTAGATATGAAAATTGCGTTAGTCGGATATGGTAAAATGGGCAAAATTATCGACGAGATTGCCACAAAAAGAGGTCATGAAGTGGTTGCGCGACTGAAAGAAACTCCAACTGCTGAAAATTTGAATAATCCCGATGTTGTGATCGAATTTTCTTTACCCGAAGTAGCTTTTGATAATATAAAAGCCTGTCTGGAAAATAAAATTCCGGTGATTTGCGGAACAACTGGCTGGCTCGAAAGAAAATCTGAAATTGAAAATCTTGCTATAGAAAACGAAACTGCATTTTTATACGGATCAAATTTTAGTTTAGGGGTCAATTTATTTTTTGCTTTAAACGAAAAATTAGCTGATTTAATGAAAAGTGTTGACGAATATTCTTGTCAGCTTGAAGAAATTCACCATATACACAAGTTGGATGCTCCCAGCGGTACAGCAATTTCTTTGGCGGACGGAATTTTTAAAAATAATCCTAAATATGATGCCTGGAAGCTTGAGGAGACTCAAGATAAGCAATTGGGGATTTTTGCCATACGTGAAGATGAAGTTCCGGGAACTCATAGTGTATTTTACAGAAGTGATGTTGATGAGATTGAAATTAAACATAAGGCGTTCAACAGAAACGGTTTTGCATTAGGTGCAGTTGTCGCTGCAGAATGGATCAAAGATAAAAAAGGAAATTTTACAATGAAAGACGTTTTAGGACTTTAATTTTGTAACAAAACCATAATTTAGCAAACTAATAATAGAATTTGTGTAACTGCTCATTACCACTTACACATCGCTCAGTACTCAAATTATAGATAGGCACAGAAATTTATGAATTATTTTTTAACATATTTAGTTTATGTTCTCATTTTATCAGTATTGATGGGAATTTCCACTTGGAAGCTGTTCAAGAAAATGGGGTATAGTCCGCTATTGGCGTTCGTACCTTTTTACAATTATTTTATTATTTTAAAAGAAACGGAGCACCCGAAGTGGTGGGCAATTTTATCATACCTGCCAATCGTGGGACCTATTATGATGTCTGTTTTCCATATTTATCTGATGAAAAAATTCGGTAAAAGTCTTGTTCAGCATCAGGTTCTTACTGTAATTCTACCTTTCATTTACATGGCAACCGTCAACTATTCTAAAGATGCAGAATTAGAAGATGAAAATGATTTGTATCTGACAGAAGAAGAAAAGTCTTCAAAAAAGAAAGATACTTTTGCTGGATCCATAACCTTTGCGGTAGTTTTTGCTACGATCATTCACGTTTTTTTCACGCAGCCTTTTGGTATTCCAACAGGATCGATGGAAAGAACGCTTTTGGTAGGAGACTTTCTTTTTGTCAATAAATGGAGTTACGGTTACAGATTACCAATGCGTCCTTTGGCAATCCCATTCTTGCAAGGAACTATTCTTGATACCGGTGAAAAAGGAAACCCGAAAGATGATCCAAAATCTTATGTGGAAGCAGTAAAATTACCTTATGAAAGAATTTTCCAATTCAATAAGCCTCAGAAAAATGATATTGTAGTTTTTAACTATCCGCGAGATTCTGTACACGTTTCGCTTGACCGTGCTGATCCTTATGTGAAAAGATGTGTTGCTGTTGCAGGTGATACTTTCGAGATGAGAAACGGAAGATTATTTGTGAACGGAAAACCTGAAACAGTTTTGGGAGATCAGGAAGTTCAGCATTCATTTATTTTGAAAACATCTAGTCAATTAGATATTTCTGCGTTATACAATATTTATGGATTTTTGCCTGTTCAAGAAATGCCTAATTATAATGAAGATCCCATTACAAAACAGAAAACTATTATAGGATTCACTTATTTATTTCAAGGCCTAACAAATTCAGTTGCTAAAGAAATTAAAGCACTTCCACAGGTTCTAGACTTCAAAGAAGAAATTCAAGCAAAGGGAAACGTTGATATAAGATATTTTCCACGAAAAGACAAAAGCGGAGAAGTTTTAAGAAATGATTTAGATGAAGCTCTACTTTCTAGCAAAATTGACACTACAAATTGTATTTTCCCAATCAATAAAGGATGGAACCAAGATCAATATGGGCCACTTAAAATTCCTAAAAAAGGTGATGTTGTTGCTATCAATACACAGACGTTACCAGAATATCAGTGGATCATTAAAAACTATGAGCATAATACATTAGAATATAAAAACGGTAAAATGTTCATCAACGGAAAAGAAGCCAATCAATACACAATTCAGCAGGATTATTATATGATGGTCGGTGACAATAGGGATGCTTCACTTGATGCAAGATTTTTTGGTTTTGTACCGGAATCAAACATCGTTGGAAAACCAATGTTTACCTGGATGAGTTTAGAAGGTGCTTTTAAAGATAATAGTTCAAGTTATCAAGCTAATAAAGGTTCGTTTTTTGGGATGAAAATCCGCTGGGACAGAATGTTTAAAGCAACCAATACCGGTGAAGCCAACAAAACTTCATATTGGTGGATCGCCGCAATGATTCTTGTTCTTTTCTTCGGCTGGGAATATTTCGTTAAACTTTTCGGGAAAAAGAAAAAAGAAGAAGATTTATAACTGATTTATAAAGTAAATAAAATGAAGTATTTGAGAAAATACTTCATTTTATATATAAAAACAATGGAGAACGTATTATTACCGGTATTTTATCTACCACCCATATCGTGGTTTTCGGTCTTTTTAAACCCCGAAAATGAAGTGTTCTTTGAACAGTATGAAAGCTTTCCCAAGCAGACCTTTAGAAACAGGACCAATATTTATGGAGCAAACGGAAAACTTTCACTGATTATTCCAATCGATCATACCGGAAAAAGAGAAATCAAAGATATCGAAATTTCTTATAGAGAAGACTGGTTAAAGATTCATTGGAAATCTATAAAAAATGTTTACCGGGGCTCTGCATATTTTGAATATTATGAAGATAAATTTGAAGTGCTTTATCAGAAAAAAGAGAAATACTTGTTAGATTTTAATTTAAAAAGTATAGATATTATTCAGAAAATACTGAAGACAGAAAAGGCATACTCTTTGAATGAAGAGTATATCAAAAATCCTTCTGAAATAAACTTTCGTGAAAAATTTTCTACGAAAGCCGAGCCGGAATTTGAAATGGAAGAGTATTATCAGATCTTCACAGATAAATACGGTTTTTTAAAAGATTTATCGATTTTAGATCTTATTTGTAACAAAGGACCGGAATCTGTGACTTATCTTAAAAATATTAAATAATTCTTACAAAATGAAGAACATAGTTTTAGCTGCTGTATTTTTAGCAGGTTTTAGTTTTACGTATGCACAGGATGCAAAAGCTACAGCTCTTGATCCGAAACAAGATAAGGATTTGATGACGTGGTATCATAAAGATTTTGCTACATCAAAAGTGTATGGTGTAAACACAGAAAATGCTTACAAATTTCTTGAATCCAAAGGTCTTAAACCCAAAACAGTCGTTGTTGGTGTTTTAGACAGTGGAGTACAAGTTGATCACCCGGGATTGGTAAAAAATATTTGGTCAAATCCTAATGAAGTTCCAAATAATGGTAAAGATGATGATAGAAACGGCTACATAGATGATGTTCACGGATGGAATTTCATCGGAGGAAAAAACGGTGATATTGACGTAGATAACATGGAAGTTACCAGAGTTGTTGCCAAATATAAATCTGTTTTTGAAGGTGATGATTCTACAAAGAACAAAGCAAATCAGGCAAAAATGCCAGAAGAATTTGCGATGTATATGAAGTCTAAAGAGCTTTTTACCAAGAAAAGTGTAGAAGCTGCACAAAGCTTCAAGCAATTCACAATGATCAATGAGGCAATTCCTGAAATGGTTAAAATGTTAAACGGAAAACCTTTGACAAAAGAAAATTTAGCCAGCATTAAGCCAACAGAGCAAAAGCAGGCAATAGGCTTGCAGATTTTGAATAATTTGGCTCAAAATCCTGAACTGGCAGGAAAATCTCCTTCTGATGTGGAGAAATTCTTGAAGGAGGAAATAAAAAATGCGCTTGATCATTTTGGTCCTATGGCCAAACAATATGATCTTACTTATGACCCACGAGCAGAAGTTGTAGGTGATAACTATGATGATTATTCTGAAAAAAATTACGGAAATAACCATTATCAAGGTCCTGATGCAGAGCACGGTACTCACGTTTCAGGTATTATTGCCGGCTTGCCGCAAGGGAAAGAAGTTCAGTATGGTGTTGCTTCAAAAGTTGCCAAAATTATGGTGGTGAGAACCGTTCCTAATGGTGATGAAAGAGATAAGGATGTTGCCAATGCCATAAAATATGCTGTAGATAACGGAGCGAAAGTTTTAAATATGAGCTTTGGAAAACCTGTTTCTCCGGGTAAAAGTGTAGTGTGGGATGCTTTTAAATATGCTCAGGATAAAGGAGTTCTTTTAGTGAAAGCAGCAGGAAATGAAAATGAAGATGTGGCAGAACATTTGGCATATCCTACCAACTTCAAGAATATTACAGATGAAGCTCCTTTCGTAAACAATGTTTTGGTTGTGGGTGCAAGTACCAACAGAAATAATGAGTTGAGAGCTGGCTTCTCAAACTACAATAAAAAAATGGTGAATGTATTTGCTCCGGGTGAAGAAATATATTCTACTGTACCAAATAATGAGTATAGCTATCAGCAGGGAACATCAATGGCTTCTCCTGTAGTTGCAGGTGCTGCAGCGGTGTTATTGGCATACATGCCAAATCTAAAGCCTGCACAGATTATTGAGGCTCTAGTTAAAACTAGCAACGCAAATACAGAAAATGAGTTTGGAAACAAATCTCAGGCAGGAGGTGTTATTGATCTAGAAAAAGCAGCTCAATATGCATTTACGAAATTCTATACAGGAAAATCTTCTAAGATGAATAAACCAGTAAAAGCTAAAAAAGCTGTAAAGTCTAAAAAAGCTTTGAAATTGTAATTATTAAATATTCATTCATTAATGATAACAAAAGCCCGATATTTTCGGGCTTTTGTTTTGAGTTATTCTATTTTGGCACGGTTTTTTTATATACTTTATTTATAATAATAAACAACACTATGAAAAACTTATTACTAGCGTCAATTTTAGGAACATCACTCTTTGCAGTGTCTTGTTCGTCCGTTAAAAAAGCGGGAGATGCACAAAGCAACAGATCTGAATTTTTGAAAATGAAAGGAGATTTTCAGATTGTCAGTATAGAATATGATAAGCAATATAAAATCAAACCATTTGATGAAGGTGCAGACGCACAGTGCTTTATCGGAAGTCATTGGAGATTTATACCTAACAACTATACGGGAGCTTATACATTGAATGGTGGTGGGCAGTGTCCTGCACTTACGCAGCCAATAAAATTTGAAGTAAAGGACGGAAATACCTTTATGTTTAAAAAAATTCAGGATGGTACAAAGGCAAAACAAAATACTGTAGGCTATACGCTAGACGTCATCAATCAGACTACAGACCAGTTTTCTTTAGAACAAAATGTGCCTTTTGATGGAAGTACGGTAAGAGTTGTTTACAACTTTGAAAGAACAGGAATGAAATAAATTAATTTAAAATAAATACTATGAATTTTAATAGAACATATATAGGAGCATTTTTCTTATCTTCAGCATTATTGCTTACAAATTGTGAGACCATTCAGAATTCTAATCATCAACAAAGAGGTACTGCAGTGGGTGCAGCTTCAGGAGCAGTGATCGGCGGAGTTCTAGGGAATAATGTTGGGAAAGGTAAAAATGCAGCTTTAGGTGCCGTTTTAGGAGGTATTATTGGTGGAGTTGCAGGTAACGTAATCGGTAGTAAGATGGATAAGCAGGCTAAAGAAATTAAAGAAACTTTACCGGGTGCTGAAGTAGAAAGAGTAGGTGATGGTATTAAAATTACAATGAATGAAAGTATAGTTACTTTTGCGTTCAATTCATCAGATCTTACTTCTATTGCAAAGACAAATTTAGATAAGCTGACTGAAGTTTTAGTAAATAATCCTGATACGAACATCAATATATACGGCCATACAGACAGTGTAGGTGCTGACGATTATAATCAAAAATTATCTGAAAGAAGAGCTAATTCTGTGAAATCTTATTTGATGTCTAAAGGAATAGCGTCAAGCAGAATGTTTGCTTTAGGAGAAGGAGAATCAATGCCTGTAGCATCAAATGATACAGATGCAGGAAGAGCAAAAAACAGAAGAGTAGAGTTTGCAATTACAGCAAACGAAAAAATGATTAATGACGCTCAGAAAGGTCAGTAGTCATTAGTATAAAATATAATCAGAAAAAACCGCTTTGGCGGTTTTTTTTGTATTTTTATGCGGCATTTATTTTTTGCTTTAAATTCACTAATTTTGCAAATGAAATTACATAAATGAAGAAATATCTAAAACTACTTCGTGTAGAGCAGTGGGTCAAAAACCTGTTTGTCTTTGTACCTTTATTTTTTTCAGGTAATATTAGAAATATAGATTTACTGAGCAAAAGTATTTTTGCTTTCATTATATTTTCATTGGCTGCAAGTGTTGTATATATTCTCAATGATTACAACGATATTGAAGCAGACAGACAGCATCCGGAAAAAAGAAGAAGGCCATTGGCTAGTGGGGCCGTTTCAAAACCGCAAGCACTAAGTATTTTGTCAGCTTTAGTAATTATAGATATTGCATTAATATTTTTTGCACAGTTTTATTTTGATAAAATGCTCTGGAAGTTTGCCGCCATCATTGGGACTTATTTTGTAATGAATCTTGCATATACATTTAAGCTAAAACACGTTCCCATAATTGATATTTTTATTATCGCAACAGGATTTGTTCTAAGGGTACAGGCCGGAGGATATATCACAGGGATTTTTATTTCACAGTGGGCAACATTGCTGACTTTCGTTCTTGCACTGGTATTAGCGATTGGGAAGAGACGAGGTGAATTGATTAATGCACAGGTTTCGGGGAAAACAAGAAAAGCCCTGGATGGTTATAATGTACAGTTTGCAGATATTGCGCTTTCTATTTCGGTGACCTTGGCGATCATTTGTTATCTCATGTTTACCTTATCACCGGAAGTCCAGGCAAAATTTCACTCTAGGGTTTTTTATACTGTGATTTTTGTGGTATTTGCTTTTTTAAGATATTTACAGCAAACTCTGGTTTATAACAGGACAGAATCTCCTACTAAAATTGTTTACAGAGACCGATACATACAAATTACTTTAATATTTTGGGTTGCCGCATTTTTAATTCAAATTTATTTTAAAGAATGAAATCACGAAGACTGAAAACTACAAACAATATTGAAAATTTTGTGGTGATTGCATTTTACGTAATAAAAATAAATAATTACCGATGAAGCCAAATTTCACACAAAAAGTTACCAATTGGGGTAATTTTCCCATAGTAGAAAAAGAAATGAGGTCGGAAGACAGCTTCAAAAAAATTAAAGAATTTGTACTCAGTCATAATGAAGTTATCGCACGTGGTAACGGAAGATGTTACGGGGACGCTTCATTAGGAGAAAATATTTTTTCGTCAAAAAAACTAAATAAGTTCATCAGTTTCGATCGTATCAACGGAATTATCGAATGCGAATCCGGGGTTTTATTGTCAGAAGTTCTTGAGATCTCTGTACCACAGGGTTATTTTTTATATGTAACTCCTGGTACAAAATTTATTTCTATTGGAGGTGCCATTGCATCAGATGTGCACGGCAAAAATCATCATTCTGAAGGTTGTTTTTCAGAATATGTGACAGAATTTAAATTAATGACCGAAAACGGAGATGTTATCACCTGTTCACGTGAACACAATACAGATAAATTCTGGTCTACAATCGGCGGAATGGGACTTACGGGAATCATTCTCTCTGCAAAATTTAAACTTAAAAATATTGAGACCGCATACATTCGTCAGGAAAGCATAAAAGCAGATAATTTAGACGAAATATTCAGACTTTTTGAAGAAAGTGAAAGCTGGACCTACACTGTTGCCTGGATCGACTGTCTGCAGAAAGGACAAAATATAGGGAGAAGTATTCTGATGCGCGGCGAGCATGCCTTTCGCCATGAGTTAGCGGAGAATGAGGCTAAAAGTCCTTTGGTTTTAAAGAAAAAATTCTCACCAACGGTACCTTTCTATTTTCCGAATTTTGTTTTAAATGCTTTGACGGTAAAGCTTTTCAATTTTCTGTATTATAAAAAACAATCCAAAAAGGAAATAAAGAATTTTGTAGATTATGAAACATTCTTTTACCCCTTGGATTTCGTAAATGATTGGAATAAAATCTATGGCAAATCAGGATTTATTCAATATCAGATGGTCATCCCTAAAGAAACGGGAAAAGAGGGAATGAAAAGAATTCTTGAAACTATTGCCAACAGTGGAAATGGGTCTTTTCTGGCCGTTTTAAAACTGTTTGGAGAAAATAATACTGATGCATACAATTCCTTTCCTTTTGAAGGCTACACGTTAGCGCTTGATTTTAAAGTCAATTCAAAACTGAAGCAACTCGTTGATCAGCTCGATCATATAGTACAGGAATTTGGCGGAAGAATTTATCTTACTAAAGATAGCATGAGCAGATCTTCGCTGACCGATTATCTGAAAAACGTAAACAGCTCAAAATTTGTGTCATTACAGCACAAAAGAATTCTAAATAATAAGTAAATGATAGTTCTGGGAAGTACATCGGAGATTGCGCAGGCATTTGTAGAAAAAGCTTTGCAGGAAGGCGAAAGATTTGAAAGGATCTATCTTTTTACGTCGAATAAAGAAACTACGGAACGTTTTGCAAGACACATTGATGTAAAATTTTTGCAGCAGTCTGAAATTATTGAACTCGATTTGACAAAAGAAATTAATTATCAGAATTTTGATTCTGTCAATTCAAGTCTTTTGTTTTGTGCGACAGGATATTTGGGTGATGGTACAGAAGAGGGTTTATATGATAATAAGAATACCGAAAAAATCATAGATATCAATTACTCAAAATTGGTTCCTGTAATCAATTATTTTGCTCAGAAATTTGAAAGCAGAAGATCCGGAACAATCATCGGGCTATCATCGGTTGCCGGTGACAGAGGAAGACAAAGTAATTTCATTTACGGAAGTGCAAAAGCAGCTTTTACAGCTTATTTAAGTGGCTTGAGAAATTATCTTTTTGAAAAAAAAGTGCATGTTTTAACCGTAAAACCTGGATTTATGGCAACTAAAATGACGGAAGGTTTACCATTAAATCCGAAATTAACAGCTAATCCAAAGCAGGCTGCAGAATGTATTTACAAAGCATTCAAAAAGCAGAAGAATGTGACATACGTTTTACCGATTTGGGGCGTTATAATGATGATTATCAGAAATATTCCTGAATTTATATTTAAAAAATTAAAACTTTAGCATCAAGTGAAAAAATTATATTGTTTTGATTTTGACGGTACTATTACCTATAAAGATACCATGTTTATGTATCTTAAATTTTACAATCCTTCAAAATTTCGGGTGCAGTTTGTAAAACATATTCCGCTTTTTATTTTATTAAAATTAAAATTGGCACAAACTGAAAAAGTTAAGAAAAGTTTTATAGGTTCTATTTTAAAAGGCCAATTACAAACTAAAATTGAAGAAAAATCTAAGCAGTTTTTTGAAGAAAATTATCCTAAAATCGTTAGAGAAAACGCACTCGATTTTATCCAGAATATCGACAGAGAAAATACCGAGAGCCTTATTGTCACAGCTTCATTAGACATCTGGGCAAAACCTTTTGCAGACAAACTGCAGATGCATCTCGTTTCTACACAGGCAGAATTCAAAAACGGTGTTTTTACAGGAAATTTTGTCGGTAGAAATTGCAACGGCAAAGAAAAACTGGAAAGAATAAAAAAACAAATTTCAGACGCTAAATACGATAAAATCATTGCATTCGGAGATACTGCAGGGGACAGGCCAATGCTGAATTGGGCAAATGAAGGACATTATCAATTTTTTCACTAATTTTGGAAGATAAATATTGATTATGAATAAACTTCTTATGTTGATTGTAGCACTCATTATGAGTTGTACAAGCGCCGTGTCACAAAATTCAAAAGATATGCAGACAAAGGGAGAGATTCTTGCCTCAGAAACGCAGGGTGGAGCAGATCAGGCTGGTTATAAAATGATTAAAGATCAGACAGAACTGAAAAACATTATTACACAAAATTTTAAAAAATCAGGGATGCAACCCATAATGGAAATTCCTGTTTTTCCTAAAAATAAAAAAGTTGTTTTGTATAATTTAGGTACGTTTAATTCCGGAGATCATAAAATTTCAACCATTAAAAGTATTTCTGTAAAGGATAATGTTTTATATGTAGAAGTTCCGGAATATCAGTCCGGAGGTATGGAAATTCAGGTAATGTCAAACCCTTGGTTTATATTTTCTGTGCCGTCAGATTATCAGTTCACTTCAGTAGAATTAAAATATTCAAAATAAAATGAATAAAATATATTTAGATAATGCTGCTACAACGCCGCTTTCAGAAGAAGTTATCGATGCAATGGTAGAAACCATGAAGATGAATTTTGGAAATCCGTCATCAACACACAGTTTCGGGCAGGATGCCAAGATTTTAATCGAAAATGTAAGAAGGCAGGTAGCTGAGTATCTTCATGTAAGTCCGGCAGAAATTATTTTTACATCATGCGGAACTGAGTCTAATAATATGATCATCAAATCAAGTGTATCGCATTTGGGTGTTGAGAGAATCATCAGTTCGCCAATGGAGCACAAATGTGTTTCTGAAAGCATTTTGGATATGAAAAAAAGGAAAGGTGTGGAGGTTGCCTACATCCGTCCTAATGAAAGAGGAGATATCGATTTAGATAAACTTGAAGAATTATTGAAAGCTTCCGATAAAAAGACTTTGGTGAGTTTAATGCATGCTAATAATGAAATCGGGAATATTGCAGATATCAAGAAAATTGCTGAATTGTGCAAGGCAAACAGTGCTCTGTTTCACTCAGATACCGTACAGACAATGGCTCACATGAGTTTAGATTTTTCTGAAATTCCGGTGGATTTTGCTTCCTGCAGTGCACATAAATTTCATGGCCCAAAAGGTATAGGTTTTGCCTTTATCAGAAAGTCAAGCGGTTTAAAAGGAATTATCACCGGCGGACCTCAGGAAAGAAGCCTGAGAGCTGGTACGGAAAATGTGAGCGGTATCGCAGGTTTAGGCAAGGCTTTAGAGCTTTCACTTAAAAATATGGATGCCTATACCCAGCATATGCAGAATATTAAACAATATACCATTGACAGGCTTTCAGAAGAAATTCCGGGAATAAGGTTTAATGGGAGAAGTTCTGAGCGGGATAACAGTTTATATACAGTCGTGAGTCTTTTACTACCTTATAAAAACCCATTAATTGGTCTGCAGCTGGATATGAAAGGTATTGCAGTTTCACAGGGAAGTGCATGTTCATCCGGAGCTTCGAAGCCATCTATGGTCATGATGATGATATTGTCTGAGGACGAAATGGAAGATTGTACACCTTTGCGTGTTTCATTCAGCCACCTGACAACCAAAGGAGAGATTGATTCTTTTGTAGAAGCTTTAAAGGATATCTCTAAAGATCTGATCATAGAAAATACAAATGTTGAGCATAGATAAGCTATTCACTTAAAAGTGGTAATTTTGATCTCAGAAATTAAATAGATATTAATAATTAAAAATAAAAAAATGGCTTTAGAAATTACGGACAGCTCGTTCCAGGAATTGGTTTTAAAATCAGACAAACCAGTATTGGTAGACTTTTGGGCAGTATGGTGCGGACCTTGCAGAACTTTGGGACCAATCATCGAAGAAGTGGCGACAGATTTTGAAGGGAAGGCTGTGGTAGGAAAAGTAGATGTAGATAACAATCAGGAAATTTCTATGCAGTACGGAATCAGAAACATCCCTACAGTTCTTATTTTTAAGAATGGCGAGGTTGTAGATAAACTAGTAGGTGTTACTCCAAAAGAGATCATCGCTGAGAAATTGAGCGCACACTTATAAAAAAATCACTTTGATAATGAATGCTTTCTGTATCGGGAAGCATTTTTTTTATTAAAATACTTGCAGATTAGCTTAAAAGTTGTATTTTTGCAACCACAATAAACGAAGATACTTTTTTATTTGTTGTGAAGAGATCCGGTAGTTCAGCTGGTTAGAATGCCGCCCTGTCACGGCGGAGGTCGCGGGTTCGAGTCCCGTCCGGATCGCAGAAAGTTTTCTCAATTTACTTTAAAAAAATTGATCCGGTAGTTCAGCTGGTTAGAATGCCGCCCTGTCACGGCGGAGGTCGCGGGTTCGAGTCCCGTCCGGATCGCAGAAAGTTTTCTCAATTTACTTTAAAAAAATTGATCCGGTAGTTCAGCTGGTTAGAATGCCGCCCTGTCACGGCGGAGGTCGCGGGTTCGAGTCCCGTCCGGATCGCAACTGCGATATCAGTAGTTTAAAATGCTTTAAAACATATGTTTTAAAGCATTTTTTGTTTTATGGTTTTCAAATGCTGTAAAGTACCATCTGAAAGTTATCTCTCATTTTTTCGAATGTTATCTCTATTGAAGTGTAATAAATGCGGGTCAAAGAATGTTAGAACGTAACATGATAATAACAGGGCATGAATATTGGAAAGCTGTACATTTTGCAATGATTAACCGGGAAGAATTTCAATGAAAGATTGAAAAAAAGTCAATACAAAAATGTATTGACTTTATATTGAATTGATTAACTTTTTTATTTCTTCATTCCCGGAGGATAGCTAGCCATAATTTCGGCTACAATCTGAGGAATTTGTTTTTGTTTCGCCTGAGGCCTGTCAACAGAAATTCCGCTTCCGATACCTTGCCAAACCAGTTTATTGGTTTTAGAATCAATCATATCAACGATGATTGCGCCTTCATTATAGTTGCTAGACCAGGTTCTATTCATTCCGATACCCCATCCGAAGCCACCGCCCCATCCCCACATTCCGCCGGGATTAGACGTAGTGATGTCGGTTACTTTTTTATGATTGGCTTTAACGTTAATAATCAAATCAGGACTTTCACCAGACTGAAGACCTTTCATTTGTAATTGTTTAGACAGTTCATTAAGTACTCTGTCTTTATCAATATCATTCAATTTCAGATCGTCAATTCTTATTTTATACGTTTTATAAGAAGTGAAATTGGCAGTTTCAGCATAATCTGAACGTACTTTAAAGGGGCTGCAAGAAGATAAACCCAAAGTTGCCGCCAATAAAATAAAAATATATTTTTTGCTCATGATACTTATATTTAAATTAGGGAATTTGCGAACCATTAATTTCATTGTATTTATTTTTTTTATTGATTTTTATAAATGTATCTGTCTTTTTATCGTATCCGTAAGGGCAGTGTCTGCATCCGCTTTTGCAGCAATAGCCACGTCTTAGGTGGAATTTTTCTGTAAAAACTTTGTAGCCCTGCTCATTATAGTAAAAGTCTTCATGCTCTTTGATATCAAAATGCGCCATAAGTTAAATCAAAACTTTTATATTTGTTATCATGATAATTGTGTGCCAAAAGTTCCTCAAAAATACAAAAATAAACGGCATTACGCTTTATCCTTTTATTTTCATCAAAAATCCTGAAGATAAGAGAAATAGAGTGCTCATTAATCATGAAAAAATTCATTTGAGACAGCAATTAGAGCTTCTGATTATCTTCTTTTATATTGCTTACATTTTAGAATATTATTACCATTTCTTACAACTGAAAGATGGTCATAGAGCCTATCTCGCCATATCATTTGAAAGGGAAGCTTATGCTAATGAACAAGATTTAGATTATCTTAAAAAAAGAAATTTTTGGAGCTTCTGGAAATATTTAAGAAAGTAAAAATATTAGCAAAAAATTCTATTATAAAAAGTATTATTAAAATTCAAAAATGTTTTTAAAAATTCCTGAAGAATCAGCTTTAATCCAAGAAATTGATATCCATAAAAATGTGAAACTTTTTATGAAGAGGGAAGATCTTATTCATCCTCAGATTTCAGGGAACAAATATTGGAAGCTGTTTTTTACGGTCAATAATTATCTTGAATATAAGCCCGAAAACCCATTAATTATTACTTTCGGCGGTGCCTATTCAAATCATATTTCGGCTGTATCTGCAGTTGGACATTCAGCGGGCATTCCAACTCTTGGAATCATCAGAGGAGAAGAACTTGAGAAAAAATGGAAAGATAATCCCACATTAGCTTCTGCTAAAAGAAACGGTATGAACCTGAAATTTATTACGCGTGAAGAATATCGGCACAAAGAGAAACTCACCGTATTTTTGCAGCAGGAATTTCCTGATGCTCTTATTATTCCTGAAGGAGGTACAAATAAAAGCGCTGTTATGGGAATCAAAATGATGCTCAATACCCATACAAAAGATTTTGATTATCTTTGCACCGCAGTAGGTACTGGTGGTACAATTGCCGGGATCTCAGAATTTTGTGAAGAAAACCAGAAAGTGATAGGATTTAAAGTTGTTGAAGATGCCTCATTAGAACAAAAAATTTCAGAATTAACCTCTAAGAGAAATTTTTATCTAACCGATGCTGATTTAGGAGGATATGGTAAAATAAATGATGATAACATTCGTTTTATCAATGATTTTAAAACAAATTTTGAAATTCCTTTAGACCCTGTTTATACAGGAAAAATGATGCAGAAGGTTTTTGAAATGATTGATGCAGATTATTTTTCTGCAGGAAGTAAAATACTGTGTTTTCATACAGGAGGATTGCAGGGTGTAGAGGGAGCTAATTTGCTTCTGGAAAAACAAAATAGAGATTTAATTATATAAAATTAAAAACATGAAACAGTCATTTTGATTACAATTAAATAATCTGATGAATGTTCATTTAAAGTTCTAAAATAATAAAAACATGAAAAGACTTTTCTTACTTATAAGCCTTTTAGTTTTATCAAAATTCTCAGCTCAGACCTGGGCTACCGAAGATCAATATATTCAGAAATTTGCACAGTATGCAGTAGAAGAGATGGAAAAATACAAGATCCCGGCTTCAATTACGCTTGCACAGGGGCTTTTGGAAACAGGTGGCGGACAAAGCCGCTTAGCTCTTGAGGGTAAAAATCATTTCGGAATAAAATGCAAAGAAGACTGGACGGGCAAAACGATGAAGCATACCGACGACGCACCTAATGAATGTTTCCGAGTGTATGATGATCCCAAACAGTCGTACGAAGATCATTCTATTTTTTTGGCAACCAGAAAATACTACACCAATCTTTTTAATCTTGATATGAAAGACTATAAAGCCTGGGCTCACGGTCTGAAAAAAGCAGGATATGCAACAAATCCACGATATGCATCAATTCTTATTGGTAAAATTGAACGGTACAAATTATATGAATTTGATGAGGTAAATTCTGCAGAGGTTCTGTATGCCGTTCTGAAAAAATATCCTGATTTGAAAGATGACAGGACTTTTATGGCGCGCCTGGAGCCTGCAAAAAAAGAAAAAAAGGCTATGGTACCGGTAACTGTAAAAGTTCCTTATAAAGCTACTTCTTATGCACAACAGCAAAAAAGAGTGGAGCGCATTAAGACTAACGCTGAAATTCTCAACTCCATCATTATCAAAAGTCACCCTAATGGTGGTTTAAAATATGTCGTGATTCCTGCTGATACCAATGTTCAACTGATCGCCAATAAATTTAAAATCAGCGACAGCAAATTGATAAAATGGAATGATCTGCAGTCTGATATACTGAAGAAAGATGATATTTTATTTTTAGAATCAAAAAATTCTGAAGGGAATACTCCGACATACAAAGCCGAATCGGGTGAAAATATGCATGACATTGCTCAGAAATTCGGGGTAAAGCTTAGTAAGCTGTACGCTAAAAACAGAATGGATGAGGGACAGAAACCATCCGCCGGACAATTAATCTATCTGATCGAGAAAAAACCCAGAAACTAAATTGGTTATTGCTTTTTAGTTGATGGTTATTAGTTTATAGCTCATAAATATACTGTCAACCAAAAACCATCAACCGTCAACTATTTACAACAATGAAATATCAAAGAAGTTCAGCTCTATTTGAAGAAGCTTACAAATACATTCCGGGAGGTGTAAATTCACCTGTACGGGCATTTAAATCTGTTGGCGGAGTGCCTGTTTTTATGAAATCTGCTAACGGTGCCTATCTTACCGACGCGGATGACCATACCTACATTGACTATATCAATTCATGGGGTCCTGCGATTTTGGGACATACGCATCCGGAAGTTTTAGAAGCTTTAAAGATTCAGGCCGAGAAAGGCTTTTCTTTTGGTGCACCTACCGAACTGGAGACTGAAATCGCTAAATTCATTACAGAAAATGTTCCTAATATCGATCAAATAAGAATGGTTTCTTCCGGTACTGAAGCGTGTATGAGTGCGGTAAGATTGGCGAGAGGCTTTACGAGGAGAGATAAAATTGTAAAATTCGAGGGTTGCTATCATGGGCATTCAGATTCTTTCCTTATAAAAGCGGGTAGTGGTGCTGCCACGTTTGGAAACCCAAATTCTCCGGGAGTGACTGCAGGAACCGCGAAAGACACTTTGTTGGCAAGATATAACGATTTTGAGCAGGTTCAGGATCTTTTCAGACATAATCAGGGAGAAATTGCAGCTATAATTATCGAACCGGTAGCGGGAAATATGGGCTGCGTTTTACCGGAAAATAACTTCCTTCAGAATTTAAGGAAAATTTGTGACGAATACGGTACTCTATTGATTTTTGATGAGGTGATGACAGGTTTCAGATTAGCTTTTGGTGGTGCACAGGAACTGTACAACGTAAAAGCAGATTTGGTGACCTATGGAAAAGTAATCGGTGGTGGTTTGCCTGTCGGTGCTTTTGCCGGAAGAAACGAAATTATGGATCATCTGGCTCCAAAAGGCGCTGTTTATCAGGCAGGAACATTAAGCGGAAATCCTTTAGCAATGAGAGCTGGTTTAAAAACATTGCAGCTTATTAAAAATGATGAGAAATTCTTTACTAATCTTAGCAAAACTACAGAAACTTTAGATTTTGAAATTGGTAAAATTTTAAATGAAAAAGGAATTGCTCACAAAATCAACAGAAAAGGCTCGATGATGTCTGTATTTTTTCACATCAACAGGGTTTCTAATTTTGATGAAGCTCAGCAGGCCAATCATTCATTATTCAATAATTTTTTCCATCAGATGCTGACCAACGGAATTTATCTTCCACCGAGTGGCTATGAAACGTATTTCATCAGTGATGCGATTAAAGAAAAAGAAATTGATATGACTTTGGAAGCCGTAAGAAAATTTCAGTATTCTTAAATTAATTGAAGTAAAATATAAATAGGATGCAATGTAGAATTTCATCCTAATTTTTTTATGAAATAATAACAAAATCCCTCAGGAATATTCCTGAGGGATTCAAAATTAATATGAATAAACTAATTACTTAATTTTACAATGCAGAAAGAAGATTTACTCCATCTACCGTAGCCCATGCTCCTGCAGGTAAAGATACCTTAGTTACCGTAGCCGTATTAGGGAATGTTTTGCCACCATTTGTTTCAGTATAACCCCAAATTCCAATATTGTCAGAATTTACCTGGTTGATTGGTGTTACTAAAACTTTACTTGTAAGTACCTGGTTTGTATTGGTAAGATCATCCTGAATTAGGATAGGATAAGCATTTTTACCACCTGTATTTTTGTATCCACTAATGTAAACATTAGAGAAAATACCTGTACCCTGTCTCTTAAATTGGATTGCAGAAATTTCAACTGATCCTGCAACTTCAGGATTGGTGTTATTATCTCTGATAAGCGTAATGTTAGAGATTTTTGGAGGTGTATTCACTATATTTGCTGAAGCTTCGATTTCCATACCAAAGTTTCCGGTAACAGTCTGGAATGCAAACCAGTTGCTGTTATTTTGTCCACTCCAGGCATCCTGCCAGTCAAATGAATCGTCATAGTTACCGTAGGCTACCAAATTTTTTGCGCTTACTGTTCCTCCGAAAAATTCAAAACCGTCATCCGTACCCTTGTAAGCTACTAAATTTTCTAAAATCGTTCCGTCACCTACTGCGTAGAATGTAAAAGTATTTGTTTCTGAAGTACCGTCGCCAATTTTTTTACCTGCATATTCTACACGTATATACTGTAGAATCCCTGAGCTGAAGTTAGCATCAGAACCTCCATAAGTGATTGTATTTCCGTCTTCTGATATAGCAGTAGCATTTCCGTTTACGGCTTTGATAGGAGCTTTACCAAAAATGGTAATTCCTCCCCAACCTCCCGGAGTTTTGTTGGTCGTAGTAAAGACAATCGGCTCACTTGCAGATCCTGTAGCAATTAACTTACCACCTTGCAAGATTACTAAGCTTGTTGTAGTTGCAGTAGAAGCAATGAAATTTGCACCAGCTTCAATCGTCAATGTAGCACCGTCTGCTACTTTTACTACACCTTCTAAAGTATAGTTTCCTTTTTTTACAGTTAAGTTACCTGTAATTACGTTCGGTAATTTTGATCCGTCAGGCAGAATACCTGAAGTGGCTCCCGGAGCAGTCACAACACCACCATCCATACCGTCATTTACTTCTATAGTACAAGAAGAAACACTCAAAAGTAATGTTAGTGATAATAGAGTTAAAAGATTTGTTTTCATTTTATATTAAGATTTAATTAATTATTAATTTAGAAAGTATATCCTACTGTGAAGTTGAACGATACACCATTGAAATAGCTGTTATAAGCGTAATTGTTGTTAGTTTGTACAGGGTAGTAACTTTCGTCACCCAATTCTACACGATATTTACTGTCAAGAATGTTTTGAACTGCAAATTTCACATTCCAATTTTTTGTTAACTGATTTTGGTAAACAAAATCTAGAATGTGATAAGGTCTTTCGAAATAATTATCTGAACCTGCGCTTCCTACTGCATATATTTTGGACCCTGAAACATTGTATACTAATGATAATGTCTGGCTAAGATTATTAGAATTTTTATATTCATATTTCAAGTCTGCATTTACGGTGTACGGTGAAGCACCTTGAAGACCTCTTTTTCTAAGTTCTCCTTTGTAGTTATTTTCATCTGGTTTTTCAAGTTTTAACTGATCATCACTTCTCACAACATCTGAATACATAATAGTTGCATTGGCACCCAATGTGAACTTACTAAGAGCATCTGAAATTCTACCCAAACTAAGAATACCTTCCAATTCTACTCCTGCAAGAGTTGCTTTTTTGGCATTGAAAAATGTGATGTCCATACCACTTGCGTTACCCGTTGATACAAAAGAACGTTCAATAGCATTGTCTATTCTTTTAGCAAATAAGTTAACAGCAAACATTTCTTTATTAGATGGAAAGTACTCCCATTTCAAATCGATATTGTAGTTTTCGCTATTTTTGATATTTGCATTACCAATGATCGTGGTATTGTCAGGATTCACATATTGCAACGGCATCGTCTCAATAAGGATAGGACGCGTAATTGTTTTGCTCGCTGATAATCTCAAATTGCTTCTGTCATTTAAAGCTTTTTTGATCGATACAGAAGGTAGAAAATAATAGTTATTAGGTGTTAAGTTTTTAGTTTGAGAATCACCGAGAGGGTTGTAGCGGATTATTCTCATGTCATTTTCAATTCTTCCACCTACCAGAATATCCCATGTATCATTCGGCTTGTAATCAAAATTCAGGTAACCTGCATTTACAAACTGATAGATGTTTGACAAATAATTATATTTATCAGTACCTTCACTGTAAAAAAGACTTCCGTTAGAAATTGAATTATTTAAAGTACCTTGAGGCTGATCAATATTAATTGCTACTGAAGTACTTCCTGTACCAGGATTCCCGAAAATAAAACGGTAAGAATTTTGTCTTACATCAGCAAACCCATTGTAACCTACTGATAATTGTAAAGGATAATCTTTTCTTTCTCCTTTATCACCAATAAACACAGAGTATTCTCCGTAAGCTGAGCCGTAAAATCTGCCATCAACATCCAGATACTGTCTTATGAAACTATTTGCTCCGTAAGAAATTAATGCATTGTTGTAATCTGATGGTGCAGTAAGTTCAAAAATCTTTCTGTCTGGCTGACTGTAATTATTCATTACGTAGCTTGCTCCTGCTTTAAATAAATGCCTTTCAGAAATTTTTTGAGATGCAGTCAGCTGCAAATCTAGAAATCTGGAAATATCCTGCTGATTTGTTCTGAAAAAACGTATATCTTGAACGCTGAAATTTTTGTAACCTACAAAATCCTCAACAATATTCGATGAATTTTGAAGGTATATTGCATTCAAGTTTACATTTGTTCCCTTATTTTTGTAAGCTAATCCTAATAATGCTGAAGATTCAGTTTCATATTCATAACTTTTTTTATTTAATAAGTTACTCAACTGTATTACACCTCCGTTATCTCTGAATTGATTATTTTCACCATCTCGGTAAGAATATTTAGCAGACTGATTGAGAGAGAATAAAATACCGATATTTCCTGTTTCGCCAGCTTTCAGTTTTTGTGCGGTAGTAAAACCAATACTTGTATTAGGCATAGATTTTACATTATCAACATTCCAAGAATCTTTGAATGAGTTTAATGATTGCTCTTTCGTAAACTGATAACCATTAGGACGAGAATCTCTAATCTCACTTGGCAATCTTCTATCTTGGGAATTTAGTCCCAGATATCCCTTCAAGCCATCAGCGTTTTCTGCTACTTTAAAGTTATTTCTGAATGTGCTAAGAGTATTTACTCCCACACTAAACTCTACCTTAGAAAAAGCGCGGTCCATTGTTAGTGTTTCGATGTCGAAAGTTGCCCCCGCAAAATCTCCGTAAAGATTTGAGTTAAACGTTTTATAAATATTAAGCTTACCCACAACATCTGTCGGGAATTGCTTTAAAGCAACAATTTTTTGAAACGGGTTGTTTGATGGTGATCCCAATCCGTTAATTAAAAGGTAATTGTATCTTTCTTCAAGACCACGAACAAATAATCCTCTTCCGTCAACCGTTGTGATACCGGTTACCTTTGTAAGTCCTTGCTCAACATTCGAGATTCCTTTTCTTGAAATTTCTTCGGCACTGATCGCCTGTTTCTGAATGATTGCTCTTTTCTGCTCACCTAAGACTGCAGTTTCCGTCTTCTTATTAGTACTTCCCTGAATTACTACTCCTTCAATTCTCTTTTCTTTCTTTACTGTATCTTGCACTTTTTCTTGAGCGTAAAATACAGATCCGGATAAAAATAAGACTGCAATGCTGAGTTTATAAATTTTCATTATTTTACTTACTTTAGTTTGTAGATTCTTTCGGTGCAAAGAAATAAAACAAATGTGTTGCATATGGTTTAGTTAGTTTTAAATTTTTCTTAACTAAATATTACGAAATGACCAGAAATATTAAGTTTATGTGAATGAAAACTAATTATCAGTCATCTTGCTTAAATTTTGTTAACTTTGAAATGTAAAAATTGAAAATGAACCAAAAAAAGATTCTATTGATTGATGATGAACTGGATATTCTCGAAATTCTTTCATACAACTTAGAAAAAGAAGGCTACGATATTTATACTGCCACAAACGGAAACGAGGGTATAGAAAAAGCCAAAGAGATTATCCCGGATCTTATCTTATTAGATGTCATGATGCCGGAAAAAGACGGTATAGAAACTTGTCAGGAACTGCGTAAAGTAAAAGAACTTCAAAAAAGCCTTATCGTATTTCTTTCTGCAAGAAGTGAAGAGTTTTCTCAGTTGGCAGGTTTTCAGGCAGGTGCCAACGATTACATTGTAAAACTAATCAAACCAAAAATTCTTATTTCTAAAGTAAATGCATTATTACAGTTGACCTCTCAGGTTTCTGATAATGCAAAACTGATTGAAGTAGGTGATCTGATTATTGATAAAGATAATTTTAGAGTTTCAAAAAGCGGCCAGCAGTTTTTACTTCCCAAAAAAGAATTTGATCTTTTATATCTGTTAGCTTCAAATACCGAAAAAGTATTCAAAAGAGAAGAAATTTTAGAAAGAGTATGGGGAAATGATGTCATCGTAGGTGAAAGAACAATTGACGTACACATCAGAAGGCTGAGAGAAAAATTAGGAATCAATACCATCCAGACATTAAAAGGAATAGGATATAAACTGATTGTTTAATTCAAAAATCCTATCTTTACTTAACTTATAACCCCTTAAATTCTTGTAAAATTGAGGTTTTACAGACTTAGTTTCATATCATCATGTCTATTAACGATCGTGATGCTTGCTTTGGTCATCATTTTTGATGCACTGAACGAAAAATATTACCAAAACTCATTTTTTAAAATGGGTTTTGTCCTGTGTATTATTGCGATGTTTGTCATCAATTACATCGTGCTCGAACTTCTTTTTAGTTATTATGCTAAAAAGCAGGTAAGGAACATTTCTAAGATTTTACCGGAAGAGATTGTGTATGACAATCAGGAAAACATCACGCTGAAAGAATTGGGTGAAAGATTTTCAGATTTCAACCAGCAGAAGGTTACCGAGATGGAAGTGATGAAAAAAATGGAGAGTTACCGTAAAGAATACATCGGCAATGTTTCGCATGAGCTCAAAACTCCGCTTTTTTCCATTCAGGGATATGTAGAAACGCTAAGCGAGGGCGGTGTGGAAAATCTCAACATCAGAGACAAATATCTTGAAAGAATCGGAATTTCTGTGGAAAGGCTGATTGCCATCGTTAATGATCTGGATATGATTAACAGGCTGGAAGCAGGAGAAATAGATGTTACCGTTTCGAAATTTGATGTTAATATTCTAGTCAAAGAAATCTTCGACCTTCTAGATCTCGAAGCCGAGAAAAACAATACGGTTCTGCAGCTGCAGACTCTGCACAGCCAGATTTTCGTTGAAGCTGACAAGCAAAAAATATCACAGGTTTTTATTAATCTGATTTCAAATGCCATTCACTATGCCAACCGGCAGGAAGCGAAAGTAGTCGTAAAAACCAGCGTTCTTAGAAATAAGGTCCTCATCGAGGTCATCGACAACGGAATGGGAATTAAAGAAGAGCTTCTCCCAAGAATTTTTGAACGTTTTTACCGTGTAGAAACCAGCCGAAGCCGCAGACAGGGTGGTTCAGGTTTAGGACTTGCCATCGTAAAGCACATATTAGAAGCACATAACGAAAACATTACGGTCGAGAGTGTATATCTTGAGGGCACCAAATTCAGTTTCATGCTCGAAAAAAGCAAATAGAGCTGCAAAATGTAAGCAAAAAAAAATTCTAAAAATTCTATAAATATTCTTTTGTAAAATCTCATTTATTATATATTTGCAACAGAAATTGATCAATTAATTTAAGGCAAAAATAGAAATTGGAATAGCAGTATGGTTTACAAAATCCGTGTAATATTAGATACAAAAGAAGATATTTTCCGTGATGTCGAAATTAAAGGAAAACAAACGCTGTGGAACCTGCATTTAGGAATCAAAAGTGCTTTTAACCTTAGTGGTGATGAGCTCTCTACTTTTAACCTCCTGGAAGAAGATGGTACCATTGTGAAGAGTGTTCCTTTGGAAGATATGAGTGATGAGGGTGATGGCGAAATAATGTCAGACGTTTACATCGATGAAGCATTTGAAGCAACTGGTGACAAAGCTCAGTTCCAGTATGGTTTGCTAGATTTATGGGAGTTTTTCTGCGAGCTTGTAGAAGTGATAGAAGAAACAAAAGGTGTCAATTACCCGATCACAGTATACAGATTCGGGAATGCTCCATTAAAAGCTCCAAGCAAAAGCGGCCCTGGCTCAAAAAACAAAAAATCAGCAATGCCTTTGATGGATGACGATTTTGGATTTGAAGATGATTTTGTTGGAGGCAGCTTCGCAGATGAAGATGATGACAGTTTTGATGATGATGAAGATGACGATTATAATGATGATGTCTTCGATGATGAAGATGACAGCGACGAAGACAGAATCTAAAAATATAAACCCTGAACTTTCAAAGTTCAGGGTTTTTTTATTGAAAATCAATAATTATTAATTTAAAACTAAATACTAATTAACTATATTTAATAGACTTCACCGGAGAAATTTTGCTGATCAGATAACTTGGGATAATCAAAGCCAATCCTGAAATAAATAAAATTCCTGCCGATATTGAAAGAAAAGCAACAGGATTCAAATCTACAGGAACCGTGCTTACATAATAGTTTTCGGGGTTTAACTTAATAATTCCAAAGAACTTTTGGATCAACAGAAGACCAAGACCGATGGCATTGCCGTAAAGCAAACCGGGAACCATAATGATCAGCGTATAATTGATAAATGTAGCGCGGATTTGCGCGTTTGTAGCACCCAAAGTTTTCAATAAGCCGATAGAGTTCGTTCTTTCAATAATCAAAATGAGAAGAACCATGATAATATTGATGATCACCACGATCAGCATGATTGAAATAATCAGAGCAATATTCACATCAAAAATACTGATCCAGTCATTGATCTGAGGAAATTTATCAGTGGCTTTTTCGGCATAATTTTTATAACCGATTACCTTTTCCACTTCCGAAGAATCTTTATCGATATCATCTACGTTTTTAAAGAAAATATCGATTCCACCGATGTCTTCAGGCTTCATGTCAAGAATTTTTTTCACATGATTCATATCGCCGATCACAAACTGATCATCAATCATCTTGATATCGGTTTTGTAAATTCCGACCACCTGAAATTTTCTGTATATCTGCTTCTGATCTTCCTTTGCAAAGACCGTTACGATACTGTCGTTGAGTTTCAGATGAAGATCGCTGGCAATTTTTTCAGAAATGGTAACCCCGTTGTTGTAACCTTCTTCAGTAATTCGTGGCGTTTTTCCGACGATGAGAAATTTTTTAAATCTCAGGCTGTCAAAATCTTTTCCTACACCTTTGAAGATAATTCCGGCAAAACTGTGTTCGTTACGCATAATTCCCGTCACCGTTGCATATTTCTGTACACTTTCGACATCATCAAGCTCTTTCAGCTTTTTTAAATTTAATCCCTGATTATCAAGTATAGACGTATTGTATGAAGAGTTGGAACGGGTTGATTTTACAGTCATGTGTCCGCTGAAATCTGCCAGTCTCTCTTTGATGGCTTTTTTTGAGCCGAAACCAGTAGAAACGGTGATTAATGAAACAATAATTCCCAAAGCAACAGACAGCCTTCCGATGAAGATGATCACCCGTGAGAGGTTATTTTTGTTATCTTTGGAAAACGCTATTTTTCTAGAGAAATATAAAGGAAATTTCAAGCTTATGAATTTAGATTTCAAAATTAAAACTTTACTTCTTATTTGCCTAATTTTTTTAGGAGTATTCAACCCATATTCTTCTCAAATTCAGGATCAGGATTGTTTCAAGACCGGTGCAGACAGGCCTGAATTGTATTTGCCATTATTAAAAGGTAAAACCATCGGGATTGTAACCAACCAAACCGGTTTGATGAAAGATAAGACCCACATCGTTGATTTTCTCGCGAAAAACGGAATTAATATCAAAATAATTTTTGCCCCCGAACACGGATTCAGAGGTGATGCAGATGCTGGTGAAAAAGTGAAAAACGGAGTAGACGTGAAAACAGGAATTTCTATCATCTCGCTTTACGGAGCCAATAAAAAACCAAAACCGGAGCAATTGAAAGGTCTTGATATTGTTTTGTTTGATATTCAGGACGTTGGAGTACGGTTTTATACTTATATTTCTACTTTGACTTATTTAATGGAAGCCGGAGCGGAAAATAATGTTGAAATTCTGGTTTTAGACAGGCCAAATCCTCATGACGGATATATTGACGGACCGGTTTTAAAGAAAAAATGGGAAAGTTTTGTAGGAATGCACGAGGTCCCCGTCGTTTATGGCTTAACAATCGGTGAGTACGGGAAAATGGTGAATGGTGAAAAATGGCTGAAAGATGGAGTGCAGGCAAAATATACTTTGATTCCGATGCAGAAATATCATAAGAAACAACGGTATGCGATTTTAGATAAACCTTCTCCCAACTTACCCAACGACAAATCGATCAATCTTTACCCGAGTCTGTGTTTCTTTGAAGGAACGCAGGTTTCTGTAGGAAGAGGTACGGAAACTCCTTTCCAAATATATGGTTCACCCTGGACGAAAGATATGCCTTATCAGTTTACTCCGAAGCCCTATTTTGGAGCAAAAGATCCTTTTTTAAATGGTAAATTATGTTACGGTGAAAATCTTTCAAATTACTCCAAAGATCTAAGAGAATTGAATTTAGAATGGCTGATCAAAGCTTACAAAAATTATAAAAATCCTCAACAGGACTTTTTCCTTAAAAATCTTTTCTTTGATACTTTGGCGGGAAGTGATGAATTAAGAAGACAAATTGTTTCAGGAAAATCTCAAGCAGAAATCAAAGCCTCATGGAAATCTGATCTTGAAAAATTCTCAAAAATCCGAAGCAGATATGTGATTTATGAGGATTAAAGTTGTGAATTGTAAATCATCAATTTGGCTTTGCCAGTTAACCTTAGATTTATAAGTGTACGTGAATTTACAATTCAATTCATATCAGTCAAAATTCTGAGGCGGATTTTTATCATCTTTGCTTTTATTGAGAATAAAAAGTCCGATTGATAATCCGATGACTCCTGCAAAAGCAGTCATCAGCGCGCGTTCCAGTTTATCAGCCTCTCTATTTCCTACATAATTCATTAAGAAAAGAATTGCAAAAGTAATAACTGATATAATGATATGGTTTTTTCCTAGTAATTTCATATTATTTTAGTCTATAAGAGATCATTACACCGCCACGGTAAGGTATAATTTCACCACTTCTGTTGTAGCCATCTGCACTATCGTATCTTTCACCAGTTCCGCGGACATATCCTTTGTAGAAATCCTGTGAAGTTCCAACACCTGCAAAAATATCCATATTCCAGTTATCCGCAAGCCTGAATTGATAACCACCTTCTACTCCGATAAGAAAAGAAAATCCTTTCTGATAAAGCTGAGAATTGATATACGGAGTTGAAGCTCCTACCTGTGCATCTACGTACTGAGAATCATTCCAATAATTTGGCTTTTGTACGACGTAAGTCCCAAAGGAAAAGTTACCACCTACATGCCATCCTTTAAAAGCTTCTTTAAAATAGTAGCGCCCTTCAATAGTTCCCATATAAATCTGTGCTTCATGCCCTGCAAAAGATTTCCAGGGAGAGATCAAAACATCACCCTGCATAGTAAATTTAGTACTCAGCTGATACTCTAAACCCGCGTTTACAACCCCTATAGGAATAAGCAATGCATTACCTTTTACATAGATTTTTTTTGATTCGAGAGGGGTTATTATATTTTCCTGAGCATTGAAATGCAATGACAAAAATATACTTAAGGAAGCTGCAAAAAAAAATTTATTTTTCAAAGCGTATTTATTTGATGGTCCTTAATAATTCATTGGCTAAAGTGGCATCTTTTCCGGATTTTTCAGCAATGTTTTTTGATAATTCTGCAAAGTTTTTGGCTAAATCTTTATTTCCTAAGTTATAATAAATCTTGGCTAAGATATAGGTGTTTTCAGAAGTTTCACCTCGCATTACCGATTTCTCTGCCCATTCGGCAGCTTTTTTTAATGATGCCTGAGTTTTCACATAATCCGAAAATACCCATGCAGCTTTTAGCAATTCATTTGGCTCGAAAGCATCGGAGTTATTATAATAATCTAGAGCTGCTTTTTCATATTCCGGAAAGTTGGCATTTTGTTCGTAATATGCCAGTTTGGTTTGGTTTAGTTTAATTGCTGCAGCCTCTTTCCCGACTAATGGTTCTGCAGTTTTCAAAAAATAAGCATCATTGATTTTTTTAGCTTTTTCATCAATAGATTGTTGCACAACTTTAGCTAAAATCAATTGATTATTAAAATCATTATAATTTTCTTCAGGTAGATATTTTATAATTTCATCCTTTTTAGCAACAAATGTTTTGTAGTTAAAATCTTCTGTTGATTTTAAAAAATACAATAAAAATCCCACATCTTCCTTTGTAAACTCATCGGTCTTTTTTTTATTTTCAAAGTATCTTTCTGATGCCTTCTTTGCAAATTCAAAATCTGAAGATGAGTTCAGCTTCATGATATTGATAAGAAAATCGGATGATTTTTCTCCTTGTGCAAAACGTTCTTTCAATGATCCTTTTTTATTATTTGGAGAATTGATATCCTGTGCCATTGCCAGGAAAACATTTTCTTCCATGTAGCCGTAATTCTGTGAAATCAATTCACCATCGCCATTCAGGAATAAGTAAGTGGGATAGGAGCGTACACCAAATTTCTGTGCAATTTCTCGTCCTTCACCTTTTTCCATATCAATTCTTGCATTCACAAAATTTTTGTTGTAGAAATCTCCGACAGACTTTTGGGTGAACACATTTTTTTCCATCATTTTACAGGGACCGCACCATGAGGCGTATGCATCGATAAAAACCAGCTTGTTTTCTTTTTTTGCTTTTGCAACAAGATCTTTGAAAGGGACATCCTGAAATAGAATTTCGTCCTGAGCAAAACTGAATATAGTGATAAAAATAAATAATCCGGAGATAATCTTTTTCATTCTGTTTAAAATTTAATAAGCGAAGATACTTAATTTTGATTGATAAGAATTGTTAAAAATATCTAAAAGTACACGAGTAATAGCGGCAGATGCGAATTTTATTAAATTATCCAGTTTGATTTAAGAAATTAGAAGAGCATTATGAGAGTATAAAAATTTATTTGGCTTTCATCTTTCCGTTTTTAAATCTTTCACTGGCAGACTGATAGTACGCAATGGTTTCAGAAATCAGATCATTATCTTTAAAATTGACTTCAGATAAAGACTGCTCGGTTCCGGAAACGGTAAACTGTTTTACTCTTGCGCGATCATCAATCTGAGTAAATAGATTGTTTTGCAACAACCCTAAAGTACGATAATTACCGATGAAAGCACGCTCTTCTCCAATTTTTGTCTGGTTGATGTCTTTTCCATATAAACTGGTGTTGTAATTCCATCCGAGATAACCGAATAAAGTTGGCATCAGATCAATTTGTGAAGTCAGACGATTTATTTTTTCAGGATTTTGCTTGGGAAGACTATAAATAATTGCAGGAATATGATGTTTTGCAATATTGATTTCCCATTTTCCGGCGCTGCTTGCACAGTGGTCTGCAACGATAACAAAAACGGTATTTGTAAACCAAGGCTTTGCTTTTGCACTTTGAATAAATTTTCCTAAAGCATAATCGGTATATTTTACTGCGGCATTTCTGTCACCTTGTGGAAGATCAATTTTTCCGTTAGGGAAGGTGAAAGGTTTATGATTGGATGTCGTCATTACGAATTGGAAAAATGGCTTCTTTTCATTGAAGCTTTTATCTGCGTATTTCACAGATTGCCTATAAAGATCTTCATCGCATATTCCCCAGGCATTTTCAAAACTTACTTCATTGTCTTTGATCGCAAATCGTTTGGTTTTAATTTCGTCAGATAATGGGTTTCCCCTGTTTCTGTCTACGATATCAAATCCCTGTCCACCAAAAAAATTATTCATATTATCAAAATAACCATCCCCACCATAAATAAAATATGGCTGATAATTTTTGGCTTTTACGATTGTCGAAACCGAAAACAAATTCTGGTTATCTGGTCTTCTTACGATACTGTTTCCTGGAGTAGGAGGTACAGACAACGTCAAAGCTTCCATCCCGCGCACAGTTCTGGTTCCTGTGGCGTAAAGATTGGTAAAGAAAATACTTTCTTCAGACAACTGATCATAATTGGGAGTAAGATGATCTTTATTTCCGAACGCTTTTAAAAAATCTGCACTGAAACTTTCAATTGCAATGACAATGATATTTGGTTTGCGTTCATGCTGTCCGATTGTTGATCTTGAAATATCATCATAACGTTTTGATGTAAATTTTTGATTTGCCTGTAAAAGGTGATCTTTCAGAACGGTATACACCTCTTTTTCCGGAAGTTTGGGATAAAAAGTTTCATAATCTAATTCGTTTGATTCATAGGCTGATAAAAAAGAAAAGGCTCCGTTTTTCCCCAATTCATTGATGACCAAATTATTGCTGAAGTCAGCCTGTTTGTTTTTCATTATTGATCCTAAAACGACTGTAAAAACCACAACAGGAATTCCGTATAATAATCTTGAGCGGAATGAAATTTTATCTGAAAAGGTATTTCTGAAGATATTCAGTTTTTTGAAACAAAAGAAGGTTGATACAACCAATCCTACCAAAACGGCTGCAATTATAGGTAAGGGATACGTTTGGTGAATGTTTTCTACAACTTCATAGGTATAGATCAGGTAATCGACGGCAATAAAATTAAACCGTACTTCAAACTCTTCCCAAAAGGGAATTTCCGCCAAAAGACTGAAATAGATAACGATAAAAATAACTGTTAAATAGAAATAAGTAAAAGATGTATCCATTAAAGAACCGATCCATCGTTTTGGGAATATCGAAAGATAAATGGCATATAACAGCAAAAGAAAATGAACAACAGTAAGATCAAAGAAAAATCCTGTAAAAAATGCTCTCAAAATATAGAACGGGCTAAAGTCTACATCTTTTGCCGACCCTAATAGAAAACCCAACCGTATTAGAAATGATAAAACGAGATATAATCCCAAAACACTGAATAATGCTGAAAATCTGCTGTTAAAAATTTTTTGAAATAGTTTTGAGATTGTTTTTGAATTCATTATTTACTCTTTTAAAGAGCAAATCAACAATTCAATTTAGAAGAAATTTTGAATTTTTTAAAAATTAAAATAAAACTGTAAAAACATGACTGCGGTTTTCAAACTTATAGTCAACGTTCCAACTTTGAAATCTGCAGATTTGTTTGATAATTGCCAATCCCAAACCACTTCCTTTATTTTCTGTGGATAGTCTTGAAAATCTTTTAAATAGAAAATCAGCATTTAATTTTTCTGATCCGGAATTTGTAATTTCTAAGCTTGAATGGGTCAATTTTACAGAAACGGAACCATCAAAGTCAGTGTAACGTATTGCATTAATTAACAAATTGTTGATTAAAACTTCAGTTAATCCACCATCTCCGCAGACGTTGATCCTGGGATTAACATTAGATGTTAGTCTAATGTTTTTTTGCTGAAAATGCTCTTCTAATAGTGCTAAACTTTGTCTTATCAGGGTATCAATTTGTATTTTCTCATGAGTGTCAAACTGATTGTTATCTATTTTAGCCAATAAAAGAAGATTTTTATTGATTCGTGAACTTCTAGTCAGCGTTTTATTCATTTCTTCTACAATATGATACTGTTTTTCAGTGAGATCTTTATTCTGCAGAAGGAGATCAATCTTATTTTTAAGAATGGCCAATGGTGTTTGTAATTCGTGGGAAGCGTTTTCAGTAAACTCTTTTTGAGTTTGATAGGCCAGAATATTATGATCAATGAGTTTTCGCAAAGATTGATGAAGCTCTTCAAATTCTCTAGTATCTGTTTGTTCAAATTCAATGGGATTTTGAGAGTTGAGATTAAAATTTTTAAGTTTTTCTAATGTAATTCTGAAGGGCTTCCATACTGTTTCAGACAAATTTTTGTTTAAAATAAGAAGCCCTAAAACGATCATTATGAAGAAAAAAGTGGTGATTACGGTAATTGCAGCAATTGTTTCTTGAGATTCTTCAATATTTGTTTCTACCGTAAAAATATAAGGTTTGCTATTGATATATACGACTGTTTTAAGGCTTCTGTATCTTTCAATTTCTGGCTCTGAAGAAAAAAGTTTGGGTTTTTCTATTGTAGAGTATACATCTTTTTTCAAAGGATCGGCCAAGACTTCCTGTATATTAGTTTCTGGCTGAATTTTTTCCCAAAGCATAATACTTTTCTTAAGCTCTTCATCAGAAAGTTTAAGATGATTAAACTCGAATGCTGTTTTTTGAGCAATAGTTTTGTTGTGTTCATCTAGCTCATTTTTCCAAATGGTGTCTACAACAATAAAATAAACAGGAATGCTTATGATCAGAATTATCAGAACATAAATCAGAAATGGTTTTGTCGTTTTGCTTAATAAGGGTTTCAAATCAATGATAAATTAGATGATAATTTACGATTTAAATTGTGTTTGTTAATTTTTATTATTGAGAATACCATTTATATCCCGTTCCATAGACCGTTTTTATATAATGTTCACATCCGGCGTCATAAAGTTTTTTCTTTAAATTTTTTACATGTGCGTATACAAAATCGTGGTTATCCAGCATATCAGCAAAATCTCCTGAAAGATATTCTGCTAAAATACTTTTTGAAATTACTTTATTCTTATTTCCGATAAAATAAATCAGCAGATCAAATTCTTTTTTGGTAAGCGAGATTACTTCATTATTTATTTTTACAGTTTTAGCTAAAAGATCTATTTCAAGTTCATTCTGCTTTACTGTATTTGAATTTCCAAATTGTTTTCTGCGAATAATAGAATATATTCTCGCCACTAATTCAGATAAATGGAAGGGTTTTGTAAGATAGTCATCTGCACCCATTTGCAGCCCATTTATTTTATCATCTAATGCGTTTTTTGCTGACACGATAATGACTCCATCCTGTTTATTCTGACTTTTTAATTCTTCAAGAATTTTAAGTCCATTTCCGTCTGGAAGCATGATATCAAGAACAATACAATCATATTGATAGGTTTCTATTTTGTGCATTGCTTCACGAAATGTATTTGCAAACTCACAAAGATTTTTTTCCTCCGAAAGATATTCTGCGATACTTTCAGCCAATTCTGTTTCGTCTTCTATGATCAGGATTTTCATTTTGCTAATGTATAGCTTCAAATTTGAAGTAATTTAGAATTGTAAGAAATATTTGAGTAAAAACAAAAAACCGCCTTAAAAAAGGCGGTTTGTGGTTTCTCCAGGAATCGAACCAGGGACACATGGATTTTCAATCCATTGCTCTACCAACTGAGCTAAGAAACCATATATTTTGTTTGTTATTTTCTTATTTAGTGGGTGCAAAAGTATACTATTTTATCATACCTAGCAAATGTTTTATTTAAAATTTCACAAATAAAAAAACCACCCTAAAAAAGGTGGTTTGTGGTTTCTCCAGGAATCGAACCAGGGACACATGGATTTTCAATCCATTGCTCTACCAACTGAGCTAAGAAACCATTATATGGTTGTTTGTATAACTTCGGTGTTTTAAAGTGATGCAAAAGTAGTAAGTTTTGATATATGATGCAAGTATTACCAGTTTTTTTTTAATTAAAATCAAAAACTTACTGATTTTCAGGTGTATTATTTTCCTGTTCTTTTCTGATCTGTTCACTCATTTCTTCCAAAACAGGTTTGATGGTGCTTTCAGGAAGATCACTGATTCTGATATACATCAATCCGTCAATGGCATCGTTGAAGTTTGGGTCTACATTAAAGGCAATTACCTTAGCATTTTGCTTGATATATTTTTTAATTAAAACAGGTAATCTTAATTCGGGTTCCAGATCATCAATGATCTTGTCTAGTTTATTAAGATCAGATTCCATTTCGTCAAAAAACAGATTTTTATCCCTCTCACGAAGTTTTACCTTATATTCATTTCGTGGTGTGATATATTGTGCCACTGCTGAATCATAATAGTTAGATCGCATAAATTCAATCATCAGCGATTTCGAAAATTCAGAAAATTTATTTGAGATACTCACACCGCCCATCAAAAATTTGTGATCGGGATTTCTCAGACAAACGTGTACAATCCCTCTCCACAAAAGAAAAAGCGGAAGTGGTTTTTGCTGATATTCTTCGCGGATATATGCTCGGCCCATTTCAATTACCTTCTTAAAAAAAGGATGAATATCCTGTTCAAACTCAAACAATGAACTGGTGTAGAAGCCTTTGATACCAAATTTTTTCATAACATCTTTTCCGAGGGCCATTCTGTATGCTCCGGCAAGCTGTTCTGTGGCATTATCCCAGAGAAAAAGATGATGATAGTGCTTGTCATACTCATCAAGATCAAAAGGTAAATTGCTACCTTCGCCTACCGCACGAAAAGTAAGCTCGCGCTGACGTCCTATTTCTCTCATCACAGACGGAATCTGCTCGTAAGGAGTAAAATAAATTTCATAATTCCCGTTGCTGAAAAGCATCTTATCTGTACCTTTCAGTTTGTTGATGTCTTTTAAAATATCTTCTTTCGGAGTTTCATCAATGATATTCTGGACAATGTTTTCTTCTCTTAACAACTGAAATTTCAGCGATAAGTTTTTAAGATTAATCACCTGCGCCAAAGATTTTCTCTTCTCGTAGTAAGATTTCATCATGTACACCTTGCGCTTTAAAAATTCACCCAATTCTTCAATGGTTTCCATATCATCCATTGCTTTTACGGTGATTGGTTTTCCTATTCTGATACGGATAGGTTTTTCCCGGTCATTCATCATTTCTGCTGGAAGCATCAAAGTCTGTAAATTCGGATGAATTTTTGAGACCTGGTAAAATAATGTACTGTTCTTTGCATGAAAATACATGGGAACTACCGGAACTTTCGCCATTTTGATAAGCTTTAAAGCAGGTTTTTCCCATTCTCTATCTAGAATTTCGCCGTAAGGATTATTTTTATTTGAGACTTCACCTGCAGGAAAAATTCCTACGCAGCCACCATTTTCAAGGTGTTTCAGCGTGCCCCGCATTCCCGAAGAGCTGCTATAAGCTTCTTTTCTGCCTTCAAAAGGATTGACGGAAATTACATAAGGTTCCATCGGCTTTATCTTTTCTAAAAGAAAATTACCCATTACTTTGAAATCCGGTCTTACTTCTGATAAAACTTTGCACATCAAAATCCCGTCGATTGCGCCGAGCGGATGGTTTGAAACCAGTATAAATGGTCCTGTCTTAGGGATTTTTGCTAAATCTTCTTCAAATGCGATGTAACTTAAATTTCTTTCTCTAACAAATGAGTCGAAAAAATCTTTGCCTTCCTTGTCTTTTAATTTGTCGTATAATCTGTTTACTTCATTGATCTTGGCAACGCTCATTACAGCAGACGCAATAGGATTCTTGAGAAATCCCATTTTATTTAAGCCGGAAGCTTTGATTAAGTCATTTTTCGAAATTAAACTCATGTGTTTTTAGTCGTGATTAGTTTTATTGTGTTACCATCTGCAGTGTATTTTTCGCAATCTGCTCCAATAATACACTTTTTTCCTGGTAAAATTTACCGATGTTTTCCATTTTTGCATTCCTTACCGTAAATAAAGATACATTTTTTACGACATCAGTTTTAAAAACTTTCTGAAGTTCTTCGTTGAGTTCATCAATTTTCAAAAATTTGTCTTCCAGACATAAAGCTAATGAAATTGCAGAGTTCTGCATCAGCGAAACTTTAATTTTATATTTAGATAAATACCCGAAAACCAGACTCATATGGTCTTCTGCGATGAAAGAGAAATCTCTGGTAGAAATTTTCATTAAGGTTTGATTTTCTTTTAAAATATATGATTCTTCATGCTGGTTTTCTTCACAGGCACCTACTTTTGTTCCTCCTTTCGTAGGATCAACAAAAGATTTTACATAAAAAGGAATATTTTTCTGCTGTAGAGGCTGTAATGTTTTTGGGTGAATGACACTTGCGCCGTAATACGCCATTTCAATGGCTTCTTCGTAGGAAATATTGGAAAGCAGAGAGACATTATTGAATTTTCTTGGATCGCCCGTCATAACTCCGGGAACATCTTTCCAGATCGTCATCGCCGTTGCATTTAGGCAATACGCAAAAATAGCGGCAGAGTAATCTGAACCTTCTCGCCCTAATGTTACCGTAAAATTATTGTCATCTGATCCTATAAAACCTTGAGTTACGTAGCAAATAGACGGGTTTAAGGTGGCTATAAACTCTTCAGTTTTCGCCCAGTTTACATTTCCGTCTCTGTAAGAATCATCAGTTTTAATATAATCTCTTGCATCAAGCCATTGATTGGTAAATTGAATGTCATTCAGATATTCGCTTACAATTTTGGTAGAAATCATTTCTCCGCAGCTCACCACCTGATCATAAACGAAGTTATAGTTAGGAGATTTATTTCTTCTTAAGAATGAAACGATATCATCAAAAAACAGGTTAATTTCGTCAAAAGCCACATGGTCATTCCGGAAAAGCCCCTTAGCTATTTCAATGTGCTTCTGTTTTATCTTTTCAATTTCGGTTTGGTAGTTATTTTTTTCAAAGTACAGTTCTACTACTTTTTCCAGCTCATTGGTTGTTTTACCCATTGCTGAAATGACCAGCAGACATTCCTCAAAGCCCTGGCTCTTCAAAACCATAGACACATTTTTTACACTTTCGGCATCTTTTACCGAAGCTCCACCAAACTTGAAAATTTTCATTGAATATTTAAAATAAAGTGATTAGATAAATAAAAGTTTTTGAATCGACAAAATTATAAATTTACAGTGAGATATGAAAGAGCACAATTTGGTGATTAATAATTGATGCATAATTGTTTTAAAATGATGTTTTTACGAGTTAATAATCTTTTAATCAACTCCTTATCTAATTTGAAAGAAAATTCTTTGAGGTCTGATTATTTTTCCGAAATTTGACGGTAACGTAAAAGTATAAAAATGTCAGATCAACCATTACAGACTTTAGGAGAATTTTTAATTGATAAGCAAGAAGATTTTCAGTATTCCACTGGTGAGTTTTCACGTCTTCTAAGTGCGATAAGGCTGGCGTCAAAAGTTGTTAACAGAGAAGTTAACAAGGCAGGAATTGTAGATATTACAGGCGCAGCAGGAAATCAGAATATTCAGGGTGAAGAGCAGCAAAAACTTGATGTTATTGCCAACGATATTTTTATAACTGCTCTGTCACAGAGAGAAGTGGTCTGCGGAATTGCTTCGGAAGAAAATGATGATTTTATCGATATAAAATGTGGCGAAAACGGTCATTTAAGCAAGTATGTAGTGCTAATCGATCCGTTAGACGGTTCTTCGAATATTGATGTAAACGTCTCTGTAGGAACTATTTTTTCTATTTACCGTAGAGTTACAGAGCCGGGGACACCGGTACAGCTGGAAGATTTCTTACAAAAAGGAATCAACCAGATTGCAGCTGGATACGTTATTTACGGTTCATCTACCATGATTGTTTATACGACAGGAAATGGTGTAAACGGTTTTACATTAGATCCTTCATTAGGAACTTATTATCTTTCTCATCCCAATATGACATTTCCAAAAACAGGTAAAATTTACTCAATCAACGAAGGAAATTATATTAAATTCCCTCAGGGAGTGAAAAATTATCTAAAATATTGTCAGATGGAAGAGGGCGACCGTCCTTATACTTCAAGGTATATTGGCTCTTTAGTCGCAGATTTCCATAGAAATATGCTGAAAGGAGGTATTTATATTTATCCATCATACGGTCAGTCACCCAACGGGAAATTAAGGCTATTGTACGAATGTAACCCAATGGCATTTTTGGCTGAACAGGCGGGCGGAAAAGCTACTGATGGCTTCAGAAGAATCATGGAAGTTGAACCTACCGAACTGCACCAAAGAATACCGTTTTTCGCAGGAAGCGTTGATATGGTAGAAAAAGCAGAAGAATTTATGCGAATCGACAGCGTAAAATAAATGAAAGCAGAATATTTTAGATATTTATTACAATTCAAACGCCCGAGTGGAACATCTCGCGGCGTTTTATATGAAAAGGAAACTTTTATTCTTGAAATAGCAGAGAACGGGAAAAAAGGAATAGGAGAGTGTGCTGTTTTCCGGGGACTGAGCTTTGATGACCGCCCTGATTACGAAGAAACATTAAAATGGCTTTCTAATAATATACATCAAGATTTTGAATTTTTAAAAGAAGAATTGAAGGAGTTTCCATCGATTTGGTTGGGGTACGAACAGGCTTTATTAAATTTAAAACATGGTGGTAATATCTACTTCCCTAATGAATTCACAGACGGTAAAACCTCAATGGTGATCAATGGTTTGATCTGGATGGGCGATATTGGTTTTATGGAAGAACAGATTCATGAAAAACTGGAAGCTGGCTTTCATTGTATTAAATTAAAAATTGGTGTAGATTGGAAATCTGAACATGAAATTCTTCAAAAACTAAGACGAAAATTCTCAAAAGAACAGTTAGAATTACGTGTTGATGCCAATGGTGGATTTTCAAAAGAAGAGGCTAAACTTGTACTGCAGCAACTCGCAGATCTGCATATACATTCTATCGAACAACCTATCAGAGCAGGAAGTTGGAGTGATATGGCACAATTGTGTGCAGAAACACCAACACCGATTGCACTGGATGAAGAATTAATTGGAATTATTAATTTTAATGAAAAGAAAAGACTTTTACAGTCTGTAAAGCCTCAATACATAATTTTAAAACCATCATTAGTCGGCGGATTCTCAGGATCTGATGAATGGATATCATTAGCTGATCAGCAAAATATAAGCTGGTGGATTACTTCTGCACTAGAAAGTAATATCGGACTGAATGCTATTGCACAGTACGCCTATACCAAAAACAATCCCATGCCTCAGGGTTTAGGTACCGGAGGACTTTTTACGAATAATTTTGATAATCATCTAAGATTAGATGGTGATCAATTGTTTTTTAAAGGATAGAGTAGTTTTTTACCAATAACTGTTGTTTAAATAGATTGAGTTTATTAAATAACATCTTTAATAAACATTGCTTTTTTTATATAGTCTACTATATAAAAAAACTTTTTTTTGATTGTTTCCATAATATTTATATTAATAGTATTTTGAATTTGTACGTTTGCAAAAAATACGCCATTCCCTGTAAAGTGCTAATAATCCAATATATAATCCCTAGTTTTTATACAGGCATTAATGTAAATGTGTATTCATTATTTTTCACTCTGTCGGCAATTAAGCTTCTATTGATCCCATGTAACGTCTGGAAAATATCACTCTGTGCCTGTGAGCTTGAGAGGTATCCCCAATGGTTTCCAAATTCAAATTTGAATGAACTCTTCAAATCGTTTTCAATAAAAGTACAGTCGATAATTGAAACAATATCTTTAAAACGTTCAATATTTGACGGGCCGTTTTTTCCTAATCTTGGTGTCAGTATATTTTTTGTAAACTGTGAAATGCCTAAAATTGCATCTTTTCTGTTTAAATAAATCGAAACTCTATTAGCCAGCAAAGGAAGTTTATTAAAAGAATCTTCAGCATCATCAAAAACTTTGTAGGAAACATCTGCATTCAATAATAAAACCTGATCAATTACCCGCAGAATATTCTCTCCTTTCAGACTGTACAGCATGCTTTGAAGTACTCTATTTCCCAATGAATGCGTCATCATGTGAATGTGCTGGTTACATGGCTTCAAATCTTTGTTTGAAAATATATCTTTCAGAAACTGTGTATAAAAATAAAATAGTCTTACCAATGAAGTCCCGGAGTTAATACTCGCGGCCTTGTCATCAAAATAAGTCATAGGAATCAAACTGCTTGATGCGGGCCAGCTGATAAACAAAATATGCTCAATCGGAGATTCTGGGTTATCTATAAACAGCTTTTTAAGATCAATAATTGCTTTTAGTTCATCATCGAAAGTATATGCATAACCGTGAATAAATATCAATACATCACTTCTTACTTTCGTCGAAGACATATCTTTATACAATTCATAAAACATTCTCTGAGTTCCGCCGAGATTATTTGCAGTTAAGCCAGACTGTTTTAATCCTTTTTCATTCAGCAAAACATCCAAGACTTCTTCATAGCTCTGTTTTTTAGGTTCTGAAAACAATTTGTAATCTAAAATCTTTCTGTCAGAATATTCTTTCTTCTTTTTAAATTGAGCTGTTGATTCCTTAAAGCCGTCAAAATTACATTTTGCAATCCTGAAATTGGGGATTGAGTATTCATCATTAGAGAAAGAATCATTCTTTTCGCCTTTATGACGTACAATCTTGCGGTTGCTAAGGATATAAACAGACATTATTGTTTATAAAAATGGTTTTACGGAATAAAGTTCGACATAAATTTTCAATTATTTGTGAATTTAATGTAAAAAATTTCGTTTTTTTTAACCCTTAAATTTTATTAAATTTGCAAATTGCTGTAAACATCATGCAGCAACGTAAGTTTACTCTAATGGAAGAAGAAAAAAAATCGCTTAATTTTATTGAGCAAATTATAGAAGATGATTTGGCAAACGGTATGAGAAATGATCAGATCCGTTTCCGTTTTCCGCCGGAACCTAATGGTTATCTGCATGTAGGTCATACAAAAGCGATCTGCATCAACTTTGGTTTGGGCGAAAAATACAATGCCCCCGTAAACCTTCGTTTCGATGATACAAATCCTGAAAAAGAAGAGCAGGAATTTGTAGATTCTATCATGAAAGATGTAGAATGGCTAGGTTTCAAATGGGATAAAGTTTTGTACGCATCCGACTACTTCCAGCAGTTATACAACTGGGCAGTTCAGTTGATTAAAGAAGGGAAAGCTTATGTTGACGAGCAACCATCACAAATCATTACAGAGCAAAGAAAAAATCCTACAGAAACTGGTGTAGAATCTCCATTTAGAAACCGTCCTGTTGAAGAATCTTTAGATTTATTCGAAAAGATGAAAAATGGTGAATTTGAAAGTGGTTCAATGTCACTTCGTGCCAAAATTGACATGGCTTCACCCAATATGAATATGCGTGATCCTGTGATGTACAGAATTTTAAATAAGCCCCATCACAGAACAGGTACAGAGTGGAAAATTTATCCAATGTATGATTGGGCTCATGGTGAGTCTGATTATATCGAGCAAGTTTCTCACTCATTGTGCTCTTTAGAATTTGAAAACCACAGACCGCTTTATAACTGGTATTTAGACCAGGTTTATGAAGACGGAAAGGTTAGAAATAAGCAGAGAGAATTTGCAAGGATGAATGTGTCTTACATGATTACTTCTAAAAGAAAACTGCAGAGGCTGATCGCCGAAAATGTAGTCAACGGCTGGGACGATCCTAGAATGCCTACCATTTCCGGAATGAGAAGAAAAGGGTTTACCCCGACCTCTATCAGGAATTTTATTGATAAAGTAGGTGTTGCTAAAAGAGAAAATTTAATTTCAATTCAACTATTGGATTTTTGTGTGCGTGAAGACCTGAATAAAGTTGCGAAACGTGTCATGGCAGTTGTAGATCCTGTGAAATTGATTATTGAAAATTATCCTGATGGTCAGGAAGAGTGGCTTGAAACCGAGAACAACCCGGAGCAGGAAAATGCTGGTACAAGGCAGATCCCGTTCTCAAGAGAATTATATATTGAGCGTGAAGATTTCAAAGAAGAAGCTAACAATAAATTTTTTAGATTAAAATTAGGTGGAGAAGTCCGTTTAAAGTCTGCGTACATCATCAAAGCTGAAAGAGTAGAGAAAGATGAAAACGGAGAAATCACAACCATTTACGCATCGTATGATGAGAAATCGAAGTCGGGAAGCGGTACCGAAGAAAGTTTAAGAAAGGTAAAAGGTACCTTACATTGGGTTTCTGCAAAACACGCAATTCCTGTGGAAGTTAGAATTTATGATAACTTATTCACGGTAGAGCAGCCGGATGCTGAAAAAGATGTAGATTTCTTAAATTTCATCAATCCAAATTCTGTATCTACTATTCAGGGATTTGCTGAGCCAGGTTTGAAAGATGTTGAAGTAGGCGAGCCGCTTCAATTCCAAAGAATTGGATATTTTACGAAAGATCAGGATTCTACGGATACAAATTTTGTATTCAACAGAACGGTAACTTTAAAAGACTCCTATAAGCCGGAGTAAAAATTTATTTATATCACAATAAATAAAGCAGGGCTTAACTTTTAAGTCCTGTTTTTTTGTTTTAAACATCAAACAATTAAATCGTGAAAATCATACATTTATATACAAGTTCTTTCAAAGGACTTTCAAAAGAAAGCTGGATGTTGGCATTGGTTATGCTGATCAACCGTTCCGGCTCTATGGTATTGCCATTTTTGGGAGTATACATGACTGCGCATCTCAAATTCAGTATAGAAAATACCGGAATTGTTTTAAGTTTTTTCGGAATCGGTTCGGTAATCGGATCATGGCTAGGTGGTTATATCACTGACAAAATAGGAGAATTTAAGGTACAGTCTATCAGTTTGTTGCTTAGTGTACCATTGTTTTGCTTGATTCCCATATTCAAAACTGAAGCAGGAGTTGCATTAATTATTTTATTGCAGAGTATTGTCAGCGATTCATTCCGTCCTGCAAATTCTGTAGCAATTACCAAATATGCAAAACCCGAAAATATTACCCGTGCATTTTCCCTCAATCGTATGGCGGTCAATCTGGGATTTTCAATAGGCCCTGCTTTGGGTGGAATTTTATCTGCAATTTCTTATGAATTTCTGTTTTACAGCAATGCTTTGGCGGCTTTGTTAGCAGGGTTGCTCTACATTTGGTTTTTTTCAAAAAGAGCTAAACTGTCAGAAATAGCTGCTAAAAAAATAAAAGAAATAGTTGAAATAAAAAAAGAAAATTCTCCTTACCGGGATGGTAAATTTCTGCTATATTGCTTTTTCTGTATGCTTTTTTCAATCTGTTTTTTTCAAATATTCAGTACACTGACGATTTTTTACAAGGATACTGCCCAGTTGAGTCAGCACAATATAGGCTATATTTTAGCATACAGTGGATTTTTAGTTGTCTTACTCGAAATGGGACTCGTGCAGATTGCAGAAAAGTATTTCAGCCTCGCAATTACAATGCTTATAGGAACTTTTATTTGCGGGTTTTCATACGCAATGCTTGCTTTCGATTATAGCTTGCTTGCGTTACTGGTTTCAATGACTTTGCTATGCATCGGAGAAATCTGGACACTGCCTTTCATGTCTACCATAACAGCATTACGATCAGGGAAAAATAACAAAGGAGCTTATATGGGTCTAAATGGAATTTCGTTTTCAATTGCATTTATCATTACACCCTATTTAGGAACTCTGATCGCTGAAAAATTCGGATTCAGTGTTTTATGGATCGGGACCGGGCTTTTGGCGACAGCTATTGCTCTCGGTTTTTATCTTGTCGTTCCGTGGATGCTGAAAAATAAAGAAATAATATCTGAAAACTGATGATTATTGCTGCTGCAGAATTTCTGCAGCTTTTTTTTTTAATATTACAATTTAAACTTAAAATATTTAAAAATGTACAATATTTGCTAATGCAAGTGTACAAACAACTTCATGACCAAATTTTACTTTTTAGCACTTACCTTCTATACTACGATGATTTTTTCGCAAAAAAAGGATTCCGCGACATTGATTTCAGAAGTGAAAATTGATTCTTACAAGAAACCAACCACATTTATCACCTCTACAAAATCAGTTTCTGTCGTTTCGGAAAATTTACTCAATCAGAATCCACCAGAAAGATTATTAGAATCGATCAATCAAATCGCAGGTGCAAGAATGGAGGAACGCTCACCCGGGAGTTACCGGATTTCCCTTCGTGGAAGCACTCTGCGATCACCATTCGGAGTTCGTAATGTGAAGGTGTACCTGGATGATTTTATTTTATCTGATGCTTCGGGAAATACTTATTTTAATGTTATATCTCCGGAATTGATCAACAGAATAGAAATTTTTAAAGGTCCGGAAAGCGGAGATTTTGGCGCGGCAACAGGTGGGGCTGTTCTACTGCAGACTCAAAATGCTGAACATGTTTCAGGCAGCCTTTCCCTCGGAAGTTATGGAACATTTAATGAAAGTATAAATTTTTCAAAACAGGCAGGAAAACACTTTTTTCAAATTTTCCAGAACTATTACCGTACAGATTCTTATCGTGAACAGTCTGCTGTAGAAAGAAAACATATTTTTTTAAAAGATAATTTTCAGTATTCAAAAAATGCTGAACTAAAGGCAATGATCCTCCTTTCAGATATCGACTATCAAACTCCAGGCGGCCTGACTCTGGAACAGATGGAGCTCAATAGAAAACAAGCAAGGCCTAAAACAGCAGCACTTCCCGGTGCAAATGAGCAGAATGCAGGAATACGTAATAAAATGATTTTAGCAGGCATTTCTCACGAGTTCGCAATAATTCCAAATTTGTCTCATTTTGTTTTGGTTCAGGGTTCGTATGTTGATTTTGAAAACCCTTTTATCACCAATTTTGAAAACCGTTATGAGAGTAATTTTGCAGTGAGAACGCATTTGAATTATCAGCAGAACTGGGAAAAAATTTCAGCAGAATGGAGATTGGGCTATGAAGGTGGAACAAATCATATTTTCATTAAAAATTTTGATAATAATAGAGGAGCAGAAGGTGATCCGCAGAATTTTGATCAGCTTAAAAGCAATTCAGGATTCTTTTTTGTCTCACAGAAATTAAATTTTAGTGAAAAGCTCTTTTCTGATATTTCATTGAGCTTAAATTCAAATTCCTATGCTTGGGAAAAGCTGTATCCGGTTTCTGAAAACGGTGAAACAAAATTTAAAGATCAGCTGCTTCCCAATTTTGGAGTTACGTATCTTATCGGGAACGGTTTCTCTTTGAGAGGGAAAACCGGAAAGGGAAATTCTGCACCCACCAATGAAGAAATACGCTCATCGAATCAGGAATTTAATCTGAATCTCGTTCCGGAATTTGGTTGGAATAAAGAAATTGGCATAAGAAAGCAATTTGGGAATTTCCTTTTTGCAGAAGCAGGTTATTTTGATTTTCGACTAAAAGATGCGATTGTAAGAAGACAGAATGAGCGCGGTGAAGAATTTTTTGTGAATTCTGGTGAAACTGTTCAAAAAGGTTTCGAAATTTTATTAGAGTCTAAAAATTTCAATCTTAAAAATGATTTTTTCAGCAATTTTAAATTCAGATTTTCAGGCAGCTTTTATGATTTTAAATTTCAGGATTATCAGCAGGGTGAAAATGATTTTTCAGGGAATGATTTGACAGGAGTTCCGAAGTCTACAATCAACAGTTTACTGAATTTTACTTTTTTCAAAATACTTTCAGTCGATTATTCTCATTTTTACACTTCAAAAATCCCTTTGAATGATGCAAATACGGCTTGGTCAGATTCAAGTTTAGTAGGCAATATTCAGTTCAGATTTCCTGTTGTTATTGAAAAAACGAAGCTCAATTTATTTCTGCAAATTCAAAATATTTACAATACCGATTATGTTTTAGGTTTTGATATCAACGCTTTTGGTAATCGTTATTACAATCCTGCTGCAAAAAGGAATTTTGTTTTAGGAGTAAAAGCTGAATTTTAAAAATATTAATATTCTTTTTATAGCATACAGTTTGTTATTCCGTAGGATTCTAAACAGAATCTTATTTTTGCAGCTGAGATTCATACGGAATAAGAAATTGAAGACGTTTCACTATTCATCCTTTAAATGAATATTATTTACAATCATCTCCGCATGAATTCTTGAATTTTCAATAAACCAAAGATGGGTATCTTTTCCTCCACACACAACTCCCGCAAGATACAGATTCGGAATATTGGTTTCCATCGTATCTGAATTGTAAGCAGGTTTTAGGCATTCTTCCTGAAGATCTATTCCTGCATTTTTAAGAAAATCAAAATCGGGAAGATAGCCAGTCATTGCGAGGACAAAATCATTTTCAATTTCATGTAAATCACCATTTTTATCTTTAAAAATAACGGAGTATTCTTTAATTTCTAATAATTCAGAATTGAAGTGTGCTTTTATACTTCCTTCTGCGATCCGGTTTTCAATGTCAGGTTTTACCCAATATTTCACGTTTTCAGAAATTTCAGAATGACGGATGATCATTGTAACTTCCGCACCTTTTCGGTAAGTTTCCAAGGCAGCATCAACCGATGAATTGCTCGATCCGACAACGACAATTTTCTGTTTTGCGTATGGATAGGGCTCGGTGTAATAATGTTTTACCTTTTCCAGATTTTCACCAGGAATATTCATTAAATTCGGTAGGTCATAAAATCCTGTGGAAATTATAACGTTTTTTGCCAGATATTTTGATTTTGAAGTTTCAATTTCAAAGACTTCTTCTTCTCTTTTAGAAATATGTAAAACCTTTTCATATAGATTAATATTCAGGTTTTTATGTCTTGCAATTCCCTGATAATACTCCAGAGCATCTTGTCGCCCAGGTTTTGGAGCAGCAGAAATAAAAGGGATTTCATCAATTTCCAGCTTTTCAGCTGTCGAAAAAAACCTCATGTACAAAGGATAATTGTACAATGAGTTGACAATCGTCCCTTTCTCAATAATTAAATAGCTGAGGTTGTTTTTCTTTGCTTCAAGTGCGCAGTTGAGACCGATGGGTCCTGCTCCGATGATGAGAATATCCAAAATTTCCATAGAACAAATTTAGTCAATTTATGGCATCAGTTTTGGTCGTTGTAAGAAGTAAAGTTTCAAAAATGAAGAACATATTTTTATTGGTCGTTCTGCTTTTTTTTGCAGGCTGTAAAAAGAATGAGGCCAAAACTGATAAAGTATTGCAGGATTCTACAAGCCAGAAAACAAAAGCTTCAGAAATTGCCGGAACAGATCCGGAATCTAAAAAAGAGGATTTGAGAAAGATCAACGATGAAATTCTTATCATATTAAAAAATAAAAATTATAAGTCTTTTGCAGAATTTATTCACCCTGAAAAAGGAGTTCGTTTTTCTATGTATGCATTTACCAGCATTAATGAAGACAAACATTTTACCAAACCAGATTTTATAAAATATCAACCAACTAAAACTATCTTTACCTGGGGCGCAAGAGACGGCTCAGGAGATCCATATAAAGCAACCGTTAATCAATACTTAAAAGACTGGGTTTTTGTGAAAGATTTTACGAATGCAAGTTATTCTGCCAATGAATTTCAGGCTGGTGGAAATTCGCTGAACAATTTAAAGGAAATTTATCCTGATACCGATTTTACAGAAAATTATATACAGGGCACAGGGAAAAACAACGAGATGGATTGGAATACCCTGCGTTTGATCTTTGAAGAGTTTCAAGGAAAGTATTATCTGGTTGCAGTTGTTAATGACCGCTGGACAATTTAATAACCGGTTGCTACAATATTTCAGACAATTGCTTTGTTAAATTTCGTCTGGAAAATTTCTGAATATTTCCTTTATTCTCTAATAGATTTCCGCTCTTCCAAAGTTCAAACTTTTCCAGAATAAAACTTTTAACTGCTTCTGAGTCTTCATAGCTGAAATGTTTTCCGGCCTTCGTTTCGTCTAAAATTTTTGAAACATCCGCATCATTCGGGCCAAAAGAAATAATCTGTTTTCCTGTCGCAAGATATTCAAATATTTTCCCCGGAATAATTCCTTTTGAAGACTCGTTCGGGAAGTTGGTAATCAATAACATTGAAGAATTTGACATTTCATCAACTGCTTTGTCATGTGACAGATATCCCAGATTATCAATATGATTTTTTACGTTTGAATTTTCAATAGACTGCAAAATTTTATCATCAATTCTACCTGCAAATTTTAGACTAAAGTTCTTAGCAAAATCTGCATTTATGATAATTAAATCATCAAGAGCTTTCCAAAGGTTTTGAGGATTTCTTAGCTGTTCAAGAACTCCTATATAACTCAAAGTGAATTTATTTGAGAGAGTTTCAGCGGTTGGGTGCGGAACAGAAGCATCACTTTCATCATAACCATTGGTAATGCAAAAGGCATTGGCTCCGTTTTTCCTGAAATTTTCAGCATCGGTATAGCTTGTTGCCAATGTGATATCTGCGTTTTTGAAAACATCACTTTCCAGCTGACGGTGTTTTTTGTCAGATTTATTGGTTAGTTTTAAATGTTTGTAATAAGAAATCTCCGTCCAAGGATCACGGAAATCGGCAATCCATTTAATATCAGTGAATTTTTCTTTCAATTTCAAACCAATCAAATGTAGCGAATGCGGCGGCCCGGAAGTAACGACAACATCAATTTTATTTTCTTTTAAATAGTTTTCTAAAAATTTCACAGAAGGATTTACCCAAAAGACTCTAGCGTCCGGAATGAAAAAATTTCCGCGAACCCAAATGGATAATTTAGATTTCCAGCTTTGGTTACTCCCTACATCAAACTGCCCGGCTTTAAATTTTTTATTACTCTTATTAAGCTTCTCAGCCAATTGATAAGGTTCCCAGATTTTAGTTTTTATAATTTTTAAATCTTTAGGAATGTCTTTTATCAAACTTTCATCAATCAAAGGATAGCTTGGATTTTCAGGAGTAAAAATAATAGGTTTCCAGCCGAATTCAGGGAGATATTTTGCAAACTTCAACCATCGCTGAACTCCCGGTCCACCTGCAGGTGGCCAGTAATAGGTGATGATAAGGATTTTTTTCTCTGTCAATTTAAAGATAATTTTTAAAAATTATTCCTATTAAAGTTATTAGGATTATTAGAAATAAAGAAAATAAACAACCTGTTGATTTCTGTTTATCAAGCTTTTTTAAATTTATAATATGCCTTTTAGCCTTCTCATAATTTAGAAAAAAACCTCTCCAAGAATTATCAGGAACAGATAAACAGTAGATTTTATTATTATCAAAAGACTGATAAAGATAGCAGTCAAAATTTCTTAATGTGTCATCACCAACTTTGATGAGCTTTTGATTAGCAATTAATTGGTTAAGTTTTTCTTCGAATATTTCAAATTCTTTTTGAGAAATAAATTTTGTTGTTTCTAAATCTGCTAAATCCATTCGAAGCTTTTAACTTACTAATTAGCAGTTTTACTTTCGTCTCTTTTGCGGTAGATATAATATAATCCACCCGCGCTCAATAAAACAAATAATCCAAAACATAGCAAAGAAATCCATTTTCCGGTAGCAATCACTTCAGGTTCAAAAATCATTCTGATGCTGTGTTCTCCTGCCGGAACGTGTACTGCACGCAAAAGATAATCTGCTTTGATGTACGAAACTTCTTTTTCATCAACAAACATTTTCCAGCCGTGGGGATAATAAATCTCTGAGATAACAGCTAATTGTGGGGTTTTCGATTGAGATTTAAACTCCAATTCATTCGCTTCATATTTTGTTAGGTTAATAAAAGCGGTAGAGTCTGGCTGAACTTGTTTTCCATTAAAATAAGCCTTGTCTGAAACATTGATAACTGCTGTTTTCTTTGAGTCAATATTTCCAAGCGATTTTATTTCTTCGTCTGGAGTATTGACAAATTTAAGATCACTCACAAACCACGCATTTCCGTTCGCATTAGGATTCGGGACAACCTGTGGTTCCTGTGGATTTCCGAAAACCATGTACTTTGTATTCAGTAAATTCAATATTTTCGGTGTTTTTACGCTGTCTGGGTTTGAAATATATTCATTCAGTAGGTCATCATATCGTCTCAGTCGTACTGCATGATATCCACCGATGGAAGAAGTAAAATAAGAGGTATTGGTCTCACTTGTTACTCCCAAAACCTGGTTGTAAACTCTGTAATGTTTTTTGTCTTTTTCAGCAATTGTTTCCAGAGTTTTATTAACCGGAATACTTGCCAGAATAGATTGAAGGTTTTGATTATCACCTACTTTTTCAGCAAGATAATCCGAACCTTCTGTCTGGAAAGGGTTTTCAGCGAAGATTTTGTCAACGTAATTATCGTCATTCAGATAACGTTTATTGACTGTCCATAAATCAAATAAGCTTACCACACCAATGATAATTAAAGTAAGATTCTGATTCAGTTTTTGTTTTAAACTAAAAAATAAAATAGCAGCGGTAATTCCCACGTAAAACAATGCTTTGATTGCATCAATTCTGAATAATTTAAATCTTTCTTCTGTTAAATAATCTAGTAGGAAGGGTGGTAAATAGGTCTTCTCATTATCGGTATGGAAGCCTAATAGAGACTTTCCGAAAAGAATTAAAATTAATGTCAAGCCTAAAACTCCGCCGCTCACATACGTCAAAATTTTCTTTTTATATTCTTCTTCCAAAGATAAATCAGTATAAAATCTGTACAATCCAATGATGGCAATTAAAGGAAATAATAATTCAATAACAACCAAAATAGAAGATGGTGCTCTGAATTTGCTGTAAAAAGGAATATATTCAATAAAGAAATCCGACAATGGCATAAAGTTGCTTCCCCAAGCCAGAAGAATCGTCAGAATAGTCGCTCCAAGAATCCAGTAGCGGTACTTTTTCCATGCAAAAAAGAATCCTAAAAGGGCTAAAAAACATATAATAGCTCCCTGATAAGCAGGACCTGAAGTTCCGGGTTGGTCGCCCCAATAGGTTACGCTTCCAAAACCTTTAGAGACCCTATCCATTTCTGCTTGAGAAGTTACATTTTCCTGTACCAGCTCCTGAACTTTAGACATCATTTCTGCAGCTTCAGGCTCCTGGCTTCCGCCTCCCATCAATCTCGGAATGAAAAGATTTAAAGTTTCCAGTTTACCGTAACTCCACATCAGTATGCTTTCTTTATCCATTCCCGAATTTCCGGCAGTGTGGCTTTCTGTATTGAGAATTTGTTTTCCTCTTACAGTTTCTTTAATGTACTCAGAGTTGGCCATGATTCGCTGAGAATTCATCCCGACACCGATCGCTAAAGCTCCTGCTATGATTCCGGATGAGATCATGAAATGTTTCATCGGTGTTTTCTTTTGGATGGCTCTGATTAATTCAGACAAGAATAAAAATCCCAGTCCCAAAAACAGATAATAGGTCATCTGTGGATGATTGGCAGCCACCTGCAATCCGAAGAATAGAGTGGTGACAATGAAACCAAGGACGTATTTTTTTCTGATATACACCAGTAAAATTCCGGCTAAAAGCGGTGCAAAATATTCAATGGTATTGACTTTTCCGTTGTGTCCGGCTGCTATAATGATGTAGAAATAGGTAGAAAGACCAAAAAATGTGGCTCCCAAAAGCGCATATTTCCAATTTCTTACTGCGACCATTCCTAACAAGAAAAATCCTGAAAACAATAAGAAAAGATAATTAACAGGTCTCGGAAGAATATTCAAGTAACTGTCTAATTTTTTAATAATATCACCATCAAAACGGCTTCCCATTTGGTAAGTGGGCATCCCTCCAAACATAGAATCACTCCAATATGTTTCTTTATCGTAAGTGTCTCTGTAATCGATAAGTTCTTTCGCTCCGCCTCGATACTGAACGATATCATGTTGGAAAAGCTGCTTTCCCGTAAGCACAGGAGTGGAATATAAAAATGCTAAAACTAAGAATGCAGCGATGGAAATTGCAATGTAAATTAAGTTTTTATTTTTTGCCATTTTGGTTATCAGTAGATATTAATTGAGAAATTCTGATTTTAAGAATCATTCGTTTAGATTTGTTTTTGTTTCTAATGCAAAGTCCGCAAAGTTATTTTGCTACTATATGCATATATTTAAGTTCGCTAAGGCGTTTGACTTCGTCGAATCCTTGATTTCACTTAGCAAAGTTCACAAGATCCATTAATGCTTCGCATTACTTTTATCTTTCACTTCCTCGTATTCCACAGTTTCTGCATCCCATTTTACTTTTTTATCAATATTTTTATTTGAGTTTTTATTTTCCTGGTTCTGCACGTTATTTGGTTTAAAGCCTGTGTATTTATAAAAAGATTTAAAGAAAACTCTTTTTAAAATATTCCAGACAAAGAAAATAATAATTGTAGCGAGAATTAACTCAAAAATAAATTTCATAACCAATCAAATTAATTGTAATGTTAGATCCAAAAGACACATTTCTAGTTGCTAAAAACTCTTCAACCTTCAAATTTTATAATTATTTAGCAGCAGGATTTACCATTACAGAAGAATTTGACACACTTTTCATACTCTGAGACTGTTTTCCGTCTGAAATTGTTTCTATCTGAGTAGTTTTTACCGTGATATTCTGATTGGTGATCCAGCCTGTATTCTGGTCAAATTTAATGGTTCCGTTTTGAGCCAGTTCGCTGCTCATGCTGTGCGTCATCTCGCCTTGAGATTTTTTCTCTTCTTTTTTAGGAATTCCTCCAGTTATAGATATTTCAGCTATACCGTTTCCTACACTTTTCAAAACATAGTTTGAGGTTACCTTAAATTTTCCTGTTTCATCAGCACTTTCGCTTGTCGACCATTTTTCACCGATTTTTACTCCTTTTTTAGGGATAATTGTCAGGTTTTTTGCAAATTGGTCTTTCAGCACTTTTTCGTTAAAGGTTTGTTTCAGACCTGCAACAGCACTTGCTTTTTGATTAGCATCTTTGATGAGCGTTCCCAGTGCGTTTGAAATTTTTGTATAGATAGCATCAAAACCTGTAATTGAGATCACATTTCCTTTACTGTCCATTTTCATGTTCAGTTTGTTACCGGTCAATGCACGGTTTACATTCCAGATCATTTTAAGATTGTCCTCTTTCGGGATTGCCTGTTTTGTGTCTACAACAATGGTTTTTCCATCAGCACTCTGAGAGTTTCTTTTCCCGATCAGATTGATGGTAATATCGTAAATTCCATTTTTCACATCATTTACTGTAAAACTCATTTCGTCGGTAGATTCACTTGTTCCGTTCAATGTTTTTCCTTGAGGATCAGTCATTGTTTTCACGTCTCTTTGGTACGTCGTTAAAGGATATGTTTTACCTTTTTCAAGCTTAAAAGACTGTGTATAAACACCCAAAGAGTCTTTGATTGCAGGATTTGCTTTCACTTCAGCCACAGAATCTGCAGGAACTTCTACTGTTATCGTTTTTCCGGTTTTAGGGTCTATTTTTGTAATCGTTGCTGTCTCTTTTTTACATGAAATAATGGCTAAAGAGATCAATGCTATTGCTGCTATATTTTTCATAAATGATTGTACTACTATTAATTGATTTTCACTAATTTTTGTCTCATCGCTTCGTAAAGAATGGCTCCGCAAGCTACAGAGACGTTTAATGACTGAGTTTTTCCTTCGATGGGAAGTTTTATTTTTTCGTCAGAATGATGCAGAACTTCTTTAGAAATTCCGGTTTCTTCATTCCCCATCACGATAGCACAAGGTTCTGTAAAATTGACATCGTAAATCAGTTTTTGTGCTTTTTCAGTTGCCGAAAATACAGAAACTCCGCTTTGCTGAAGATAATCTACCACATGAGCCAAATTATTCTCTTTGCAGATTTTAATGTTGTACATTGCCCCCGCGGAAGTTTTTATCGCATCAGAATTGATCGGTGCTCCTCCTTTTTCAGGAATAACAACTGCATGAATTCCCACACATTCTGCAGTTCTGCAAATGGCTCCAAAGTTTCTTACGTCAGTTAATCTGTCTAAAATTAATATGAACGGTACTTTTCCTTCCTCAAATAATTCAGGAATAATATTTTCTATTTTATGAAAAGGTACGTCTGAAATAAAAGCAACTACACCTTGGTGGTTTTTTCTCGTAAAACGGTTCAGTTTTTCAACAGGTACATAGTTGGGACGTATTTTATATTTTGCTAAAACAGCTTTCAGCTCTGCGAAAATTTCCCCTTGCAGGGCATTCTGTACAAAAATTTTGTCAATCGTTTTCCCTGCTTCAATCGCTTCTAAAACGGGACGCAACCCGAATATAAAATCGTCTTTCTTATTAGGTTCTGAATTTCTAAATTCAGGTTTTGAGTTCTTATGTTGAAAATCTTCCAAAATTTTATATTTTTAATTTAAATGTATAAGTTTAATTCAACTTATTTTTTCTTAGCTCTTTAGCCTTTTTCTCCTAAAATTGCTCTCTTCTGCGCCATTGCATAGCCGTAATGCAAACTCTCATGAAGATTGTTAAAAATAATTGCATCCTGAATACTTTTCAGATCCATCCCGAAACTTGTGGTGTACGGCGTATAATCTGAAAAAAAATCGCTGTCGTAATCTTTCATCAAAATCTTGGATGTTTCGGTTAAAAGAAATTCTAGATCTTCTACTTCAGACTTCTGTACATTCAGATTGGGCATGGTTCCTTTTTTATAGGTTTCGATCCAGTATTTATCGATTCTGAAAGGATGTCCGCTCAGATAATAATGCAACAATTGCTGTGTAGCAACGGTATGCGCAATATTCCAGTACATGTTGTTATTAAAACCATCGGGAATTAATAGAAGATCATCATGTGAAGTGTTCTGCAAGATATCCAAAAGGTTTTTTCTGACCTGTCTGTGAGCTTGAAAATGATAATTCATTTTGCAAAAAATTTAATCACCAAAAATAGTTTAATAAACTGAAAATGACAATTTTTGAATAGGGGTTTAAGGCAAAATTTATGTATTTTTTATGATTTTAAATTTAAAGTATATTTAATTTCAAACTTTAAACATTCCGAATCTTTTAATCTGTCTGGAATATTTAACAAATTTTAACTCAAATATGGCATTCATTGTGTTGATTAATGCAAGTATTTATCAGAAATTTACCAATTATTTTAATTTAAACTATGTCAGATTCATATCAAGCAGAAGACATTCGTCAACTCACGGAAAAAGTTAGAGAACAAAATTATTTCTTCTCACTTTTGAGACAGGAAATCAACAAAGTAATTATCGGGCAGGGATACATGATAGATCGACTTTTGGTCGGACTTTTGGGAAATGGCCATGTTTTGCTCGAAGGAGTTCCTGGTCTTGCAAAAACATTGGCGATAAAAACGCTTGCTGAAGCTGTGCATGGTGACTTTTCAAGAATTCAGTTTACACCAGATCTTCTTCCTGCAGATGTTGTGGGAACGATGATTTATAATATTAAAGAAAACGATTTTTCAATAAAAAGAGGCCCTGTTTTTGCCAATTTTGTACTTGCAGATGAGATCAACAGAGCTCCGGCCAAAGTGCAGTCTGCCCTTCTAGAAGTAATGCAGGAAAAACAGGTGACAATAGGTGACGAAACGATGCCTCTTCCAAAACCGTTTTTGGTATTAGCAACACAAAATCCCATCGATCAGGAGGGAACCTATCTTTTGCCCGAAGCGCAAAGCGACCGTTTTATGCTGAAATGCAAAATTGATTATCCGGAATTTGAGGATGAAAGAAAAGTAATGAGAATGGTCTCTACTTCGCATCAGCCGGAGGTAAAACCTGTTATTTCTTTACAGAATATCGTTGAAGCAAAATCGATTGTCAACCAGATTTATCTGGACGAAAAGATTGAAAAATATATTCTTGATATGGTTTTTGCCACCCGTTTTCCGGAGAAATACGGTCTTTCTGAACTGAAAAATTATATCAGTTTCGGAGCTTCTCCAAGAGCATCAATCAACTTAGCAATTGCTTCACGAGCGTACGCTTTTTTAAGAGGAAGAGCATTTGTCATTCCTGAAGATGTAAAAGAATTGGCAAAAGATGTCTTAAGACACAGAATCGGATTAACCTTTGAAGCGGAAGCAGAAGAAATTACTTCTGAAGAAATTGTGAACAGAATTTTGGCTAAAATACAGGCACCGTAATGCCAATTTTTAATAAAGTGACAAAAGATAATGAGTTTTATCTTTATATGAATGGAAAACTCATTTATAAAAAATGGTTATTGACCGGAGTGTCAAAGGTTTTTGATATCATGGCTTACGATAAATATACATTGGTAAGTATAGTAGAAGAAAAAGATAAAGGCAACGATAAATGAAGTGATTAAGTGCAGATAAAAGACATCATAAAAAAAGTAAAGCAAATAGAAATCCGCACTCGTAAGAAGACGGAAGCTTCTCTGATGGGACAATATCACAGTGCTTTTAAAGGACAAGGAATGACGTTTTCAGAAGTTCGGCCTTACCAGTTCGGTGATGAAATCCGCAGAATCGACTGGAATAAAACGGCACGTTTTCGTGAGCCTTTCGTAAAGGTAATGGAGGAGGAGCGTGAGCTGACCATGATGATTTTAGTTGATATTTCTGCTTCAATGGATTATGGTACTAAAACCCAGCTCAAAAGAGAATATGCTGCAGAAATTGCCGCAAGTTTAGGATTTTCAGCAGCAGGTAATAATGATAAAGTGGGATTGATTTTGTTTGCAGATAAAGTCTATAAAGTGATTCCGCCACAAAAAGGTAGAAAGCATATTTTGTCAATTATCAGCAATATTCTGACGGCAGATTATATTCCTGCAGTTTCTAAAATCGATAAATCTTTAGAATACATGATGGGGATTTTCAAAAGAAAGTCACTCGTTTTTTTACTATCAGATTTTGAAGACGCCTATGATTCTAAAATGCTTCGTGTTGCTTCAAAAAAACATCAGCTTTTGGGAATGAGAATTTTCGATGAAAAAGATAATGAAATTCCTGATGTAGGTTATACGCTTTTTCATGATGCCGAAACCGGGAAACAGGTTTGGGTCAATACTTCAAACGCAAGATGGAGATATACTTTTGCGGAAGCAAAAAAGCAGAAAGTAAAAGTATTGGAGGAAGATTTTGCCAACAGTTCGGCAAGCTTTATGAATATCAGTACGGGCGATGATTACTCAAAATTGTTGTATCATTACTTTCAGAAGAAATAAATTTAAATTAAAAATAAATTAGGCATTAGCCGAAATTGACTATTTAAAATTGAAAAAATTAGTATTACTCTTATCATTTTTCATCTCTGCAAACGCTTTGTCGCAGATACTTTCCTCGAATCTTGAGAAGAAAACATTGGCTCTCGGCGAAGTCAACCGATTTACCGTGAAAATTGATAATCTCAATAATCAGGAAGTAAAAGCTGCCCCAAAGGATCAATTGCTGCCATTTCATTTTGAAGAAATTAAAGACAGCATCGGAATTCAGCCTGATTCTTACCAAAGAAATGTTGAATTCTCAGTTTTTGAAGAAGGAACGTATACCATTCCTGAGCTTGAGTTTAAAGTAGGAGACAGAGTTTTAAAAACAATTCCTTATGAAATTGAAGTGGTAAATACTGCCCAAAAAGGTGATGTGATCAATGATATCATGAATAATAAGGACGTCAAACTGGATGTCATAGATTATTGGCAGCTTTATAAATGGTATGTTTTAGGAGCTTTAGCTTTGATCGCTTTAATTATTGCAATTATTATGTTTGTAAAATATGGAAGAAGATCTAAAGATTCGCCGATAGTAGCAACCAATCAGACTTTAAAAGAATTGGACTCTCTAAGAAAGAAAAAATATATCGAAGACGGAAACTACCGTTCGTTTTACGTGGAGTTAATTGATATTTCAAGAAAATTTATTGCAAAACAATATAGAATTCCTGCCGATGTTTTGTTGACTGATGATCTGATTCATCTAATGAAAGAAAACAATACCATTTCGCAGGATAATGAGAAAATTATAGAAGATGTATTTTTCAGAGGTGATCTGGTGAAATTTGCTAAAACTTTTCCTAATCAGCAGACGATGGAAAAAGATTTTAACGAAATCAAAGACTTTGTGAAAAGATCATCAAAGGATATAGAATTTGAAAACCTGAGAAAAGATGTTTGATTTTGAGTTCTACAGTCCGTGGTTTTTGCTGCTGTTTCTTTCATTTATTCCTTTATTAATTCTCGATATAAGCAAGAAAAAATTGAAAGGGATAAAAGTTCCATCTATTGGAAATATGGTGAGCAATAATGGAATTCTGCCTGTTCTTTTTTTATTAAAAATCTCAAAATACATTATCCTTTCATGTCTTTTTATTGCGATGGCAAGACCGAGAACGTTTACAATCTCTCAGGACAGAGATGATACCAAAGGTGTAGATATAATGTTTGCAGTAGATGTTTCATTAAGTATGTTATCTAAAGACCTTTCACCCGATAGATTGACCGCATTGAAGGAAATTGCCATACAATTTGTTGAAAAGCGTCCCAACGATAGAATAGGAGTCGTAACGTACGCCTCAGAAGCATTTACTAAAGTTCCCGTCACTTCAGATCATCAGGTGGTTATTGAGGAGCTGAAAAATCTGAATACAACCGAACTTTATCCCGGAACTGCAATAGGGGAAGGACTTTCTGTCGCGGTAAATCATCTTCGAACCAGCAAGGCAAAAAGTAAGATCATTATTTTGATGACAGACGGTGTCAGTAATGTTGAAAATGCTATTCCGCCGCAGATTGCCGCTGAATTGGCTAAAAACAATGATATAAAAGTATATTCTATCGGTGTCGGCACCAATGGTATTGCGCTCATGCCTACAGAAGTTGATGTTTTCGGAGATTTGGTTTTTACCGAAACAGAGGTTCAGATTGATGAGCCTGTTTTAAGAGAAATTGCGAATGAAACCGGCGGAAAATATTTCAGAGCTACCTCAAACAGCAGTCTGGAAGAAGTGTATAGCGAGATCAATCAGCTTGAAAAATCTGATATAAAAGTTGCCAAGCTTTATAATTATCAGGAATATTTTAAAATTTTCCTTTGGATTGCTTTAGGAATGCTGGTTTTTGATGCATTATTAAGATGGGTATTATATAAATTTTTAAGCTGATGGAGTTGTATTTAGGAAATTACTGGTACTTGTTGTTACTTTTGCTTTTGCCTGTTTTGTCATTTTTTCTTATCCGGTATTTACGGTGGAAGAAGAAAAGCCGGGATGCATTTGCAGAAAGCCGTTTCCAAGAAGCCTTATTTGAAAAAAAATCAGGATTTATTAAGATTTTTCCGGCCCTATATTTTTTGGCTACGTTGTTTCTGATTTTTTCAATCATTGATTTATTAAGCGGTTCTGAAGAAGTGACAACCAATCAGAAATTTAATAATGTGATTTTTATGCTGGATGTTTCCAACTCGATGAATGCCGAAGATGTGGAGCCAAGCCGTTTGGTGGAAGCTAAGAACCTTATTATTCAAACGATGCAGAAGCTCAAAAACGATAAAGTGGGAATGATTATTTTTGCAGGCCAGGCCACATCAATAATGCCGTTGACAACAGATTATAATTCTGCAGAAACTTATATTAATGGAGTAGAAACAGGTTCTGTCAAAATTCAAGGAACAGACTTTCTGAAAGCAATGGAAACAGCGGCTGATAAATTTAAAGATATCAACAAAGGTTCTAGAAAAATTGTTTTGTTAAGCGATGGTGAAGATAATGAAGGAAATGATAATGCTGCAATCAAGCTTGCCAACAGAGAAGGCATTATGGTAACCTCTGTTGGAATTGGTTCTGAAGAAGGTGCACCCGTTCCGGAATATGAATTTGGACAGTTGATGGGCTATAAAAGCGATATGAACGGACAAACCGTTATTTCTAAAAGACAAACTGATGCGCTTCATAAGATAGCAGAATCTACCGGCGGAACCTATATTGACGGAAATAACATCAGCGAAGCACCCGACAGAATCATCGAAGCATTAAGAAAAAAGGTATCTTCCACAGCAACTCTAGTGAAGTCTCAAAATGCAAATCATTATTATCAGTATTTTTTAGCGGTTTCTATTTTGTTTTTTCTGATTATTTTTCTTTTTAATCCCAAGAGAGATTTCAATATATAAAACTCTGATGATTTTATCAAAATCTTAGTCAGTCAATACTTTAACCCAACTTTAACAATTACACATCTCTTTCTTAACATATAAAGGAATAATTTTGCAATAGATGAATACTAAATTTTTATTTCTCTCGTTTATGATTACTTTCTCATTCTCAGGCGCATTGTTTGGGCAGAAAAATTATAAAACTCTGGTCTATGAGGGTAATCAGAAATTTAAAGGTAAAGATTATGAAGGCGCTTCATCAAGATATATGGAAGCTATAAAATCTGATGAAAAAGAATTTACAGCACATTATAATCTGGGGAATGCTTTATATAAAAGCAAAAAATACGAAGAAGCAAAGGCAGAATTTGAGAAAGCACAAAGTCTTTCACAGACGATTCCGGACAAGGCAGCTGCTTTGCATAACCTGGGAAATAGCTATATGCAGATGAACCAGCCCGAGAAGGCTGCAGATTTTTATAAACAATCGCTGAAACAGGATCCTTACAACGAAGCCACAAGAAAGAATTTTGAAATTGCAAAATTAAAAGAGAAGGAAAATCAGCAGAAGAAAGATCAGAAGAGCAAATCCGGTAAAGGCGGCGGAGGCGACGATCAGCAGAAGAATAAAGACAAAAATGGCGATCCTAAGCAAGATCAGGGTAAAGGTCAGAATAATGAAGGTGAAAGTCCGGAAGGCGATCAGCCCAATAAAGATAAGAATAATCAGGGCAAAATGCCAAAAGATGTTGAGAACGCCATATTGAATAAAGTAGGTGAGAAAGAAAAAGAAACCGCCAAAAGAATTTTAAATAAGAATTCTTACTCATTGCCTCCAAGCAACGAGAAAGATTGGTGATGAATCAAAAATTTATTTACATACTGTTTACCCTTGTTTCCGTAATTGCTTACGGACAGGTAGAACTCACTATGAAACCTGATAAAAGTGATTACAACGGTAAAGAAATTGTAAATCTCACGATTGTTTTAGAATTGAATGGTGATAATCTCGTACAGCAAAGTAAAATCATGCTGCCGGATTTATCGAAATTTAATATTATTGGCAACGGCTCATTTAATCAGGGTGTGAGAGATCCCGATTCTAACGTTTCTGTAGAACAGTACATTACCAGAATTGCTCTTGAACCCAAGCAAAGAGGCAAAATCAGAATCGGTTCTGTATTGGTTACTGTCAATAATAAAATCTATAAAACAGAACCATTCGATATCTTTATTCGTGATATTGAGAAGAAAACTGTCGCAAAAAACATTGATAATGACGTTTATCTCAATATGGAAATTGAAGATAGAGAGGTGTATCAGAATCAGGCTACAGTAGCTGTCTTGAGAGTGTATTCCAAAAATATAGACAACCTGAGAAAGGTAAGAAATATACATCTTCCTGAAAATCAGAACATCAATGTATATCCTGTAAATTTTCACAAATCTGAAATCGACCCGTCAGGATTTGGAAATATGCCTTCCCAGATTCTAGCAATGTTTATTGTATTTCCAAATGAGTCAGGATTTGTTGAGATACCTTCAGTTTCTGCTTCGGTAAATTCGTATACAGCCAAAAGCAAAGTGTCTTCTAATAAAGTAAAATTGAATGTAAAAAAGCTTCCTGAGGGTTCTCCGGAATGTTTTAAAAATGCTGTAGGAAATTTTAAAGTAGATGTTTATCACGAATCTAAAGACAAGATAGAAGCTAAAAAGCCGGTCAATGTCATTCTGAAAGTTTCAGGTGAAGGCAATTTGTCAGATATGGAATTGCCAAAAATTGAAAACTCTCCCGATTACGAAGTTTTCGCTCCCAAAATTACCTCAAGAGTAAAAGCCGGAATTGAAGGCATGAAAGGATATATTTTAGCCAATTACGTTCTAATACCTAATAAATCCGGAAGTCTTAATATAAAAACAGAAGAGTTTGCTTTCTTTAACCCTGCAGTAAAAGAATACATCAATCTGGGCCAGGAAACTTTAAATCTTACTGCATTTTCACATGATCAGGTTTTAGAAGCACGTACTACGGTTGAGAAAGTGAATGAATATACTAATACACTGCTTGAAACAGTAAACAGTCCGGTTTTAAAAACGACTACATTTAAAGTAAAAGAAAAAAGCAGATTTAACTGGAAGGTCCTTTTCATTAACGCAGGAATTTTACTGGGCTTATTCGTGGCATATTTGCTGTTTAAAAATTGGCAAAAAAAACGCATTATAGTTAAAGAAAAAACAGCTCCAAAACCTTTAGGTTCGGTGGCTGAAACTGAAAAAGAAATAAGACAGAGTCTGAAAAGTGATGTAGGAGACTATTTTACATATCTAGAAAATTTAAAAGACAGTCATCGCTTTGATCAGTTTTTTGCAACGGTTGATGAGCTGGATTCGGAGGTTAGAAACCAGTATTTTCAAAGTTCCAAGGATGATTTCAAACAATTCCTGGAGCAGCATCTTGGAGGTTCCGTAGCAGAACGGTATAGAAATCTGTCTCAAAGAATTCAGATTGAAAAATTTACACCTGTAAAATCTGAAGAGTCAATTGGGGAACTTTTGAAAGAAATTATCGATTTGTATTCTCAGATTAGTAAATAATCATTTTTTATTCATAATTTTGCGAAATTAATAATTATTGAATAATGGAGATTCTTCAAGATTTTTCTTTTAAAGAAACCATGACCTGTTTTATGGTACTTTTTGCGGTGATCGATATCATCGGCTCTATTCCTATTATCGTAAGCTTAAAGCAAAAGTTCGGGCAGATTGAAGCCAAGAGGGCGTCGATTACTGCCGGGTTGATCATGATTGTTTTTCTTTTTGTAGGAAATAAGATCTTGAAGTTTATCGGGGTAGATGTTAACTCGTTTGCAATTGCAGGTGCAGTTGTTATTTTTATTATTGCTTTAGAAATGATTCTTGGGATTGAGATCAATAAAACTACCGAAGCAAAAGCGGCATCAATTGTTCCTATCGCTTTTCCGTTGGTGGCAGGAGCAGGTACTCTTACAACAACTTTGTCTTTGCGCGCAGAATTTCATGATATTAACATCATTCTTGGAATCGTTCTCAACACAATTTTTGTATATTTGGTGCTGAAATCAGCTCCATGGTTAGAGAAGAAAATGGGTGAAGCGACATTGTCGATTTTACAGAAAGTTTTCGGAATCATCCTGCTCGCAATTTCAATTAAATTATTTACAGCAAACTTTGCACAATTGGTGCAGACCTATATAAATTTTTAAGATCATGCAGAAGTTTTATAAAGTATTTTTAATCGTATTTATCGTGATTATCGCAATCAATATTTATGCAATCGACTGGCATTCTGAGATTTCATCAGAAGACAATATGAAGTATGTAATTTCAATTGTCTGCGGTGTCATCGGGTTGTTTTTACTCTTCGTATTGAATACGTGGAGTAAAATCGGAGTTAAAAAATAATACTTTTAATATAAAATATCATCCTCTTTCAGTTTTGAGAGAGGATTTTTTATAGAAATTGTTGAAATAACTGGCTTAGATTGAAAAAACTAGGTTTTTCAAAACCGCTTCAGATTTTAGCTCAGTTTCAATCCATTCTTTTTCCGGGTTGCTTTGGGCAGTAATTCCGCCGCCTGTGAAAATATGTACAGAGTCGCTGTACAATTTCGCACATCGTAAATTCACGAAATATTGGATGAATTCATCCGTTTCAATTCTGATAAATCCGGCGTACAGTTCTCGGGGAAATTTCTCGAACTGCCTAATTTTTTCCTGACAAAAATCTTTCGGAATTCCACAAACTGCAGGAGTAGGGTGAAGTTCTTCAATAATTGCATCAAGATCCTGAGGATTTATTTTTAGTTTAAAATCGGTTCTCAAATGCTTGATATTTCCCGAAATATGATCGTATGTTTCCGATTCATAGATTTCAGCATTAGTATTGAATTTCTGTAAAACATTTCTGATATACGAAGAAACAGGTTTTTGTTCTTCGATTTCTTTATCTGTCCAACTTTCAGAGATAGGAATCGTTCCTGCGAGGCTCATCGTTTCAAACTCGTGGGTAGATTTGTTGAATTTTCCCAGCACTTCTGAAAATGCACCCATCCAGGAGTTACCATCTTTTATAAAAATATATCTGAATGCATTGGGATAAGCTTCGCATAAGTTTCTAAAGCTCTCTTTTGCATTAATTTCATTAAAATCTCTAAAAATTTTTCTTCGTGAAAGCACCAGCTTTGGAAGTTGATTTTCTTTGATCACTTCAATAACTTTCTGCAGTTTTTTTACGTATTCTTCATGATTTTCGGGTGAAAATCGGGTTTCATCTTTAACGAATGATTCACCCAAAAAAATCCCGGTTTTATCATTTATCTCAATCATATCTCCATTGAAGATGATACTTTCAGACTGATCAAAAGATTTGAATAATACAGCTTTTTTATCTGAATATCCATCTGTAGAATAGAGCTTTTCGTCAAAAGGAAATTTGAAATAGATCATAAATTAGAGGTTAATAAAAACTTTACTTGAATAAGGTATAGGAAATTCCAAGATTGAGTTTTCTTTCAGCAAAGGTATTATTAGTCTTAAAAATGTCAAAATCAAATGAGCTGTTTTTTAAAGATAAATCTTTCATTCGATAATACTGATAATCAGCTGAGATCAGTAATTTAGGAAAAACCAGGTATTGAATTCCAAAAGAAAACCCAAAATTAAATTGCTTGCTTTTAAAATCATCAAGCTTATCTAAAACATTATTTTCAGGAACCAAAAACTGCATTTTATAAACATTTCTGTTTGCCAAAAAACCGACAAACGGACGTATTTTTTTCCATTCGTATAAGACTTTCAATTGTGCTATATATTCAAAGTGTTTATTGTTAAATCTCTGGAAAAGCAGAGGCTCACTGTCTTCTGTGAAATAAAATCCGTTCAGATAAGTATCTTCTTTATTTGCATCCAGATCAAAAGTAGAGTTCCAGTGATATACATTTGCAGATAACATCAGATATAAATTTTGACTTACGCTTTTGGAAATCCATATTCCTGAATTCTGCCCAAATTGTTGTTTGCCGTTGCTCAATTCTTTTGCCCAATTGCTGTTTTTGAACCCGACTCCAGCTTCAATTCCAAATTCAAATCCTGATGCTTTGTTTTTGTTAATCCTGTTTTTTCCGGGCTTTTGCGGAAGCTGGTTTTCTATCACCAGTTCTTTTATTACAGACTCTTTGAGGATGATATCATTTAATTTATTTTTTACAGCTTTTTCCAGGTAAATGGTGTCATACACAGTCACTTTTTCATAAACATATACCGTATCGGTTTTGGTTCTTTGTGCCTGAAAAAACTGCAAAAATAAAATTGCAAAAATAAAAAGGAATTTATTGTAAAATATGTGTATCATTAGTTTTCTCTTTCAATAAAAATGGTATCTCTTTGGATCACTTTTTTTACAATTACCACTCTTTTTGGAATGTTTTTTATTGAATCTTTTGGTTTAACGATAGTTGCTTTTTCATTGACCTTATTTTCAGAAGAAACCGTTTTTTGAATCTGTATTTTTTGATTTAAATTGATTGCATTTGCTCGAACTTCTTCAGTAATTTCAGGTTTTGATTGAGAGATAAAATTATTCTCAGAAATTTTTTCATTCACAATCATCTTCGTATTTACCAGAGATTTTGCCTTTGAATTTTGGAATTGATAATTTCCTTTATTGACATGTATAGAAAATAGAATGATGATAAAAAGCGTCGCTGCAATAATTAATTTTTTTTGAAGATTTTTGTTTAAACTTGATGCAGAGAAAGATAAACTGTTTGTTTTTATATCATTAGGAATAATCAACTCTTTTGAAGGTAAAATGCTGAAATCTGCAAATTTACTTTGGAAAGTCTGTGCCCAAGCCAGTCCGCCAAATCCGATGAAAATCAGTAGCTGGGTCATTTTCTTTTTATTTTTCGGCGTGTTCTTATTAACAAAATGAGTCATCAAATAATTCTGTACTGATTTTTTCGCCCTCATCAAATGCGATTTTGACGTATTCACATTGATTCCCAACAGCTTTGCAATTTCTGCATGTGAATTATTTTCGATAAAATAAAGATTAAATACAGACCGATGATGTACAGGCAGGCTGTCAATAGACTTCAACAGTTCTTCTCTGGTAAAATCGTAGGCTAAAATATGATTATTTTCTGTGGCGAGAGTATTCATTTCTGTCAGTAGTTCCGGGATTTCTGATATTTCTGTGGTGACAAAGATTTCTTTGGAGTGTTTTCGTAAATGTTGTAAAGCGTTATTCACGACAATTGTTTTGAGCCATCCGAATAAGGCTTTTTCATCGTTCAGCTGATGACTTTTTTGCATTGCCAGGATAAAGCTGTCCTGCAAAAGATCTTCGGCAGTCTGTAAGTCTGCGACATATCTGCGACAAATCCCCAAGAGTTTTGGGGAGTGGTTGAGATAGATTTTTTGCCAGTCTGGTGCCTGCATTAGATGTTAGTCTATAAATATGGATAAAAACCCTCCAACATTAGGATCTGAAACGCCTGTGATAGGTTGGCTCTGAACTTCAACATCATTTATAAAAACTTTTACCGTTGTTCCTACATTTGACCCGTCTTTATATCTGATTGTATAAATTTGTTGATCTTTAACTTTAAAACCACGAATTCTGTTATATCCATTTGGATCATTTAGCTGTACTAATGTGTTGTTTTTATAATAAAAATTATCTCCTATAAAGTACTTATCATTATTACTCCATGTAACATCTAAAATTTCTCCTGGAGGATTTGAAGGGAAAGCTATAACTGCATTTGTATTTATATTTCTCAAAGTCTTTTCACCGGTTAGTATATTTTTTACATATGCATATGTTCCAGTATTATCAGTGAGAAAGTCTAGGATTTGTGAATCATTTGTCAGAGGAGAGTATATATTGTTTTTGTAAAATCCAGTTTCCCAGGTAAGTGGATTATACTGATAGTTCTTACGAATTCCCAAATAAATTTCATTATTGATCAATTGGTACATTCCGGGTGATGTGAGAGCAGGATCATTTGAAATCTGGTACTTTATTCCATTTTTCCAATAATAATACGTTTGATTTGTTTGACTAGGTATAGTACTATTGGTTATCGATCCGCAAAAATAAATATTTCCATTTTCAACAATCATTCGGGATGAAATTTGAAAGTTGTTGCTTGGATTGGGATCTGGTACATCCTGTAGATATTCATCTAAATTATTCTTAGTTCCATTTATCCACAAATATAAATGTTTTGATGATAGATTTAAAGTATATTCTGAGGTCATTGCTCCATACACGTACACATTGTTATTTTCAACAATAATCTGACTCGCGTACAGCCCTGTTCCATTTGATAGAATCACTTTCTGTCCATTTTTCCAATAACATGCCTGATTATTTTCGGCACCTGCAATATATAGGTTTACAGAATTTGCATTTTTCTCCAGCATTTCATCGTTTTCACTTCTGCAAGAAAAAACTAAAGCAAGTATCAATAAAAAAGGTAAAAGTAAATTTTTCATGGATAAAATTTTAATAAAATTAAAAAATTTGCATTTTCTATTGAAATAAAACAGGTTTTGTGCTTTTAGGTATTTTCACAATATGATAGGGCTGAGTAACAACAGTTGTAAGATTTCCTGTTAATAATCTTTCTAGGTCTACTACAATATTTTGAGGATTGTCATCTACCGTGATGATATCAATAGAATGTCCACCGTTAGGAAATACTTCATCAAAAACTGCAATAACCATAAACTGATTAAAATCAATATTCGTTTCTGTAAAACTACCAGAAGTATTATTCACACTGTCTAAAGTATTAAGAAGCGTATTCCATTGCGTAGAATTTGTGATGACCATATTCTGTTGCGGAACGTAATTTCCTACTAAATTTCCTTTACCGATTTGCTGTACGGTAACTGGTGTTTTTGTTTCAATGTTTACATCGCTGTCAGTGCAAGAGTTGATGACCAAGAAAATTGAACAAACAAATAAGAGTAAATACTTTTTCATAACTGATAATTTTATGGGTTACAATTATAAGATGACAAAAAGTAAAAAGGTTGCAGCAAGTATATAAAAAAAGACTCAAGTTTTTGAGTCTTAGTATATTAATCTTAAAATTACCTGCTAATAATATTATTGGTCATTGTCGTATGATTGATCAGCTGACCTTTTTCATCCCGGATTTCGATTTCAGAAACATGCATTGTTTTCCCTTTTCTGATAAATCTCGCAACAGCCGTTATAACGCCGTCTTTTTTACTTCTTAAATGATTGGAAGTGATATTGGTTCCCACACCGAAATATTTGCTGCCATCAATGAAAATATTAGAAAGGCTGGATCCCATAGTTTCTGCCAAAACACAGCTCGCTCCACCGTGCATAATGCCAAACGGCTGATGGATTTTTGGTGAGACAGGCATGGTTGCTGTAAGCGTTTCGTTTTCCAGATCAATGTCAATAAATTGTATATCAAGAGTTTTGGCAAAAGTTTCTTCTCCCCAATTGTTGATAAATTCTAAAATTTCTTCCTTAGTTTTGCCTTCTGTATACATTTTTATGATGATAAGTAATTCGTATTCGTAATTAACTCTTAGCTTCTGAATCGTTTCCTAAAATATTCGGATTCCAATTGGATGGGATTTTTGGTCCGATGTCATATTTGATATAATAATTTTGTATTTCTTCCATGATTTCTAAAAAGGACGCTGTTTCAAGTCTTTCGTAGGGAATGGTATATCCAAGATATACAATATTTCTTTTAAAATCACCTGCTGCTAAAACAATAGGAACTTTCGCCGCCAAAGCCATATGATAAAACCCTTTTCTCCATTTCGGAACCCAGCTTCTTGTACCTTCCGGAGTGATTACCAGGCTGAAATCGTCTTTCTTGAATTCATTGGCTACAAAATTCACAAGATCATTTTTCTGGCTTCTATCGATGCCGATACCACCCAGACCTCGCACAAGAGAGCCATACCATGCCTTCGTATGAGCATCTTTAATGATAATTTTCAAAGGCTTTTTTAAAGACCAATAAGCAAGATTTCCAAGAAGATATTCCATATTGTGGGTATGAGGTGCTACAACGAGAATACACCGGTTGAGACTGTTGACATCGCCTTGAAGAACAACTTTCCAGCCCAGCATTTTTAACAAAAATTTGCCTATTATCTTTCTCATGAATTTTATTTTAAAACAAAAAAGTATAACCAAACCTTGGTTATACTTTACAAATATATTGAAATATTGTCTCTCTTAAAATAATCCGCTGATTAAATCTGCGATTTTTACTGCGATTTCTAAAACTACTTGTACCATGATTTGATGTTTTACGTTGGTTAATTTTTTACGAATATAAGACTATTTTGATATATAAACCACTAATTATTGAAAATTTTTAGTGTTTTTTTGAGAGTAGAAGAGTGTGGGTTTCAAACTGTTGCTATTCATCCACACCTTCTGTCACTCTCTCAAGTTTAATTATTTGGTTTTGATAGAAAATTCTTTTTTATCGCCTTTTATTTTGATATCGACGTCTTTCATATTATCAATATTCATCTTCATTGTATCCATAATCTTTTTGGCTTCATTTTTTTGATATTTTTTCCCATTAATAATTACAGAATCTTTGTCATTATCACTGTATTCAATCGTAGCACCGTTAATAGAAATTTTATTTTTTTCAATGGAGATGTTTCCGTTTTCATCCTCATTTTCATCTTCCTCATTGTCATTGATTCCGTTTCCATCCGTATCGCCATCAAAATTAATCTGATCTTTTTTCAGGGGAATTACCACTGCATTTTGTGGAATTACCAATTCGTAATCTATGCTATAATCTCTGAAACGGTGTTCATAAGGATATTTAATGTAATTAGGAAGGATCACCTTATTGCCAACGATTTCTACAGGAACAGTGGCGTTCAAAGGAATATTATAACCTTTCGCTTCTTTTTTAATAATTAAATATGGCGTTTTGATATCTGCTTTTCTCGTAACATCAACATGGATCCAATCTTTTTCATAAACAGATATTTTATCAGAAAAAAGATCGTCGTCGTATGCAGTGAAGTTCTGCGGTATTGTTATACTTTTCATATCCACATAAATTGTATCAGATAAAGTATTGATGGCTACCTCTTCAGTGTCTTCTTTTTGTCCTTTCAGAAACATTTCTCTTTTTGCCATGCTCACTCCAAAATAAGTACCTAATGCTATAACTGTTAGAAAGAGCACCCCAATTACCCAACCAATATTTCTCAATTTAGTTTTTGGAGAAAAAATCTTGATGCTTAGTAAGCTGAACAATATTGTAGGAATCAATGATGCTATAATGATTAGCGCAGTAAATACAGTGTATAATCCATCGTCATCAAATAGGAATTTCATTTCATTTGCTCCTGGAAAATTTGAATCTATTCCAAAAAGACCGAATAGAATGAATACTCCAATAATGCTAGAAACTGCCATAAATGCGAAGAATCCTCCCAACAAGTATTTTAAAATATTCCAAACTCCACTTCCAGCATTATTAATGTAAGGTTTATTCTCCATATAGATTTCTCCCGCTCTTGTGGTGGTTTCGTTAGCAAACTGTACAATTTTGCTTGATTCTTCTTTCAGATTGTCAAAATTTAACGGTTTACCCTTCATTTTCAAAAAATCTGAAGCAGTTTCTGCTTTTGGTAAAACTGCCCAAAGAATGAAGTATAAAATAATCACTAAGAAAGATGATCCAGGAGCAACCCAAAGAAATATAAATGCACCCACCCAAATCAATCTCATCCAAGTAATATCCAATCCTGAATAAGCTGCTAAACCTGCGCAGACTCCTGCAATTTTTTGTCTTTCAGGATCACGGAACAATTGTCTTTTGTCGGTTTGTGTAGTTCCTGTAAAGTTATTTCTTCTTGAATTTGAGTTCTTCTCAGAGTAATAAGCTTCTTCCTGTTCTTCGATTTTTTCCGGAGTTCCAATCTGAGCGATTACTCTTTCTACATCAGTATCATTGATTACTTCACGTTTATCCAAAGAATCTCTGAAGATTTCAACCATTCTGATTTCTATGTCTCGCATTACTTCATCTGCTTCAGAAGCTTCTAAAGAGCTTCTAAGTGCATTAAGATAATCACTGAGCTTTATATATGCATGTTCCTCTATTGTGAAAGAAAAACCTGCGAGTCCTATTGAGAGTGTCTTGTTCATAGCTTTGTTTTTTTAAATTTTTTGAGTGATTTGGTTTACAGAATCTGTGAGTTCTTTCCAGGTGTTTTGCAGTTCTTCTAAAAAAGTTTTACCTTTTTCTGTAATCTGGTAGTATTTTCTTGGTGGTCCTCCTGTAGATTCTTCCCATCTGTAAGAAAGAAATTCTCCGTTTTTCAGTCTTGTTAAAAGAGGGTAGAGGGTTCCTTCCACAACATCCAGTTTTCCTTTTTTCAGTTCATCTATCAAATCAGAAACATACATTTCGCGATTGTTGATAAGACTTAAAATGCAGAATTCCAGAATCCCTTTTCGCATTTGCGCTTTGGTATTTTCAGTATTCATCTTTAATAAGTTTTGTTATAAGTTATATAAAACCGGGTTAAGTTTCTAGCTAGTTAAACCTTCTCCGATTCTACATTACAAAGATATGTAATTAAAATGGTAATATGCAATACAAAGTAGTGAAATTATTTTATTAAATTATATAATGTATTGATTTTCAGTATAATTATTTTTAATTTGGATTGTAAATAATGAGTAAATCCTCAATAAATGTTCTCGTTGACATCTCATTTTAAGGTAAAAGAGTAGAATATCTGTTAGATTTTGGAATGATAATAGCTTTAAACGGATAAGGAAAATCTATTTCTTTTCATAACAATTAAAATAATTATCATGCAGTATATCGATTTTGCAGCAGACGATCTTACTTATCACCAGAGCGAAAATCATTATTCCTTGGAAATTCTGAGAGATATTCTCGGCTTTGGTGAGATAAAGGTCTATAAGAAAAATGACGATGATACATTTACAGATGCTGAAGCCGTCATAAGTGAATACAATGATAAAGTGATTATTCTGGTAAGCCATCATTATGATCTGCGGATAGAGTTTTAGATATTTTTAAACAGTTTCGGCGGGCCAAAGGCCCGCCGAAACTGTTTAAAAATTATAGTATCTGAATGGGTTTCTTAAATTCATCAATGGCCACAAAAGTAAAATCACCCACAATTGCTTTTTCCCTTTCGTAAGAATACATTTGCTCGGTATAGATTTCTACATTCACTTTCATACTGGTTTTTCCAACGTGGGCCACTTTTCCAATCAGCTCGACAATGGTTCCGGCAGGAATTGGTTTTTTAAAGTCAATCTTATCGCTGCTTACGGTTACCACACGTTTTCTTGCAAAACGGGTCGCCGTAATAAAGGCAACTTCATCCATCAGCTGCATTGCAGTTCCGCCGAAAAGTGTGTCGTAGTGATTGGTCGTGTTGGGAAAAACCGCTTTAAAGATTCGGGTTTCGGAGGCTTCAATTCTTTCTTCTGTAGTCATATTTCATTATTAAATTAATGCGAAAATGAAATAGATTGAAACAACAGATTGGTCAGGAGCAAGAAATTCCCGAACTTAGACTATCAGATCAACAAACTTCTAATTGCGAAAGTTTTTATCTAAAGAAATAGGCAGGTCTCCTGACTTGTAACATCTTTATTTCCTTCCCATACATTTTGTACAGTGGATTTTTTTAAAAAGACTTTGGTTACTTTACAGTTGCGCGACAGTTCGTGATTTACACACGATTCCCTTTTCATCTGCGATTAGGCAGAACCAATTTCTGAAAGCTGCACTGCAGCTTTCGTATGCAAAAATAATGATAAATAGATGAATTATTCAGGATTATTAAAAATAATCTGGCTGATTACTTTTCCTTCTTTGATCGTCCAGAGCGTTGTATATCTGTTGGCTCCGGAACCATTAATCATATATAGAAAAATATGGTCGTCATCAATAGAAGTCACGCCGATGTTTTCAAAATCCATTGTAGGCTGAAACATGTTTTTTATGGCTTCTCTTACAAAAACAGAACCTCTTCCGGGTTGCTGCACTCTGATGGATTTAATTTCTGTCATTCCCGCAGGCAATTCCTTGTCAATTCCCCATGGCTTTACCTTATCAATGGTTTTGATGTTTCCGTCAGAATCTTTTACCTGTTTCCGGAAACCTGCGTTTGAAGGATATACGTCGATCACTACTTTACTTCTTTGCGCTGCCGGAATTTTAGGATTGCTGTTATCCGTGAATATTAATGACTTTCCGTTTTTAGATTTAGAAGGGGTAAATTGCGGCAATTGATCGATGAAAGCGATTCGGCTCTTGTTAACCATTCCCTCTTTGGTCAGGCTGTCGTATCGTACGAATGGTTTTTCGATCTCATCTTTTTCTGGATATTTGATCCAGATCCATTCTGTTTCGCCGGGAGCTGGTTTTACATAAACGAAAACATCACCTTTTTTCATTCGTATTTTATCGACGATTTTTCGATAATCTTCCTTGTGTACGCGCACCATGGCGTAGCCTTCCTCAGCTTTTACCACGCCAAAAGGAACTTTATTTTGCGCAAAAATCAGAGAAAAAGAAAAAACAGTGAATACCGCTATATAAATTGCTTTGTTGATGAAAGTCATTCTTAAGAATATTTATAGCTCAAAGATATAAATTAAATATTTTTTGGAAGATAATTAAAGTGTCTCAGTTCTGTTAAATCTTTTATAGATTTTAAATGCGAATTAGACAGCAGATAAATATCATCTGAAATATCCAAAACATCCTGATATTGATGGTCAGAAATTAAGAAACCTTTACTTCTTGACTGTTCTTTGATTACATTTTTAATCACAGAAACAATTTTTGGTGAAAGACTGTGAAAAGGTTCATCCAATAAAATAAATTCGGCTCTTGAGTAAATAATTAATAAAACTTCCAAAATTCGGAGTTCACCACCGGAAAGATTGCCGGGAATTTCAAAAATAAGAATAAAAAAAGAGTGCTTACAAACACTCTCCTTTATTTTAATCATAAATGTAATTAAATCCTTTCCAGTTCTTCAGCACTGATCACGGTTTTGAACGTTCCGTAATTCACCGTCACTTTATTTTTTGAAATAGTTTCTATCGTTCCAACGCTTGTACTTCCTGTAATTCTTACCCGTTGTCCGACTTTCATCCATACGGCCCGGTCAGTTTTACGTTTTTCTTCTATTTTATCGTTGTTTTCACTTATTTTTTCGATAATATCTTCTTTCTTAAGCTGCTGAGTGATTTTTCTTTTAACCACCTGCAAACGTTTGGTTTCATCCTTATCCGCACCTATTTTTCTGAATTTTTCCTGTTCAAGAATTTTCACAAAATCTTTTACGACATCTTTTCTTGATCTTCCTTTAATATAGCCGTCGATAAAAGATTCAATCTTATTCCCATACTGAAGCTTGCGGTGCTCATCTTCATACAATTTTTGAAAGTTGAAAAGCTTTTGTTGCAGCTGCTCGTTCAGTTTTTGGAGATTATCTCTCTTGTCTTCCATAGAACCTTTTCTTTCAACAAGATCGGTCTTCAGTTTTTCAACCTCAAATTTTTCCTGCTGAAGCTTGACAATGGTTTTATCTAAATTGACGATATCATGTTCCACTTTTTTCTTCGCAGAATGAATGATGAATCTCGGGATTTTATTCTTTTCGGCAACTTCGAAAGTAAACGAACTTCCGGCCTGTCCGACCTCCAATTTATACATCGGTTCCAGTGTTTCTTCATCGAAAAGCATTGCAGCATTTTGTGCATTCGGAAGCCCTTCAATCACCAGTTTGATATTGGTATAATGGGTTGTAATAATTGCAAAACTTTTTTTATCATAAAAAAACTCAAGAAAGCTTTCAGCCAGAGCGCCACCTAATTCTGGATCAGAACCGGTTCCGAACTCGTCAATCAGCAACAATGTTTCGGGGTCAGATTCCCGGATGATGCCGCCCATTTTTTTAAGTCGTGAAGAATAAGTCGAAAGGTGGTTTTCAATCGACTGATTATCACCAATATCTGTCATAATTTTATCAAAGAAAAACATTTCAGACTTTGGATGAACGGGCACCAGAATTCCGCTCTGTATCATCAACTGAAGCAATCCTACGGTTTTTAAAGTAATAGACTTTCCTCCCGCATTCGGTCCGGAAATACAGATAATTCTGTTATGTTCAGTTAGACTTAATGACTGAGGGAAAATGGTTTTGTTTTCAATTTTATTCCTTAGCCAAAGCAACGGATGGTAAGCATCCTTTAAACGCAGCGTTTTATGACGGTTGATTTTTGGTAAAACACCATTCACCAGCTCACCAAATTTTGCTTTTGCTCTCGTTAAATCCAAATCAAAAATATATATCTGATATCGCCAGAGTTCAGGCTGAAAAATCGCCAATTCTGCAGTAAGCTGCCTCAGGATTTTATCGATTTCTTTCTTTTCTTCTTCCTGATCTTCTCGCAGTTTAAAATAGTGCTTTACTACGCTGTCCGGTTGAATAAAAGTAATTGATCCTGTTTTTGAAAGTCCTAAAACCCTTCCCGGAACTCTTTTTTTATAAGCCGATTTTACGGCTAAAACCCGCTGATCTTCAATGATGCTTTCGCGAATATCATCCAGAAAATCACTCTGACTGTAATTGAACAATACACGATTGAAATTCTCCTGAATCGCTTTTTTCGCCACCTGAATCTCCGCTCTCAAAGTTTTCAGAACCGGTGATGCTTCACTTTTTACTTCACCAAAACGATTGAAAACTTTGTCAACCTTATCAATGATTTCTTTTTTGAATTCCAGAACAGATGCTTCTCTCATTAAATTTGGAAAAGTATCGGGCATCGTCGGGAAAAACTTCTGAAGTTTTCCTATTTGTTCCGTTAATGTTTTTATTTTAATGAAAGCTGAATTTTCTAGACGGTAATTTTCAATCAACATCAGTTTCAGCTCGCTTTCAATGTCTTCATATTCATCAAAAGGGATCGCGTTGGAGCTTTCAAAACTTGATAGATATTCTGAAGTTTTTTTCAGCGAAAGTTCTGCCTCATCAATTTTCATCGGACGAAGCTCAAGGATTTTTTCTCTCGTTTTCGGAGAATATGCAAAAGGAGCAATTTCCGCAAGCAATGCCGGAAATTCTAATTCGTTTAAATCTGCTTTATTTATATACACAGTACAAAGATAATTAATTTGAAAATGAATTAATTTGAGAATTTGAAAATGTATTCCCAATTTTAAACCATTTTCATGTTTCAATTAAAAATTAATTCAGCTTCACATCGTTTTTATTACATTTGAATATGAGAATAGAAACCGACCGTTTTATTTTAAAGGAAATCGATGAAAGTCACGTTGATGATATTTTAAAAATCAGAAGCAACAAAGTCGTCAATCAGTTTGTCAAAAGAATTCCGCCCAAAACAAATTATGATGCGTTGGATTTTATTTTAACGATCAAAAAAAGAATTCAGAATCATGAAACGTTCTATTGGGGTATTTCACAAAAAGACCAACCCAATCTTATCGGAACCATCTGTCTCTGGAAATTCTCTGAGGATAGAACAGAAGCAGAGGTAGGTTATGAATTATTACCCGAATTTCATAGAAAAGGAATCATGTCTGAAGCTCTGTATGCAGTTTTAAATTTTGGTTTTAATGAATTAAATTTGCAGGAGATTTTAGCTTTTACCAATAAGTTTAACGAAAATTCAAAAGGACTTCTTCTGAAACATGATTTTGTTTTGCAAGAGGGGAGAACTGATGAAGGTTTTCCAGATAATTTGGTTTATAGTTTGAAGACATAATCGTGTGTTTTTAAATCTTACCAAAAAAGAATCTTAATAAAATTTTAAATTTGAATCGACAGATATGGCAAAAATAATTATTAATCGTTCATCAGAATTTTCAAATATTTTACGGTCAATAGAAATCTTTCTCGACAACGAAAAAATAGGAGAAATAAAAGATGGTGAATCGAAAGAATTTGAGATTGCTGCAGGAAATCACGCTTTAAAAGCAAAAATTGATTGGTGTAGTTCAAATTTAATTAATCTAAATATTAAAGAAGAGGAAATTTTAAGATATAATCTAAGTGGAAGAAATCCTTTCTTGGCATTATTTTATATTACATTAGGAAAAGATCAATATTTAGAATTAAAACCCATAAAGTAATCAATTTACATGACCTGGACCGAAATTTTAGCCCAAATAAAGAGCACACCTTACTTCACCAATCTTTGGGAAAAAGTAAAGCAGGAATACGCAATCACAAAAGTTTTCCCGCCAAAAAAGCAGATTTTCAGAGCTTTAGAAATTACGCCTTTTGACGATATTGAAGTTGTCATTATCGGACAAGATCCTTATCATAATGATTTTCAGGCAAATGGTTTGTGCTTTTCGGTTTCCGAACAGGTGACTGCACCACCTTCACTTAAAAATATTTTTATCGAACTGAAAGATGATCTTGGTATTGAAAGAACTTCAAAAGAACTCGACGATTGGGGAAAGCAGGGCGTTTTGTTATTAAATGCAACCTTGACCGTTCGTGCACATTCACCAAATTCTCACAAAGATCTCGGATGGGAAACGTTTACAAATTATATCATTAAAGAAATTTCAGATAAAAAAGAAAATGTAGTTTTTGTTTTATGGGGGGCTTTTGCACAAAAAAAAGCCGAATTGATCAATCCGGCGAAGCATTTTATTTTAAAATCGGCACATCCTTCACCATTTTCAGTTCACAGAGGATTTTTCGGAAGCAAACCTTTCTCAAAAATCAATGAATATTTAGTTTCAAAGGGTAAAAAATCTATCGATTGGTAGAAGAATTTCCTCCATCTTTATTAATGATGAGTCCGATTCGGTATTTTCCACTCAGTGCTTTTGCACCTTCTCCTGAAGCGGGCGCAGGATTGACTTCAACCAGCGTAATCACATATCCATTAAAAGAAATTGACTTGTGGTAATTGCGTCCTGCATTTTCTGTAGTGGCTAATTGTAAAGTTGCCGGTTTAGTGTGTGTGCCCATAAACTCAATGTTGGCAACGGCAGCTCCTTGCCACACACAGGTTACACCTTCCGGACAACGGCTGTCTTCAGCGATGTTTTTAAAAGTGACATTCATCTGATATTCGCTCAGAAATTTATTTTCTCCTTCTGCGAAATAAATAACTTTCCCTTCAATATTTTTTGACACATTATTTTTTATAGCTCCATTTTCGGAATTTTTTGCCTCTTTCTGAGCATTACAATTTGCTAAAAACAATAATGCAAAACTGGAAATAATAATTTTGTACAGCATATTTTCTTTAAATAAAATTAATTATATCTAAGACAACAACCATTAGCATAGCAATTCCTACTACGAGGCTAAAACCGGTTCCGTAGATAAACCCTATAAATGCACCTTTTGTCGAGCGCAAAGCTTTGCTCATGTCTTTGCTGTCATGCAACAATTCTCCAATGAAAACTCCGGCAAACATTCCTACAAGAAATCCTAATGGAATGGGCAGAAAAATTCCGACTATGGTACCGATGACAGAGCCAATACTTCCCCAGCGGGTTCCGCCATATTTTCGGTTAGTCTTTGCAGGGATTACATAGCTTAAAACTACCGAAGCCAGCGTAAGAATGACGAAGGCCCAAATATAAATCATCGACAGATCAGAATCTGTACCATATTTGTAAATTAAAAGTCCGGCGATACTTAAGACAAGTCCCGGTAAAACAGGTAAAAAAGTTCCCAGTATACCTAAAACAAGTAAAATTATGCTGATGATCGAAATTAAAGTGTGATCCATAAACTATTTTTTAATAAAAAAGTGACTCCGTAAAGTCACTTTTCAAATATATCAATTTTTAAGCCGATTCTATAGATTAAGAATTACATATTGTAGAATCGTTCCTGCATTTCCGATGTTTCCGGTAGCATGGTTATGAAATGTCGTATAATAAATGTATCCACTGTTTGTTGCTCCTGAGCAAGGTCCTACTGTCGCTCCTAAAGCTACCAGGTAAGGAACTGCAACTGTCGGAACAGAAACACTAATCTGAATATTTCCCGGAAGGGTAATACAAACAGTTGTAAAAGCTGTATTCGGAGCGTTCCCAATGGTCGTAGTAGGAAGTCCGGTTGCTGAAAATTGGTTGGTTCTGATCATCAAAGGATCATTAGTAGAAGTGTCCTTTACCAAGACGTCCCAGTAATTAGCATCGTAATTAATGATTTTCTGCCAAGAGCCCAAATCATAATCAATATTTAATGTATTAAAGCCCATTGCAGTCGCCAGAGCAGGGTTGCTTATAGTACTTGCAACTATTCCTGAAGAGCCAATATTTTTTGAGCATAATTTTGCATCAGGAACAAATCCGCCTGCAAGTGAACAATTATTGGTGTTATCTGTACCGCCAACCAAATAGGAGACATCCCAATCAGAAGCATAAATACTTCCTCCGTTTGCAACAAAAATAGCGAGATTGGTTTCAATCAAAGGGTATAATGCGGCAGTTTGAGCATATTTTCTTGATCCGCAATTCAAAAATACAATGTCATATTGTGCTAATGTTGTAATGTTGGCAAGATCTGCATGAGTAATTTCTGTAGCAGTATAGCCTAATGTCTGGATAATATCTTCTATCTTATCATAATTTCCTTTTACATAAGCGATCTTGGCTACCTGAGTGAGTTTGGTCTGAGTTACATCTAAACTGACAGTTTCATTTGCCTTCACAGATGTTGAGATTTCTGTACGGAAGTTACTTCCGTTTCCGGTTTGGATATAAATGGTCTGATTTCCGGACGGAGCTTCTAATGTAAAATTACCGCTTGCATCAGAATTAGTGTGATAAATCTTATATTTATCATCAAATACAAATACAGAGGCACCTCCAATAGGTTTGGTTCCGTTTTGCGACATTACTTTTCCTGTAATTTTCCCTGTTTGAACGGCTGTCACATTCGTTTCTGGGCTGGTCATCGTGTCGTCTCCATTACAGCTTATTAGAAAAGCGAATAGGAGCATTAAAAGAAAAAGATAGCTTTTTTTCATAGTTTAGTTATATTTGGATGTTTATTTTGTATCAAATTTAAAAATTTATTATTAATAATGTTATTTTTTTATCATATTTATTTGAAATATTTTGATTTTTGTAGATTTAAAGGCGAATTACTTAATTTGATAATGGGAGTTTTTTGAAATTTTATATTTTGTAAATTTGTATCAAATGAAAGACGAAATAAAAGATACCAAAAGTTTTTTTCAAGAACTAAGTGAACAGCTTTACGTGTATATCACTAAAATTTCTCCAGCCGGTTTCGACTGGGTTTTTCACATCATTGTAAAAATGGTATTGCTTGTCATTATTTTTATGGTTTTTGATTTAATTTTCAAAATCATCATCAACTACGTTTTTCGGTTTTTTCATAATGAAGAAAAGTTCCCTGTTATAAAATCAATCTACCGCTCAAGAATTACCAATTCTGTTGCCCATTTTGTGGCTTTGGCAATCGTAGGATCTATGCACGAATCAATTTTTGTCGGGGCATTAAAGCAAACAAACATTTTTATACACAGATCTGTTAATCTCGGTCTGGTTCTTATTCTCGCAGGGATGCTATACCGCTCTTTAACAGCATTTAGGAATTATTTCACCATAAAACAGGATTATTATAAGGTAATGGCGATCAATGCTATTTCTGAAACCGTTAAAATCCTGGGTATTTTTATATTTTCAATCGTCAGTATCTGTGTGATTTTTGGTATCAGAGGAACAACGATTGTGGGAAGTCTTGGAGCAATCACGGCAGTTTTGGTTCTTGTTTTCAGAGATACAATTTTGGGTTTTATAACAGGAATCCACGTAGCCACTTCACGAAGTTTAAAAGTTGGTGACTGGATCGGCATCCCGAAATACAATATTGAAGGAAATATTTTAGACATCAACTTACTAACTACGAAAATTACCAATTTTGATAAAACTATTTCGTCGATTCCAACGTATGATTTGTTGACAACCGAGATAAAAAATCTTCAGGTAATGTCAGAATCCAATACAAGAAGAATTAAGAAATCAATCTTTTTTAACATCAATTCTTTTAAATTTTTAAATGACGACGATATTGAGAGATTAAAGGAGATTAACCTGATTTCGGAGTACCTAAATGAAAAAACTTCTGAGATCAATTTAGAAAAAGAAAAAATACAACACAAAAATAAAATTATCAATGGAAGACAGCTGACCAATATTGGTGTTTTCAGATATTATGCTCAGAAATACCTAGAAAATGATTCCGAAATTGATAAGGAAAGCCCGGTCATGGTTCGTCAGCTGGAAATTACAACCCAAGGTTTGCCAATGGAGGTCTATTGCTTTGCAAATGATTCGAAATGGGAAAAGTTTGAGCAGATTCAGGCAGATATTTTTGATCATCTTTTGGTTGCTTCCAAAGAATTTGATTTACAAATTATGCAGATTGGCTTGCCAAAATAATTTAAATAATTTAACTCTGAACTCCGTTATCTAAGTATATATACAATGACAAAACTAAGTGTAAACATAAATAAAATTGCAACCATAAGAAACGCAAGAGGCGCAGATACGCCAAGCGTGACAGAAGCTGCAGTCAAAATTCAGGAATTTGGCGCTCATGGGATTACTATTCATCCCAGACCAGACGAAAGGCACATCACAAGAAAAGATGTTTACGATCTGAAACCTTTGGTGACAACAGAATTTAATATTGAAGGAAATCCACACCGTGATTTTATAGATATGGTCTTGGAAGTGAAACCCGAACAGGTAACTTTGGTTCCTGATGCAGACGATGCCATCACTTCAAACGCAGGTTGGGACACCAGAAAGCACTTGGATTTTCTTAAAGAAATCATTGCAGAATTTAAAAATTCCGGGGTCAGAACTTCTGTTTTTCTCGATCCGGTTCCGGAACTTGTAGAATATGCTGCAAAAACCGGTGCCGACAGAATCGAGCTGTATACCGAAGCTTACGCAACACATTATGTGAAAAATAAAGAATTGGCGATCAAACCTTATTACGACACTGCAGTTGTAGCTAATGAGTTTGGCTTAGGAATCAATGCCGGTCACGATTTAAGCTTAGAAAATTTAAAATATTTCGCAGATAATATTCCAAATCTATTGGAAGTCTCCATCGGTCATGCTTTGGTTTCAGAAGCACTTTATATGGGAATGGAAAACACCGTTCAGGCTTATTTGAAGAGATTGGCAAAATGGTAAGAAAGTATGAAGTTGGAAGTCTGGCAGCACAGTTATTACTTCCAGCATCCATCATCAAGCCTTAAAAATTTATATATGGAAATTTTACATTCAAAAATATTCGGCGAAAATCTATCGTCTACACCACTTTTAGTATTTCACGGTTTGTTTGGGATGCTCGATAACTGGGGAAGTTTCGGAAAAGAACTGGGAGAATTTCTTCCGGTTCATTTGATTGATCTGAGAAATCATGGAAGAAGTTTTCATTCTGAAGACATGTCTCATGATGATCTGGCAGACGACATTGCCAATTATATGAATCATTTTGGATTTGAAAAGGCACATGTTTTAGGACATTCTCTGGGAGGAAAAGCAGTGATGCAGTTTGCACTGTCTTATCCTGAAAAAGTTGAAAAACTGATCGTGGTTGATATTGGTCCGAAAGCATATCCTCCACATCATCAGGGAATTATAAAAGCGCTTGAAACAGTTAATTTTAAGGCAGTAAAATCTAGAAACGAGATCGAAACTATTCTCAGCCAATATATTCCTGAAAAATCAACGATTCAGTTTTTAGCAAAAAATTTGTATTGGGAAGAAAATGGCAACACTAAAAGGTTGAATTGGAGGTTTAATCTTAAAACACTTTCAGAAAAATACAATCAGTTTGTCTCAAATGCTATCAAATTCGGGGTTTTTGAAGGAGAAACTTTATTTATTGCGGGAGAAAAATCAAATTATATTTTACCACAGGATGAATTTTCTATCAAACAACAGTTCCCAAAAGCTAAAATTGTAAAGGTGAAAAATGCGGCACATTGGGTTCAGGCAGATAATCCCGTAGACTTCAGTGAAGTGGTGAGAAACTTTTTAGATTTAAATTAAATTTATAACAAAGCTTTATAAAAAATGAGATCTTTGAGATCTTTGCTGAGTGAAATCAAGGATTCGACGAAGTCAGACGCCTTTGCGAACTTAAAAAAAGTTAGTAGTAAAAAAAAATCTTAGCGAACTTTGCGTTTAAAATAAAAAATCAATCATAAAAATTCAGTCAAATAACCACATAAAATTTGCAAATTTGCAGGAATTGTAATTAACTAATCAAGCAGGAAATAAATTCATGGTTTTTGTAACAGGAGCAACAGGAATTTTAGGCAGAATCATCGTTTTGGAACTTTTAAAAAAAGGGAAAAAGGTTCGTGCTGCAAAAAGGCCTGCAAGTGATATTGCCGAAGTAAAACATTCTTATAAGTTTTACACTGAAAATCCAGATGATTTTTTTACTAAAATTGAATGGATAAATGTTGATTTTGAAGATATTCATTCATTACAAAGTGCTTTGAATGGTGTTACCGAAGTGTATCATTGTGCTGCAAAAGTGAGCTTTCATCCTAAGGACGAAAAAGAAATGTATCGCACCAATATAAAAGGAACAGAAAATCTTTTATTTGCCTGCGATCAATCCAATGTTCAGAAATTCCTCCACGTAAGTTCTATTGCAGTTTTAGATGGTGTTAATGAAAATGGTGAATTGGATGAAGAATCAGATTTTAATCCGAAAATTGATCATTCTGCCTATGCAATTTCAAAACATCTTTCTGAAATGGAAGTCTGGAGAGCATCAGCAGAAGGCTTAAATACCATTATTATCAATCCCGGAATGATTATCGGAACCGGAAACTGGAAACAGAGCAGCGGTGAATTGTTTTCAACATTTGAAAAGAGCAGTTTTACATTTTCCGGAAGTTCGGCGTATGTGGATGTGCGTGATGTTGCAAAAATTGCTATCGATTTGATGGGAAAAAACAAATTCGGAGAACGTTTTATTCTTATTTCCGAAAGTAAAAAATATTCAGAAATAGGAAATCAGATCCGGAGAAAATTAAATTTAAAAGATGCCAAAATTCTATCAAAAAGCATTCTGAACACAGGTCGATGGCTCAATATTTTTTTTGGATGGTTGATTCCGCAATTGAAAATGGCAACCAGAACAAATATCGAATCGGTGACTTCTTCGAGTATCATTTCAAATCAAAAAGTAAAAAAAGTTTTAAATTTTGATTTTATACCTGTGCAGGAAAGTATAGATTTCCATCTTAACAATTATATTAATGACAAAAAGCTGAATAAATTATAATGAATCTTGCAGAGGCAATTATCAGTAAAAATGCAGAAAAACATCCTTATAAATCAGCTGTTGGTTTTAAAAAGAAAGAAGGATGGAAAGAATTAAGCTGGAAAAAGTTCAGCGAAATTATTTATAAAACCGCAAACGCATTAAAAGACAGAGGTGTTGAAGAAAACAACAAAGTAGCGATCTACGCAGACAATTCTGCAGAATGGATGATTTTTGACTTGGCTGCGATGTCAATAGGCGCCGTTACGGTTCCTATTTATTCTACAAATAACGCCGAACAGGCAGAATACATCATCAACGATTCTCAGGCGAAAGTTGTTTTAGTCGGGAGTCAGCCGCAATACGATGCTTGTTTTGAGATTGTACAAAAAGAAAACAGCCTTCAAACCATTATTGTTACCAAAAAAGCAGTTTGGGTAAAAAAAGAACATACTTTTTATCTCGAAGATTTTATTTCTAAAACTTCCCCGAAATTCGCGATTGTCAAAAAAGAATTTGATGATCTTGCGACCATCATTTATACATCAGGAACTACAGGAACTCCAAAAGGTGTGATGTTGACCCACGGAAATTTCGTCAAAGCTTTCGATGCACATTTTGAATATTTTAAGTTTAAAAATTTTGAAAATGAATTGTCCTTAGCTTTTCTACCGCTCACTCACGTTTTTGAAAGATGTTGGAGCCTACTTTGTCTCTATGGCGGCGCAAGAGTATATTTTCTTGAAGACCCTAAAGATATTGCAAAAGCATTGGTTGAGGTAAAACCGACAATGATGTGTTCAGTCCCAAGATTTTTCCAGAAAATCTACGCAGGAGTCAACGAAATGGCGGCAGAATCTTCATCATTAAAAAAGAAGATCTTCAATTGGGCTTTAGAGGTTGGAAAAGAAACCGCAGAACTCAGAAGAAAAGAAATATCGATTCCTTTCGGATTAAAATTAAAAGAATCTTTGGCAGAAACCTTAGTTTTTAGCAAAATCAAACAAAAAATGGGTGGCAGATTATGGTTTTTGCCTTGTGGTGGAGCTTCACTATCGCCTGATGTAACCCAGTTTTTTGAAGCGGTAGGAATTCATGTAACGGTAGGTTATGGTCTTACAGAAACTACGGCTACTCTCACGGCTTTTCCTCTTACAAAATTTGAACATGGAAGTTGTGGAAAACCATTGCCGGGCGTAGAAATCCGTATCGGAGAAAATGATGAAATCCAGGCAAAAGGAAATGGTATTATGAGAGGGTACTATCTCAAAGCTGAAGAGACAGAAAAAGTTTTTACAAAAGATGGCTGGTTTAAAACCGGGGATGCCGGGAGATTTGATGACAACGGAAACCTATTCATTACCGATCGTATAAAAGATTTGATGAAAACTTCCAATGGAAAATATATTGCTCCACAGCAGATTGAAAATATTCTTACCAATAATAATTTTATTCAGCAGATTGTTCTGATCGCCGAAGGAAGACAGTTTGTTTCAGCACTGATTGTTCCAAATTTTGAGTTTTTAAAAGATTATTTGAAAAAAATCAATATTCCGTTTACAAGCTGGGAAGAAATTGTAAAAAAGGAAGAAATAATTGATTTTTATAAAGGTAAAATAAAAGAATTACAGCACGACCTCTCAGATTTTGAAAAGGTGAAAAAATTCACTTTAATGCCTGCAGAATTTGAAATCAGCAATGGCGAAATTACTCCGACCTTGAAAGTAAAAAGAGCGGTAGTTCTGAAAAAGTATGCTGATCTTATCGAAAAAATGTATTAGATAAACTTTTTGACCTCAAATTTATCAACGCAGGGTTTGTCATTCCGTAAAAATCTCAACAGTGCTTTTGGTTAAAAATTAAGTTTAGTATTTTAAAAATTAAGCTATGACGACACAAAATTTCTTAGGAAAAGAAAATTTCAATATAAAATCTACAACAGTTTCAGAAAGCTGTCCGTCAAATATTGCCCTGATAAAATATTGGGGAAAATATGAAAATCAGATTCCTGCAAACCCGAGCATCAGTTATACGCTGAATCATTGTAAAACCAATACGACAATAGATTTTTTAGCTGATGCACCATTTTCAGTCCAGACTTTTCTGTCAGGAAATGAAGAAGTGAAATTCGCTTCAAAAATCGAGAAATATTTTAAAAATATAGAACAGTACCTTCCCTGGATTTTAAAAGGAAAATACATTATCAATACTGAAAATACATTTCCTCACAGCTCAGGCATTGCAAGTTCGGCTTCAGGTTTTGGAGCGATTGCAAAATGTCTGATGAAATTGGATGAAATTTTTTCAGGAAAAAGCTCAGATCAGGAATTATTAAAAAAAGCCTCATTTTTAGCCAGATTAGGAAGCGGAAGTGCTTGCCGAAGTTTATATAACGGTTTGGTCGTTTGGGGCGAATCTGATGAAGTAGACGGAAGCTCAGATTTATTTGCCGTAAAATATTCTGATGACGAAATTCATCCAATTTTTAAAGATTTTAATGATTGGGTTCTGCTGATTCATGAAGGAGTGAAAAGCGTTTCATCAACAGTCGGACATGGTTTAATGAATACCAATCCTTATGCAGAAAGAAGATTTCAGGAAGCAAGAGAAAATTTTGTTCCCATGAAAGAAATTTTAAAAAATGGTGACTTGCATGCTTTCATTAAATTGGTTGAGCACGAAGCTCTCACGCTTCACGCCATGATGATGATAAGCGATCCGGCATTTATCCTGATGAAAACCGGGACTTTAGAAGTCATCAATAAAATCTGGGATTTCAGACGAGAAACAGAATTACCATTGTTTTTCACTTTGGATGCAGGAGCTAATGTACATCTGCTATTTCCAAATGACGGTTCAGAAGAAAAAATTAAATCATTTATTGAAAATGAATTGCTGCAACACACACAAAAAAATGGAGTAGTGAAGGATGTGATGAAGTTTTAAAATGAAAAAGAAAAAGAAATATATCATTTTAGTTTTGTTGACTCTAATACTGTTGATTTGCTACTTCATCAAATATGAAAAAGGAATCGCAATAGGAACTTGGGGTAGAAACAGAACTATAAATTGGGGTTGGGATTTGATTTGGTAATCTTTTGTTTTAGATAATTGAAAAATTGAAAATAATAATTAATCCTCTGTCACCACTGCATCGCGCTCTCCATCTTCTTTTTTTCCTTCTACAATAATTTCTTCAGCTTCAGCAATTTCTTCAGAATCTGCTTCTTCTACACGATCTTCCTGATCGTTATTGTGATGATCAATAAAAAATTCGCAATATACCGGAAGATGATCAGAACCAAAACTCTCAAGAGTTTTTAAATTTTCAATAAAAATATCTTCACTGTGAAACATCAGATCAATCGGAAATCTCAGTAAACGTGATTTTGCATGAAAGGTGGAAACAAAAGCATGTCCCACTCTAGGATCAATCAAATGACTGGTTTTTCTAAACAAAATAGAAGATCTTGACCAGGCAACATTATTGAAGTCCCCCACTACAATGACCGGTTTTTCTAGTTCCTGAACGCGTTTTGCTACGCTCAAAAGGTCACCGTCTCTTTCTTTTGAGGTTTCTTCCTCTGTAGGACTTGGTGGCGGCGGATGTACTCCAAAAAACACGAATGAATAGCCGTCTTCCGTTTTTAGATGCGCCTCAATGCTTGGGATATCATCAGCTACAAAAAAATGCGTTTTTGATTCTTCAATTTTAATTTTAGAATAAAAATGCATACCATAGGTGTTTTCCAGGGTAACTTTATGTTGGTAAGGATATTCATTTTCTAAAACCTGAAGCGCTTTTTCCCAATCAGCATTGCTTTCCATGGTGAGGAACATTTCGGGTTTATTTTTTCGGATAAGATGAATAAATTTGTCAAAATTTGTATTGAACTGATAAACATTGGCAGAAATTAAATGATATTTTTCTGACGACTTTTCATTACGTTTGTGTTTTTTTACCTTATAAAGCGGAGTGTACATAATCAGTGTAACCCCGTGATAAATGAGCATTATCAATAATAATCCTTGTACATACCATAGATATTGGTTCTTTGTGAAGAATCCTAAAACTAAGGTGATAATGATAAAGTAGGTAATCTGAATTTTACCGAAATCGGGAAAGCGAAAAATCCAGTGCGGATTCGGAATTTTTGGCAAGACAGTTAAAATCAGTAATAAAGTACTTATAACAAGGTAAGTTTCCCACATATTCAAAAAATAAACGGATAAAAATAAGATATTTTAAGCAAATTTATTGCAGTTTTATTTAAACATTATAAATAAAGCTGCGGTGAGACTTATATTTATTAATTTTATAATCAAAACAAGAAATATGTACAAGATAGTGATGATTCTTTTGTTCTTTAGCTCATTCTGTTTCGCACAAAAAACAGAAAAAGAATCAATAAAAGAAAGTGTAGAGAAGCTTTTCATTGGCATGAAAAACGCAGATACAGCAATCATAAAATCCGTATTTGCCGAAAATGCAATCTTACAGACAATAACCAAAAATAATAGTGTAAGAACCGAAAAGATCTCAGAATTTCTTCTGTCTTTTTCTAAATTATCGAAGAATGATGCAGATGAAAGAATCAGTTTTGAACCAATTTATATTGACGGAAATCTGGCAAGTGTTTTTACACCTTACGAATTTTATTATAAAGGAAAATTTTCGCACTGCGGTGCCAACAGTTTTCAGATGGTAAAGCAAAATAATGTCTGGAAAATTCAGTATCTGATTGATACAAGAAGAACCAATTGTAAAAAATAATCTAAATGAACATTCATCATATTGCCATCATCTGCTCAGATTATCAGATTTCAAAAAAGTTTTATACGGAAATTTTAGGTTTTAAAATTATCCGCGAAGTATACCGGGAAGAAAGACAATCTTATAAGCTTGATTTGGCCATCGGAGAACATTATGTTATTGAATTATTTTCATTTCCTTCTCCGCCAAAACGACCTTCAAGACCGGAATCTTGCGGCTTACGACATTTGGCATTCTCAGTTGAAAATGTGAATGAAAAACATGAAGAATTAATTCAGAAAGGATTAAACTGTGAAGAAATCCGTATTGATGAATTTACCGGAAAAGAATTTTTCTTTACTCAGGATCCGGATGATTTGCCTTTGGAGTTTTATGAAATGTAACCTTAAGTGACTTTATTAATCATTATTCATCAATAATATTTAATGCGCATAACCTGTAATAAAGCTGATCACCATGATAATTAAAACGATGGATGATATCGCAACATACAGATAATCTTTTTCCTTCAAATATCCGATCAATGCAAAAATAATTCTCATCAACGGCGTGAAAATCAGCATCAAAATTCCCAGTTGAATGATCGCCATACCTTCTCCTTTGCAAAGCGTTTCCCAAAAATGGCTCCACACTTTTTCAGAAGAAGTTCCCATATCGAGAAGCTTGTATTTTCTGGGCATCTTAAAACCTTCTATGAAAAGTTTAATAAAACCGATCAGTGAAGTGATAACCGACAAAATAACACCTAATCTCAGAAGATTTCCGACGGAACGGTTCAAATCTAAATCTGTAAAATTCTTTTTCATGAGAAATTACTTCTTAGACCGTTATACATCATATAAATCGAAAGAATCGTAATGACGATTGCAAAAAATGTCTTAAGTTTTTTTGTTTTAGAAACCATTAATGTTTTTGATCCGATAAAGCTGCCGACGACAACACCTACCAAAACCGGAGCAACAATTACAGGAATTATTTCACCTCTCTGAAAATAAATCAATGAGCTCGCCACCGCAGTGACCCCGATCATGAAATTACTGGTTGTTGTCGAAACTTTGAATGGCAGTCTCATCATATTATCCATTGCTAACACTTTCAACGCACCGGATCCGATTCCTAATAATCCGGACATGGCGCCTGCAAACATCATCATAAAAAATCCGGGAACGGTATTTCTTGCAGCATAGCTTTTCATAACACCTTTGTCAGGGAATGTTCCGTATAGTTTTAATTTATCTTCTAAACTTCCGGTAATCAGAGGTTCCTGGTGATCAGGCTTTCCTTTAAGATTTAAAATCACGGTAAGGAGAAGAATACTTGCGAAAATAATTCCGATCGTATTCGGATTCAGCATTCCGGAAACCAAAGCGCCGACAATCGCACCTGCAGTCGTGGCAATCTCCAGAAACATTCCTATTCTCATATTGGTGAAGCCTTCTTTTACAAAAGCAACGGCAGCTCCCGAAGAAGTTCCGATCACCGAAATGAGTGATGCACCTATGGCATAATGCATAGGAACACCGAAACCGAGCGTTAATAAAGGGATGATGATAACTCCTCCTCCTAAACCTGTAAGCGAACCTAGAAGACCTGCTGAAATAGCGCCAAGAAAGAGAATAATGATTTCCGACATGTTACAAATATAAAACTATTGGCGTTTTTGGGCAAACTTTAAGGAAAGATTATTTTTTGCCGTATTTTTGCAAAATAAAATTCAAAAATGAAGTTATTTTATATAATTCTCGGTGCAACCCCAAAGGGGCGAAATATTGAACAGCATGACGTTTTCTTTGGAATTGCCGAAACGCTTCATGATCTCGTGCCCGATATGAAAGATTTCTGGAAAGAAGCAAAAGGAAAAATACACCTCGATGCTTATCAGGAAGTAAAATTTATAGACGGATACGAAGTGAAAATTGTAGAGAAAAAAGAGTTGAATCAGGAAAATCAATTGTTTTTTATCAATCTTGGAGGATATAAAAGAGGTTTCTTCGCAGAATTTCATGAGCAGCATTTAATGGTGGGACCAACAATGGGTGAAGTGATAAAGAGAGTAAAGAAAACTGAATTCTACAGAACAATGGGGTTTGATAAAGCAACCAGTCACATTGACGATAAACATGGGGTGGATATTGACGATATTTTTACGGTTAATGATATTCTGCCGGAATATATGAGAGAAAAATACTCGATTATTCTGGAAAAATCTGAAGAAGAAAATCAGGAAAATATTTCGGAAGTGGGGTATTTTAAAATTGATAAAATTTAATAAATTAAGTACGAAATGAAAATAGGAATTTTAGGAGGCGGACAGCTCGGAAGAATGCTCATTCAGGAAGCACTGAAATATGATGATGAATTTTACACTTTAGATCCTGCTTCAGATGCACCTTGCCACAATATCTCCCATTTTACTCAGGGAAGTTTCAATGATTACGAGACAGTTTTAGATTTCGGGAGATATAAAGATGTAGTAACGATAGAAATAGAGCATGTAAATGCAGATGCATTATCTGAGCTTGAAAATCTGGGTGTAAAAGTAGTTCCGAATGCTCAGATTATTAAAACCATTCAGCAGAAAATACTTCAGAAAGAGTTTTATAAAGCGCATGATATCCCGAGTCCGGATTTTGAAATTATGGACGGGAGTTCAGATGAAATAAAAATTCAGTTTCCATTTGTACAAAAACTCAATACCGGCGGTTACGACGGAAAAGGCGTACAGATTATCCGAACATCTGAAGATCTGAGAAATTTGTGGACTGAAGATTCTGTTTTGGAAAATCTGGTGGATATTGACAAAGAACTCTCAGTGATTGTTGCCATCAACGAAAACGGTGAAACGAAAACATTTCCCGTAACCGAAATGGTGGCTGACCCGAAATTAAACTTACTTGATTTTAATATCTGTCCGGTTTTTTTAAATGAAGAAATTGAAAGCCAAATCGATTCAATTACAGAGAAGTTTTTGAGTGCTGTCAATTCACCCGGATTGTTTGCGATCGAATTATTTTTAGATAAAGAAGGGAAAGTCTGGGTTAACGAAACAGCTCCGAGACTTCACAATTCAGGGCATCAAAGTCAGGAAGGAAATGCCAATTCACAATTTGAACAAATGTACCGCGTGGTGAAAAATTTACCGTTGGCAGATACAGACGCCATTATTTATAGCGGAATGCTCAATTTGGTGGGTGCGGAAGGTTTCTCCGGAAAAGTAATCTATGAAGGTATGGAAGAGGTTTTGAAACTTCCTGAAACGTACATTCATCTTTACGGAAAAACGGAAACGAAACCCGGAAGAAAAATGGGACACATCAATGTTTTGGCAGATTCCAGAGAAGAGCTGATGGAGAAACTGGTGAAAGTAAAAGCGATGGTGAGAGTGATTGCTTAATATTTTTTACATATATTTTAAAAGACTGCTTTTGAGCAGTCTTTTTATTTTGATACTATTTTAGGAAAATCAATCGTCCATTTTCCTTCCTGAGAATTCCACATCAAATACGGTCCTTCAAAACCGTCAGAAAAGCTTAATTCATAAGTATTTGTGCTGTCTTTTGCATACAATGGTTTTGTACCTAAGTCTTCCATTTTAAAACCTAATTTCTTTAAAGTTTGCCAATCATGATTCTCCGGAAGTTTATTATTAGTTTTTTTATAATCTTGAATTTTTTGTATCAGTTCATTTCCAAATCTAATGTCAGATTTTCTTGTGACCTCAATAGGCAAATTCCAATAAGTTATAAAAGATAAAATAAAGATTATTATTACTGAAATTGAAATGATGAGAGCTTTTTTCATTGCAAATAATTATTTTTCCAGTTCTTTATTGAATCCCATTTTTATGTATTCAATCTCTCTTTGATTAGGCTTTCTGTTTTTTATTTCACTCCAAATATTGAGTGCATCTTCTACTGTATTGACTCCTAATTCATAATTTTCTCTTCCCCATTTATACAATGCAATGCCTATATTGGTACTGAAAACACCTGGTTTTATTTGTATTCCGTCCATTTCGTGATCCTTTATGGGAGTGAAAAAATCTAGTTTTCCACCTTTTTTACTTTCTTCAATAATTATTTTTTTCAACACACCCTTATCAGCAAATTTTACCTGACCCGTACTTCCTTCACTCAATTTTTTTTCAGCAATAAGGTTTTTAATTTTATTTTTAATTTCCTCACTGCTTATGACATTAAATTTTTTATTATTAAAAGATAAAACATTGCCATTCAGTTTTGCATCCTTATCATAGTGTTGCTTAATGATTTCATTTGCGCGGTTTTCAGTTATATCACCGTTAATGTTACAAGGAAAAGTCTCACTTGTTCCTGTTGAAGGATTTATGACGAAAAATACTTTTTCGGGCTTATCTACAATCATGACAAGGTTAATGGTAGAATTATCTTTTAATACTAAAAAGAAATCCGAAGGAAGTTTTGTCGCGAATGCTTCAACTTCATTTAAAGTTGGATTTTCATTTACAAAAACGGAAGAATTTTTATTATTAATATTATTTTCTATTGTATAATAATTTGTTTTCAACTGATAATCTTTTTCTTTTTCTTCTGAAATTGTAATTGAGTTGAACACTGGATTTCCATTTCTGTCAGTTTGACTGAAAAGATTGAGATAAATGAATACTGTGAAAATAGATAGATATTTAGCCATTATAAGTTTTTTTAAAATTAAAATTATTTTTCGATCTGTTTTCTTTTAAATAATTCCTTATTGTAATTAATGATAAAAACGCCGATAATAATTAATACAGAAGCAATGATAAATTTAGCTGAAATAGTTTCGTCTAAAATCAGCCAGCTTAAGAAAATCGAAATAATTGTATTTACGTATGCCAAAATAGAGACCTGAACCGGCGAAACTCTGGTAAGAGCATAATGAAAAGCAAAAAATGCAGCTACGGAGCCAAAAACGGCTAAATAAAGCATCGCAGAAATACTTAGAGCAGTCCAATTTTCAAAATTATAATTTTCTGAAAATAATAAAGCAAAGCAAAGTTGAACGATTCCTGCAAAAGCGAACTGGTAAAACAAGTTCAAAGAAATATTTCTGCTTTGAATATTCAATTTCTTGGTAAATATGGTTCCTGAAGCCCATCCTGCGATAGCGATAAAGAGATACAAAATTCCCATCCGGTAATCGGGATTCGCCATATCTGCCAAACCATCCCAAAAAATAAAAAGTATACCGCTGAAACATAATAATACTCCGAAAAGCGCACGCATGGTAAATTTTTGAAGTCCAATCGCCACGCTTCCAATGAATACGACAATGGGTGAGCATGCACTGATGAGCGAGGTAAGACTGCTTGTCACTTCTTCCTCAGCAACAGTCGTCATTCCGTTGGCAATAATGAGCATCAAAGTTGAAAAAATAAGTTGATAGCTCAAGTTTTTCCAGCCAATCCATCTAAATTCTTTCCGGTAGAGCAGAATGATAAGCATGATTATAGCTGCCAAAAACTGACGGATTCCCGCCACAAACCAGGCAGGAATTGTTTCTACCGCCACGCGAATGGCGAGAAAAGTAGTTCCCCAGACAATGGCAACGGTAAGAACGGCGAAAGTAAGTTTGTAATTTTTCAAAATGAATATGAAGTGGAATTGCAAAGATATTTATTTACGATGAATAGAAGGTCAGTTTTGTTTCATAAGTGAAAGCGTGATCATGAATTTGTTATATATCAACAGGAATTCTCCTAATAAAAAATCATCATTGGCTTGCGAAGCAAAATTCACTTTTCATCATTCACTTTTTTTAAAATCCTTATCTTTGAAAATCTAATAAAATTGAAGAATGGTAGGAATTATCATGGGAAGTCAAAGCGACTTACCAATCATGGAACTGGCGGCAGATTTTTTGAAAAGTTTAGACATCCCTTACGAACTTACGGTGGTGTCGGCCCACAGAACACCAGAAAGAATGTTTGATTATGCCAAACATGCTAAAAAAAGAGGTCTGAAAGTAATTATTGCAGGAGCCGGCGGAGCTGCCCATCTTCCTGGAATGGTGGCGAGCTGTACGACTTTACCGGTAATCGGTGTTCCGATTTTGTCTAGCAATTCTATTGACGGCTGGGATTCTGTATTATCGATTCTTCAGATGCCGGGCGGAATTCCTGTGGCGACAGTCGCGTTAAACGGCGCTTTGAATGCCGGAATTTTAGCTGCAAAAATCTTAGGATGTGGAGATGAAAAAGTTGCAGAAAAACTTCAGATTTATCAGGATACGTTAAAAGACAAAGTTTTAGGAACGGTAGATGATATTAAAGCAAAGCATCCGAATCTATACGATTTATAAATTATAAACTCTACAATTTGTAGAGTTTTTGTTTATTTAATTATTCGATTTTTTTTCCACTTGAAAATTGAAGAGTTCTTTAATGTCTATTTCTAGAGCTTGTGATATTGAATGAGCGATTCCTATTGAAGTGTTAATCAATCCTCTTTCAATTCTACTTATTTGTGAATATTCTACATTGATTGTATCAGCAAGACTTTGCATACTTATTTTTTTGGACTCTCTTATTTTTCTCAGATTTTGCCCAAATAATACTATGAATTGTTTGTCTATGCTTGCTTTCACAAGACAAAGGTTGAGAATTAAAAAAAAAATCATTGTGGCTTTTTTGCCATAATTAAAAAAGAGTGTGTATATTTGTGAAAAATTTATATATTTAACCCACAAAACACATACGATGAAGAAAAAATTTAGCACGCTATTCCTTGCAACCCTTATCTTCCTTTTCTTTGGGTGCAGACAGGAAATAGATATGCTCACTAATCATGATTCTCAGACCAGCCTCTACGATTTCAACAAAGACAATGTAAAAACCCGTATCCTGCATAAAACAGATTTTGAAAAAACAGAATTCTTGAAAGCGGGCATCGGTCAGGTAACGGGTTTTCTGAAAAACCAAAAAAACGGAAATACTTCATCCAAATCAACACAAATCATTAGTGGATATGAGGTGTATACCAAGACCTTTGAGGAGGTTTCTTATCTGGATGCCAAATACCATTCTTTCTACATCATTGGAGATGAGCCAGACGGATATGAAGAGAAGCTGGTCGTAAAAAGTATTAATGGACAAATCACCGACCAGCATATTCTGAGATATAAAAGAAAGCAGGATTTTTCTATTGACACTACTTCTTACCAAACCCTGAAACTTCAGAATAATACAAGCAGTAAATTAATGTTCATAGATACTTTTTCAATGGGATGTTCTACCTATACCACTGTATCGTATGAATGCGGATATGACGGACACCACACCAATGGACAGTACTGCAGTGTTTTAGGTGTTAATATGCCGTTTAATACGGTCTCCGTTATTTTTGAAGCCGGCTGTACAGGAAGCAGCCATACCGGAGGAACTGTTGGTGGTGAAGGCGGCGGTGGCGGTTCACCCAATGCGCCTTATACTCCACCTGTAGTAGCAATACCTACGGAAGCTCCACTTTATACCACACACGGCCCCAAAGGAACTACTTGCAATTCTTTAGAATTAAATACTGAGGAGATTGATCAGATTAATAGCAATGGAAACTTGAGACTCAGGATATATCAGTTCATTGTCATAGAAACACAGGCTCTACTCAATAGATGTGAAGCAGATTTTTATTCATACGAATTTAAGGAGAGGATAAAACTCATATTGAAATATTTCAGAGATCATCCTAATGCAACATGGGAAGAGTTTAATAATACGGTTTTTAAACCTTGTGAAAAAACAAAAGCAATGCTTGCAAGACCCAATGTACAGCAAGGTATAGCGGGAATAAAGGCTCAGGCATTACAAACCCTTAGTAATGTAAATGCCGGGGAAATTGGTTTTAAAGAAAAGAAAGATGGTACTATAGCGCCCGCGGATGTCAATTCTGCACATCAAGTGGTGTTTAATGATGTAACAGATTCTTATGGTGGTTATCACAACCATACAGCAACCGGAACGCATATGTTTTCTCCACCGGATATTGATGCTTTGTTTGGATTTGCAGCAGCACAAAGTATAGCAGATGGAGTGGGAAATGCGTATCTTGGTATGATAGCTGGGGAATGGTGCGGAACTTGCCCCAATAATGTTCAGTATATACATTATGTAATACAATTTACGGGAACAGGAGCGCAATTAGGAGGATATGTTTATTCTCCTGCACAGATGAAACAATTTGAAAATAAATATCGAATCAAAAAAAAGGAGTTAACTAATACATCATTGAATGGAAATACCTATATCAAAAATAACGCAGGAGATCTTAATGAAAAAGGATTGGAAAAATTATTTTTTGAGACATTGAACACTATGAATCTAAACGGAAAAGTAAACCTACAACGAATAGAAAATGGTATTGTAGATAATGTAACTTTAGACAGCAATGGTATGCCTACCGGAACGCCTTGCCCATAATTAATAAATTCTAAATATAAATAATATGAATAAAACGCAATCAAAAATATTAGTATCATTAGCGTTAATTATAAATTTAATGTCTTGTAAGGCTCAGCAAACTTATCCGTTATTGACCTCTTTGGATAATATCCCAAATATGTCTCATTTAAAAGACACTAATAATGAACTTCAATCTTTTGTAGGAACATATGTTTCAACATACAATGGAAATCAAACCACTCTTTATATTTCTAAAGAAAATGATAAATTTTTTAATTACGGGGATCAACAAATTTATAGGGATGTGATATCAATAAAATATATCGTAAAAAACTCAATAGGGACAATATTACAAGATACTAAAAATATGGTATTACAACAAGATGATCTATCACATGCTATTTATAGCTTATGGGTTTCAGAAAACGGTACAAAGGCAGAATTAGTCTACAGTGGAACTAATTGTAGCGTTGGCTGGGGTGACATTTTTTTAAAGAAAATCAATTCAACACAAATCTCTTGGGAATACCGTCCAGATGATCTCGTAACAACAGCAGATAAATGCCCTTCAACTTTGGATACAACGATTTATTTGCCTGCAACAAAAGATTTAATTTTCACAAAGCAATAGATAAATCTTAAGCTTCAGATTTATCAGGATACGTTAAAGGACAAAGTTTTGGGAACGGTAGATGATATTAAAGCAAAACACCCGAATCTGTATGATTTGTAAAGATTTCAGATTTAAATAAAAAATGCCCCGTAAAATTACGAGGCATTTTTATTTATTTTTTGATGAACTTAAAGTTTTCTGTACCATCTTTCGTGATGATCTGTAAAATATAATTTCCCTGCGAGAGGTTTTGTATATTAATATAATCTTTATTCAAGGTATCTTTCTTAATGATTCTGCCGGTTGCATCCGTTATGATAAAGCTTTCAGCATTTTTATTATTTTTTAAAAAGATTATATGATCTGCCGGATTTGGATAAATGGTCAGCTTCATTTTTTTATCAGCCTCAGCAACTTGCAAGATTGAATTGCAGAATACATTGTAATTATCTCCCGTTACCAGCCAATTTTTATTGGTGATAAGATTGTTTCGTGAGGCCACCGCTGCAGGATGTGTGTAGTGAAGCGGCGCCGCATTTCCCAGATTGATGCTGTTGGGGGTTTGAGGATTATTGTTCCAGCCAAACAACGCATTATCGTAGTTCTGACAGTTAAGGCCGGAAGAAATAAGCATGTCGACCGCCGATTCTAATGAGCTCAGGTTCCATGATCCAATATTTTGATTGAAACTGGTCGTTACGGCAAACATCATATCCATATTCGCAACACCCGAAGTGTTCCATTTTTCTATATTTTGATTAAACGAACTGGCACCGTGGAACATATGCTCCATCGTTGTCGCATTGGAGGTGTCCCAATCTCGCAAGGGTTGATTAAAGTTAGAGGCCATGTCAAATACAGCATAAAAATCGGTCACGTTAGAAACATCCCAGTTTCCGATCGGAGCATTAAATTGGTCTGCTGCAGAAAACATAGAGTTGATCGTTGTCAGATTTGAAGTGTCCCAATTATTAAAGCTTGCATTTCCTACCAGTGAAGAGCAGAGATAAAACATTTCTCTGGTACTGGTTACCAAACTGAGATCAGGAGCATCAGGCGCTGTAATATCAAGATTGGTACAAAATACAAAAGCATTATCAAAAGTCTGCCACTGTATATTTCCCCATTGTGATACATTGAGTAACTTTTCCCTGTCTGGCCCCAGATAGATCGGCGTTATTGTATTGTCAAAGAATTTTACCTGATTGAAATTTCCATTTCCATTACTGATTTTTACTCTGTAAGTGGCATTTGCAGGTGAAGGATTGAGCGGCGTTCCAAAATTAATCGTAAAATCTACGGTTGAGTTGATGTCGCTTACATTTCCGTTATGCTGCGGATATCCTATTTCTTCCCAGGTCACATTAAAATTGGTTCCTCGCCCGGGAAAATGGATCTGCTGAGTAATCCCAGGTTTCCAAATGGTAATAAATTCATCCTGGGCATTTGTTATTTGGAAAAATGCAACAAAAATAAATAGCATAATGATCTTTCTCATGCAGTTTCTTTAAAAGTGGTAATAGAATCAATGATTATTTTTTAATAAATTTAAAATTCTCAGCCTTGTCTCTAATGATAATTTTTAAAATATAATTTCCCGGAACCAAATGCTGAATATTGATCATTTCTTGATCCAGAAGATTTTTATTAATGAGTCTTCCGCTAAAATCTGTAATCTGATATTCCTTTACCTCTTTCGGAAGATTTTTAACAAAAATAAAATCTGTCGCAGGATTTGGATAAATAGAAATTTCGTTTTTAATAGTGTTTTCTGAGGTAGAAAGTACTGATTGGCATTCTCCGTCATAGGTATCACCCGTTATCGACCAGCCTTTGGAGGTGATTAAAAAATTTCTTGCATTCACTGCTGCCGAGTGTGAATATTTAAGAGGTGAGGCATTGGAAATACTTATGTTTTGTGGAGTTAAGGGATTATTACTCCATCCTAAAAGCGTGCTGTCATAGTTTTGGCAATTGACTCCAGAATTTAGAAATAGATTACTCGCAGACGTAAGGGAAGAAAGATTCCAGCTTCCTAGACTTTGATTAAAATTTGTTGCACCATTGAACATATTATTCATAGTCGTTACCTGTCCTGTATTCCACTTACCGACATTTTGGTTAAATGACGTTGCATTCTGGAACATTGAATTCATTACTGTTACATTTGAAGTGTTCCAATTCTTTATATCTTGGTTAAAGGAGGTTGCATTCTGAAACATACTGTTTAAGTGGATAACATTTCCGGTATTCCAATCTTTAATATCTTGGTTGAAAGATGTTGCATTTTGAAACATACTCATCATAGAAGTAACATTTGCGGTATTCCAATCTTTAATATCTTGGTTAAACGCCGTTGCATTTTGAAACATTCCATTCATATAAATTCCGCTCGAAGTGTCCCAATCTCCTATAGGCTGATTAAAATTGGGTGCATTCAAGAAAGTTCTTTGAAAATCTGTGACATTTGCAGTATTCCAATTTCCGATAGGTTTATTAAATGAAAGAGCCCCTGAAAACATTAATTCGATCTCTATTGCACTAGAGGTATCCCAATTTTCTAAAGGTTGGTTGAACGCGCTTGCATTAAAAAACATGGCATTAAAAGTTTGAACATTCCCAGTATCCCAATTATTAATATTTTGATTAAATGATGTAGAGAGTGCAAATGTCAAGATCATTCTTGTAACATTAGAAGTATCCCAATTGCTAAGAGGCTGGTTGAATAACGGGCTGTTTGAAAACGCAGCCTGTAAGTCTGTCACGTTTGAAGTATCCCAATTATTAAAACTGCTGTTGCCGACAAGAGAAGCGCAAGAAAAAAATATGCTTTCGAAACTTGTAACATTGGTTAAATTGGGTGTATCTGTTGCAGTCATATCCAAATGTGGGCAGGATGAGTAAGCAAAATCCATATTGGTCCATACAATATTCCCCCAATGTTCAATTTGTAAGATTTTACTTGGGTCTCCAAAAAAAATAGAACCCAAAGGATCATAAAATTTCACTCTTTGAAAAGTTCCATTTCCGTTGCTTACCTTTACGCGGTATGTCGCATTTGCTGCAACGGGATTTTGTGGAGTTCCAAAATCAATGAGGAAATGCAGAGTAGAAGAAATGTTTGATAAGCTGCCATTATGCGAAGGATATCCTATTTCTTCCCAAGACACATTATAATTATTTCCTCTTCCCGGAAACCAGATCTGTGTAGAGGTGGATAGAACGCCGCCTGAAATAGCCTGTGTAGATATATTACTTGGCTTCCAAATAGTAATAAACTCGTCTTGCGCTTTTGTAATCTGGAAAAAGAGGATGCAGATCGCGAATAGTAATAGTTTTTTCATGGTTATATTTTGGTGATTGGTCAAAAATTACAGGTGGAATACTTTCCAAACTTATTTTAAATAAAATGATATTCTAAAATATTCCTAATGATAAAAAAATACTGTTGCGATTTTATCAATATAAATACAATAGCAAATATAATACTTTTTGAAATAGGTCTATATTTTGTGAATAAATAAATACCGAAAAAAAGCCCACCAAATCTGGTGAGCTGTATGATTTAATCTTCCATCATATTGTCCCGCGTGTTTTTCTGGACGGCAATTGCACCAAACAGAGCCAGTAAAAATGCAAAGGCATAAAAACCTTTTTCACTCGGAAGTATCGTGGCATTCCAAAGTCCAATGGTTAACAGAACGATGGATGATAAAGTGGCAAACCAGCAGATTCCGTAATAAATATCAGTTACTTTAATGTTTTCCATTCTGTCTCTCACGGCTTTCTGTAAAGATACTACGGCAAATAGACCGTAAAGCAGAATCGTGAAGTAATATCCTTTTTCATTCAATTGCATTTCGGCACGTACAAGACCTACGATGAATCCTATCATTCCGGCACCCAAAGCAACCCATGATGCTGCTACAAACGCATTTGATACGCCCTGTTTTTTCATAATTGTTGTTTTTATTTAATGTGAGGTCAAATATATTATTTTTTAATGAAAGCTTGTAATTTATAATACTTTCCCTATCCTTAAAGAGTTTTTTAACAGTTTGATTTTTGTGCGGGATTCTATTGTGGCAGCATTTCAGATTTTGTAGTTGAATGTATGAAAGATTTAATCAAAGAAAAAATTTTCATTTTATTATTGAGTGATATATTCGTAATTATGTTTAACATAATCATTCCCGTTTGAAGTTTTTCCAATTACTTGAGAAGGTAACTGAGCGCTGTTATACTGAACATTATAAATAATTTGTTGATTCTGTATCCAATTGCCTGCACCATCTTTATAGCTGATTCTCTCTGTAGTATAATTATTTTTACTTAAAACATAAGCTCCACCCATTGAAACTTTAAAATATTTATTGGTGTAAGTAAAAGGATTGAGTTGATTATCATATAAATATTCACGTTTTGTTGACATAGAAAAAGTACTGCCAGTTATGTATGTTTCTACTGTGATATTTTCTCCACTGTAAGTGTATGTAAAGATACTCGGATCTGTACAGTTTGCAGATTGACATAGAGTAGAAGTTATCACTTTACCATTTTCATAGGTATAATTGATGGTTCTATTGTAGTCAGGATTGCTATAAATTGCTTTGATAGTCGATAGTTGATCACCATTATAAATGTATAGAGAATAATAATCTAATGTTCCGTCAGCTTTGTAATAGTTTATTTTTAAGGGTTTGCCTGAGTTGTCGTACTCAAAACTTGAACTTTTATCTTCTGAAAGTATTTTTAATAATTCTCCCTGACTATTGTAGGTAAGTGTAGCAATATCTGTATCAGGATTTGCAGGATTACCGTAAAATGTTGTTGTAACTTTGCTTAATAATATTTTTGGTTCCGCAGGATTGGTTGTCTCATTTTCATCCGTATTGCTGCAGCTGTTCAATAATGCTGCAGAACTTATTAAGCTTAGGAAAAGGTAGTTTTTAATTTTCATTTTTAATTTAATTGCTCAAAAGTAAGTATTTCAACGAGAGCTTTAAAGGGTTTTAATAAAAAATCCCATTATGTTGAATAATGGGATTTTATCACTATAAGATTAAATCTTAGTATCTGTAATATTCTGGCTTGTAAGGTCCTTTCACATCCACACCAATATATTCAGCTTGTTCTGTAGAAAGTTCTTCTAACTCAACGCTTAATTTCTTGAGGTGTAAAGCAGCAACTTTTTCATCCAAATGTTTTGGTAGCATATACACTTCGTTTCCGTAAGCTTCAGAGTTGGTCCAAAGTTCAATCTGAGCCAAAGTCTGGTTAGAGAAAGAGTTAGACATTACAAAACTTGGGTGACCTGTTGCACAACCAAGGTTGACCAATCTGCCTTCTGCAAGAATGATTACTTCTTTACCTTCTTCTAACGTATAGATATCAACCTGAGGTTTCACTTCAGATTTTGTGTGACCGTAGTTTTCGTTCAACCAAGCCATATCGATTTCGTTATCGAAGTGACCGATGTTACAAACGATCGCTTTATCTTTTAATTTTAAGAAATGTTCTTTTCTTACGATGTTGAAGTTACCGGTTGTAGTGATTACAATATCTGCATTATCAACAACAGTATCTAATCTTTTTACTTCAAATCCGTCCATTGCAGCCTGTAAAGCACAGATTGGGTCGATTTCAGTTACTGTAACAATAGATCCAGCTCCTCTGAAAGATGCAGCAGTACCTTTACCTACATCACCATATCCGCAAACAACCACTCTTTTACCAGCCAACATAATATCTGTAGCTCTTCTTACAGCATCTACTGCAGATTCTTTACATCCGTATTTATTGTCGAATTTAGATTTGGTCACCGAATCATTTACGTTGATTGCAGGCATTACCAAAGTTCCGTTTTTCATTCTTTCGTACAATCTGTGAACTCCGGTTGTCGTTTCTTCAGAAAGTCCTTTGATGTCTTTTGTAAATTCAGGGAATTTATCAAACACCATGTTGGTTAAATCTCCACCATCATCCAAAATCATGTTTAATGGTTTTCTGTCTTCACCGAAAAATAATGTCTGCTCGATACACCAGTCGAAAGACGCTTCGTCAAGACCTTTCCAAGCATATACTTGGATTCCTGCAGCAGCAATTGCAGCAGCAGCATGATCCTGCGTAGAGAAAATGTTACAAGAAGACCAGGTAACTTCAGCTCCAAGAGCAACCAAAGTTTCGATCAAAACTGCAGTTTGGATCGTCATATGAAGACATCCTGCGATTCTTGCACCTTTCAATGGCTGAGAAGGTCCGAATTCTTCACGGATAGACATCAAGCCTGGCATTTCTGCTTCTGCCAAAGTAATTTCTTTTCTTCCCCATTCTGCAAGGGTGATATCCTTAACTTTATAAGGAATGTATTGTGTTGTAGTACTCATATCTTATGAATAAGTTTAATTTCAAATAATTAAGTGCAAAATTACAACATATAATTAAGATAAAAAAACCGCATATTAAGTTCCTGTATATGATTATTATCGTTTATTTTGATTGCTAGATTGATAATGGAAAAAGAGCATTAGGGTTTCTGCCCATTCAAAAATTTATAGGGAAAGATATTTTTGCCAACCGCTTCCTATCTCAGGCATTCGTTTCTTTTTTATTACTTTTACTCTTTAAACAAAAACCCAATGCCACTTTACCGTGATTTTTCTGACAACAATGCAACCATTTTCATCTGGAAATATGAGGAAGGTGAAGAATTAAATCCTGATGAGCTTCTGGAGCCGGAAAATGTCGATAAAGTAAAAGATTACCATCCAAAAAAATTACTGGAAGTCTTGATGGTTCGCAAGCTTTTAAAAAGTTTAAAGCCCAATTCAAAAATTCTATACAAAGAAAGAGAGCCTTTTCTATCGCCAAATGATGCAGAAATTTCAATTACCCACTCTTTTCCTTTTGCTGCGATTGCTATTTCAAAAAATAAAATAGGAATTGATATTGAAAAATTTCATCCTAAAATTTTACGCGTTATCGACAAATTCACATATGAGAACGAAAGAGGATTTATTCCTGCTGAAAATGCAGCAACTTTTTATACAATTATCTGGAGCGTGAAAGAAAGTATGTATAAAATTCACCATTCAAAATACTGGTCGCTCAAGAAAAATTATGAGGTGAAACCTTTCGAACTCAAACATCTTTTTGACATCAGCTGCAGAGTACATGACGACAAAATTTCAGATGAGTTTAAAGCCCGTGTGAAGTTCTTTGACGATTATTGTTTTACGATTGTGGAAGAGTAGTACTCTCTGCGCTGTAGGTTTGAATTACTTTTCGCTGCTCTTTTGCGACATCGTAGATCAATTCCAATACATCATGGATGTTTTTAAGCTCTGTTAAATGTGAAATCTTATTCGGGTCTCTGCGGTCGAAAATTTCATTTTCCAAAAGTTCAGATTTCCTTTGGATCAGTAAATTCTCAATGGAAGAATCTTCAGGTTCCAGACGGCTGTCCATTTTCAGGGTCTCGTTAATTTTTTCTCCCTTCAGCAATACGGAAACCTGATTCATTTCTGCCTCAATTTTTTTTGTCCAGCTCTCAGAATCTATTTCAGGATATTTTTCATTGTTTTTAGAGTATTGGGAAAGAGAAGCGGTATAGGCTGTAATCAAATGTGAGGTTGCTACAAACTGATGGACGATTTCCAGCTTTTTCTGCTGGTTTTTGGGATCAGAAATCATTCGCTGAAAATTATCGGAAAGATTGGCGAGTGAAATAATGGCGTTTTTTCGTTTTACCTTGTAATCTTCAATATCAAAATCTTCATTCAGAAATTTAGCCATCACGCTATGAAAATAAGTGAGGTTGCATTCTGCTGATTTTTTCATCAATTCTAAATTCTGGGTATGTTCCCAAACCGGAAGCACAATATAAGAAACCAAAAAAGCAATAATTCCCGCAATTACAGTGTCTACAATTCTATCTTTAAAGATCACATTGATATTTCCCGGGTTTAAAAAATTAAAACTCATGAAAACGTACATGGTCATAAACAACACTGCCCAAAAATATCTTCCTTTTAACAAGCTGAAACATAAAATCATGCTCAGCAGAAGAATTGCAAATAAAATAGCACTGATGTGAACGTAGTACAGAATAGCATATGCAATCACTGCACCTGCAAGCGTACCATAAAAACGCAACAGGTTTCTCTGTTTGGTAATAGAGTAGGCGGGTTTTAAAATTGCCACGATGGTAATTAATATCCAATACGTATGACCGATTACTAAAAACGGAAGCTGCGAAACGAGATATCCCAATAATAAAGCGGTTGTGATTCTAATGGCATGACGGAAGTGTGATGAGCTTAAAGAAATATTGCTTTTTAAAACTTTAAAGTTGATTTTTTCTTCATTCGGCATAAATTTTTTCAAATCCAGACCTGTGGAAAGACTTTTCGCCAATTTTACATTTTGAGCAAAAACACTGTAAATTTCTTTGATCTCTTTTGTAATCTCATTGATGCGCATCATGATTTGTCTAAGAACCATAAAGTTCTCGAGGTTGTCAGGATTCATCTGGTGGTTTCGCAGCTCAAAATAATGAACATTTAAATCCTGCGAACGGGCTTCCAGGTTAAAAATAGGCCTTGCTCGCGTGCTGCTTTGTAATGAAATCCCGATGTTAGCAATTTCCTCGGAAAGTATATTTAAATAATCATGAATCTGAACTAGAATAGAGGAATCTTCAAAACTTTGTTGAAGCTTTTTGTAATCGCTTTCTGAAGTCATCAGCTTTTCATGCAGATCCATCGAATTCAGAAACATCAACATCAATAATCTGCTGATAGTCGTTGATTCGTTGACGATGGTCCGGGTTTTAAAAACAGTTTCACGGGTTTCTTCCTGCAGGTTTTTGATCTCAATCTGCTTAGCGATAACTTGTGTATTTAAGCGATCAAAATCCGGATTCTTCTGATAAAAATTGGCTTTAATTTTTAAAAATTCGGCAAGCTGCAGATAGTTTTCACCAATCATCTGACTGGCTAATTTATAGGGCTGAATCGTGGTAACAACGAGAAAAATTAATAGAAACCAGATGCAGCCTGATGCAAAAATCAATAAACTCTTCAAAATATTGACCCCGGTTAAATGCCCGTCGATAAATATAGCTAAAACAACCAAAGCTAATGATCCCACCGCGGCAAGTCTCTGTCCGTAAACCCCAATAAGAGAAAAGAACATTCCGAAAAGGATGATTTCTAAAATGACTAACGGAATAATGCCTTTAACTAAACTCGCAATTCCTGAAACAATAACGAAACAGAAAATGGCAAACGTTAGTGAATTTCTCCTTCGGATGAACGGTCCGGGCTGATCTGTCAATGCAACAAAGCTTGTTCCCAAAGGAAATAAGAAATATTCTTTTAGCAAACCAAAGTAGGAAAGCACCAAGCACGGAATAACCGTTGCCAATGTAATCCTAATGGAGGAATATACATATTGGCTGGTAACGATTTTTTTTAGCTCAGAAGAATAATTCATTGTACAAAAATAATTATTGAAAAATAAAAAAGCCTTATAAATATGAGACTTTTGCGAACATATTTTGTTAATATATAATATTTAGAATGACTTACCTATTTTGTTTTGGAATAATTTTAAGATTGAGTAATAACAATTTATTCTAATTATCAATCTTCAATTGTCAAATTACAGCAGCCCGACTTGATAAGATTTATTATTTTTTTCATTTAAATAATCGAACCACTTCATTAGGTTTGAACGGAGCTCATTTTGCAAAGATTCATCAGAGGAAAAAACAGTGGTGTTGGAAAGCGGAAATAGTTGCCATCATAAAAATAATAGGTAAATTTTTATAATCTTAAAATGAAAAAAGCTCCATATTGATGGAGCTTTTGTATTATATGTTCTGTTATTCTTAGTTATCTACATTAGAAGTTTCGTCACCGATGTTCCAGGTAAGTCCGAAACGCAACGTGTTATCAAGTGCAGTATTGATTTTAGACATATTGATGAGATAAGAGATATCCAATCCAAAAGAACGGTATTTTAATCCGATACCGGCAGTTGCAAATTGTCTTGCTCCCTGCACATCACTTTCGTGGAAATAACCTCCTCGTACAGCAAACGCATTATCATAAGAATATTCTAAAGCACCGCTATACATAATGGATTCAGGATTTTTGAAAGATTTACCAATTCCTGACATTACTCCTACGTTGGGCACTGCATAGATCGGCTGTCTTGTGTTTGGGTCATTTCCTACGAATTCTGAACCCGGCACTAATATTTTTGAACCTTCCAGACTCAAGCCAACTCTGTTTACATCATCCAGATACATGTCATAACCAATCCCTAATCTTGCCATAGTAGGAAGATAGGATCTTGATTCTTCGTTTCCGGTATAGTCTAATTTCGGACCTAAATTGCTTATTGAAAAACCTCCATTTAATTTACCATCATACCCTCCAAAACTTGAAAATCTCGGTGAAGTGTAGTATGCAGAAACATCTATTGCGAATGAATTTGCGGGTTTAATAGTGGTATCTGTGTTGAATCCTCCGGCCAAATCTGAACGTATGAATCTACCGGTAACAGCTCCTGAGAAAGAATCTGAAAATTTCAGCGCGTAAGCTACATCAATCGAGAATTCATTGGGTTTTGAAGTACCGTTAGAAGTAACTTCGTTACCTACTAATGAGGTAAGGTCTACCTCACCCATATTGAAATAATAAATACTTGCAGAAATTGTAGATCTTTCTTCCTGACCTATAAATTTATGGAAAGCTCCATACAATAAGAATACATCATTTGTAAGTTTCCCCATGTATGGTGTGTAGTTGATACCCACAGAAGAACTTGTTCTGCTAAAAGGATATTTTGCAGCATTCCAGAATTGAGAAAAAGCATCCGGGGAAGTAACGACCCCCTGATCTCCCATACCTCCGGATCTTGCATCAGGTGCAATTCTAAGAAAAGGAGCTCCGGTTAAAACAGGTCTCACCTGACTCAAATCCTGTGCATAGCCTAAAAACCCAGCACTAAAACCAATCCCCAAAAGCAGTTTAGTAGTTAAATTCATATGTTGTCTTTTATATATTATCAGTTTTTTATTGATATTCTCAATTATTTATTATTTTACTTCAAAAGTACCATTTTTTCTACAGCTGTAGCACTTCCTTTACATTTTTCTTGATTTTGGCTTTTTGCAAATATCTTAAAAATATACGTACCTTTTGCTACTGTGTCACCAAAATCGTCTTTTCCGTCCCATTCTATTGCCTGGCGAGGCGTTCTAAAGCCCTGTAGGAAAGGTTCTGCAACTACCGGCTGACTTAATGTTCTTACTAATTTTCCTGTAATCGTATAAATTTGAACATTTACATCCAATATATCATCACAATTGTGCTCAAAATGTATATACGTTTTATTCGTAAAAGGATTTGGCCAGTTTAGCGGTCTGTTGATTACTAAATGCTGATCGGCTTCATCTTTAACTTCAAAGTTTAACGTTTCAGTTGTCGAATTATTGTTTATGTCCCAAACTTTAAATGTGAGCTGATGCTGTCCTAACGATAAGTTCCTGAAAGGGTATGTTACATTTCCTTTTTGGTAATCTGCCAAACTGGGACTTAAACATCCGTTTCCTTCACCTGAAGCGAAAAAGTCATTTAAAACTACGGTATTAATAATTTGTCCGTCCAAATATACAGTAATATCGTGACCAATACCAGAACCTGTAGAATTTATTCCTGTATCGTCTGTTACGCAGGCTAAAAGCATTGGACTTTGGTTTGTAATTCCACCATTTGCAAAATTCGTATTGTTCATGTACAATTTTACTTTTGGCGGCTCATTATCATTGATTCCATTAGGGTTGATGTCACCTACCTGAACTGACTGATTGTTAAAAACATCAATCGATTTATTATCAGCATATCCCAGCAATCTTCCTTCACCCACTGCATAGTTGATATCTTTCGGGACATAGAACTCAACTTTGAAAACTCCGTTAACCGCAGTTCCTGAAGCTTTTACAATCGCACTTCCTTCTTCTGTATAATTTAAAACAGGAGTAAGTCCACCATCATTATTTAAGGTTGTTTTGTTTAATCTTTTATCGAAAATATTAATGACCACTCTTCCGTTGAATGTTGTATTCGTAGTTCCGTTGGCATTGTTGATATGGCCTGTAATTTTTACAAAATCCAGTCCTCTGATCAAACCCGGAACTGGAGTTTCAATTCCGTCAATTACTAATAATCTTTTAGGTCTGCTCAATTTCATTGCGGGATCTCCTAAAAGATTTACCTTAAGGTGATTGGGATCTGCACCTCTTGTTTTTTTTGCGTTAAGATGTGTATCACCTATTGGCAAAAAGTCGTCACCTACCAATTTAAAAATATCTTTGGTGTAGAGGTTTGTAAAATCAAGTCCGTATCCCACACCTACAGCACGGCTTGAAGTAATCATGGCAGCTGCTCCACCTTGTTTTAGTTTCATTAACTGTTCTCCTGCAGATGCGGTTCCCGGCTCATCCCAAAGTGTAAATTCACAGGTAATGGTAGATACAAAAGGAAATCTGCTGTATACATTAGAAAAGTTATTGGCATTCTGAATTTCATCTAAAGTGAAAACCCTTTCCTGCGCCCAACCATTAATTCCACCATGTCCGAGGTAAAAAAGGTAAAGGCTGTTTCCTAAGTCATTCGAAATTGCCTGATTGACCTGAGGATATCTTTGTCCACCCGCTGTACTTTGAGCCTGAAAAGCATCCAGATATAATTTTCGAACGTTATATTCTTTAAGCGTTGTATTTGCAGGAATTTCAAATGTGCTTTGTAGTGTATTATTCATGACTGTATGGAACGGAACTCCGCCGTCATTATCGTCATCAACAACAAAATCAAGTTTCATTCTCCATTCTCCGAATGGCGTAGACTGGCCGGATAATGAGTTGTAGTAGGCCATTGTTTTATCCATCATATTTCCAGCTTCGGTAGGATTTGCCGCTGGAATTCTTCCCACAGGAAGGTCAGGTAAATTATTTGTAATGAATGTGGTTGTCTGAGGTTTTGTCATCACAATATAATCATCGGTAACAAATGAGCTTACAAAATCACCCGAATCTTCACTCTGATAACTTGAAACAATATTTGAATTATTTGGAACCCTGTTTTTATAATCATATGATGCATCTCCTAAAATAAAAACATATTTTAAGCTTCCGAGAGGAGTGTTGAGTTTTGTTACAAAATCTCTGATTGCTGTAAGATCTCTGCTTCCGCTTCCAAATTCATTATAAATTTTTGTGGCGTCTACAATCTGTACGTTATAATTATTTTTTGTCTGATGATAATTGGCCAGTCTCTGTGCTTGAGACATCATTTCAGGTGTAGTGATAATCAGGTAATCTACATTCTGTAATGCAGAAAGATTTTGATTATTGATTCTTTCCACAAACTGCGGACTAAATGCTGCATCTGCCCGGAAGGCTACAAATTCATTATTAAAATCAGGATTTGCAGTATTGTAAGCAAAATTAAATGTACCCGAACCTCCAGCTTTGTTTACTCTTCTGTTTGCATTGGTGATATCGGTAACATCCCAAACCTGCTCCATATTTGCAGTGGAAGAAATGCTAAAACCATACGTGGTATTTGATCCGCTCTGAAGAGAAAAATCCCGGAAATTCATCTGGCTTCCATTGAATTTAAGATCTTCTCTATATTGCACCTCTACATAATCAAGATGAAAAGCACCATTAGGATTGGTCGCAATATTAGGATTGTATTTGAAGATAATCTGATTACCACTTAAACTGGAAATTGTACCTTTATAGCGTAAAGGAAAAAAATCGTACGCGTACCCTGAAGCGTTCGGAGGTACATCTAATGTAACAGGATTTTGATTATTTATGGTAAAAGCTACATTATTTTGCTGAGATTTATAACCTACTACTTGTGTCCTGTATCTGATAAGGTCGGAACCCTGTATTGGAGAATTCAGAGTAAATGTAATGGTTTTTTCAGTAGAAAAAGACTGATCTTCAACCCATATTCTCCCGACCTTCAATAAATTTTTCTGATCGTTGTTAATTACCTGATACTCATCATATCTTGTAATTGGAGCTGTGGCAGGAAGATTTAAATCAACATTTTGCACTCTTTTACCGGCACCTTTATCGTAATTGATATAGTAGTAAGAAAAATCTTCGTATATATTTTTTACATTTTCGCTGTCGTCACTTCTGGTTTCATTTCTTTTAAACCCATTTCCGTTTGATATATTGTATAAATTATAACCATTCGGACCCTGAGCATAAAACAAAGCATAATCAGCATCATTCCAGACACCGTCATCTTCACCAACAACCTGTATAGAGTTTTCTTGCAGGGCGCTGTATTTCACATCCTGATTGTGTTCCGGAAGCATAATTCCCCCATTTCCATAGATCCTGAAATTTTTAGGATTTACGTTTGATGGATTGATTCCTATATCTTTTAAAAATTGCGTAGTGATTTTGAAAATCCCCGACTTATCAACCTTAATTTTATAAAAACCTCCTGTTGATAAAGGGTTTACGGTTGTTCCTACTTTTTGGGCACTGAAATTTACAGGTAAATTGGACGGAGTAATTTCAAATGAAGACAATCTTTGGATTCTTCCGTTTATATTTTTAAACAGTCCAACATTGATGTTAGCAAATCTTTCACCTTCCAGATAGTAATAATTAATATCTGCAATATCGTTATCGGGTAAAAGATCTTTATTGAGGTCGAATAAATCCTTATTTGAAATAGCTTCCCAAACAAGATTAGAAACTTTCAGTTGATTTTCACCTATTTTTTGCTTATTCAGGATGAAAACATTATTTTGGCTGAAAGAAAAACCTTCATTTTTAAAATTGGGAAGATTCTTTTTTACATCGCCGAAGTCTTCGATTTTTGCTCCGTCCCATTCTATGGAAACTCTTTGAGCCCAAGTCGTTGATATTAAAGCGAATATGAAGAATAGAGTCGTTTTTAGTCTCATGTTGGTTTTTGAAATTTCTAAATTACAAAATAAATGAAAATTTTAGAATTAAACAGTGATACAATAAAATTAATTTGTTAACGTTTCAAAAAAAATCAAATCTTTACTTGATTTATTGAATAATTTATTTTTTCTTTGTACTTTGAATAATATTTATATCGACTATGAAAAAACTAAAGTTGTTTTCATTAATAGCATTAAGTTCTACACTTGCATTAACCAGCTGTGGGGGGTCTAGTACCAGCAAAGGAGGCGGTACTAAAAAATTTGTCAGCAAGACAGGTTGGAAACCAAACGAAAAACAAGGTTGGTTTTTTGCAGGAAAGCAACAAAAGCAGAAAGGTTGGCCAGGAATGGTATATGTTGAAGGTGGAACTTTTACCATGGGATTAGTGAAAGATGATGTAATGCACGATTGGAATAACTCGCCTCGCAGAATGCAGGTAAGTTCATTCTTTATCGGTGAGACAGAAATTACTAACTACGAATACCGCGAATACCTTACATGGTTGAAGTATGTATTCCCTCCAAGTGATCCAAGTTTCAAGGAAATCTACAACGGTGCTTTACCTGATACTTTATTATGGGATAATAAATTATCTAGAAATGATCTTAACGAAACCTATTTCAGAGATCAGAACTATGATTATTACCCGGTAGTAGGTGTTTCTTGGACTCAGGCAAACAGATACTGTGAATGGTTGACAGACAGAGCGAACGAAAAAGCTTTAATGCAGGCAGGTATTATTGCAAAAGATTTGTATATCAACGAATCGAATAACCAAGGTGGAACCGCTTTCAACATGGATAAATTCAAATCGAATGATCCTGAAATGCAAGGCTACATCAATGAGCAGAGATTGGCACAAAAATCTGGTATGAAAACTACCAACCAAAGATTGCTTTCTGCCAACAGATCTCCTAGCTCGGCAATGGTTACTAAATTCAGACTTCCTACAGAAGTAGAATGGGAATATGCTGCTCTTGGAATGGAGAAAAATAGAGAGTATAACAGTTATACAGAGAAGAAACCGCAAATCGATAGACTTAGAGGTACTAAGGGTAAAGATAGAGGGATGATCTTGGCTAACTTCAAACAAGGTAGAGGTGATTATTCTGGACTACCTGGTTGGAAAAATGACGGTGCAGCACAGACTTCAGATGTAAGACAGTTCCCATCAAATGATATCGGTGTGTATGGTATGTTTGGAAACGTTTCTGAATGGACAGCTGATGTTTACAGACCAATCATTGATGAAGATGCAAACGATTTTAACTACTACAGAGGAAATATGCCTCAAGCTATCGTAAGAAACGGAGACGGAACTTACAAAATGGTAGACGAAGGTACTATTAAATATGACACATTAGCTGACGGAAGATTGGTTTACAAAAACCTTCCAGGTCAGTTCGAAAGAGAAACAATTGCTGATTACAGAAACTATAGAGATGGTGATAGAATGTCTTCACTGAATTATAGAAATGCTAGTGACTCTTCGGCTTCTTACAATATGTACAACGCTCCTACAACAAGATTCGTAGTTGACGGAAACGGAAAAGTAGTATTGCAGAAAGATACAAAAGAAAGAACATCCGCAATGACCAATGATATCAGAGTGATCAAAGGTGGTTCTTGGCAAGATTCTGCATATTGGCTGGATCCGGGACAGAGAAGATACAAAAACCAGGCTTCTGGTTATGGTTGGATCGGTTTCCGTGTAGCGCAAGATGCTAGAGTGAACGATAAATCTAGAACAAGAAGATAATATTTCAAAATACTTGTAAAAAACCTCCTGAACTTTCGGGAGGTTTTTTTATTTTTGACGAATGAACATAGAACAGTTTTATCCTTTATTTTTACAAGCTGAAAAAGTAACAATTGATAGTAGAAAAATTAATCTCAATGATATTTTCTTTGCCTTTTCCGGAGCTAATTTCAATGCAGCTACTTTAGCAGAAAAAGCGATCAGTGATGGTGCTTTGGCAGTAATTGTTGAAGATGACACTTTTGAAAATAAAGATCAAAATGTATTCTATGTTCCGTCAACTTTAGAGTTTCTGCAGAATCTTGCGATTCACCACAGAAATCAACTTAAGCTCCCGATTATAGGTCTTACAGGAAGTAATGGCAAAACGACAACGAAAGAACTGATTCATGCGGTATTGTCTCAAAAATATAATGTTCAGTACACGTATGGTAATTTAAATAACCATATTGGGGTTCCGCTTACCATCTTATCAATAAAGCCAGAACATGAAATGGCGGTTATCGAAATGGGCGCCAATCATCAGAGAGAAATTGAGTTGCTTTGTACTTTAGCTAAACCCAACTTAGGTTATATAACCAACTTCGGAAAAGCTCATTTAGAAGGTTTCGGTGGTTTTGAAGGGGTGATCAAAGGTAAATCTGAATTGTATAATTACCTCAAAAACAATCGCCAGACAATTTTGATTAATGAAAATGATCAGATTCAGGTGGAAAAAACGACTGATTATAATTCTAAAATTACTTTCGGAAAACGTACATCAGATTATTTTTTTGAAATTTTTTCAGATGAACATTTTGTAGGGCTAGATTATAAAAATATGAAAGCATTATCTCAGCTTACAGGAGATTATAATTTTACGAATCTTTGTGCTGCCGCGAGCCTCGGACTTCATTTCGATGTAGATTTTAATCAAATAAAAGAAGCAATACAAAATTATACGCCCACTAATATGCGTTCGCAGATTGTAAAAAAAGAAGGTAGAACTTTAGTTTTGGATACCTACAATGCAAACCCAAGTTCGATGACGGCTTCTCTGTATAATTTTATTACATTTGAAGGAACGAAAACTATTGTTATCGGTGATATGCTGGAGTTGGGGGACGACAGTGTTGCGGAACATCAGAACATTCTGAAAACTGCCCACGATTTAGGTTTTAATGAAATTATTACCGTGGGAAAACACTTTAAGACAGTAAATGATTCATCAAAATCCTTTGAAAATACTGCTGAGTTGATCCAATACCTTAGTTCAAACAAAATTCAGTCAGAAAATGTTTTGTTGAAGGCTTCAAGAGGAATTTCTCTAGAAAAAGCAATTGATTTTATTTAGATTTCGTCTCCCAAAATTCTTTGATAATCAGTTTGATGTTTTTAAAAGTACTCGGAAAAACTTCACTTTCGATTTGCGCGGTATTTTTCCATGCGACCTCTGTGATACCTTCTTCCAGTTGTGGTCTGGAGGTATCTTCACCATCAAAATTCATTTCAAACCAATGCGTGTATTTCAGCACCTTATCACCATTTCTTTCGACGTAAATGTGGTAAGTCGTATTGATGAAATCTAAAAGTTCAACATTTCTTAAGTTTGTTTCCTCTTCGATTTCTCTTACGGCAGATTCCTCGCGAGATTCACCCTTTTCCATTTTACCCTTCGGCAAATCCCATTTTCCTAGTCTTTTAATGAAAAGAATATCTCCGTCGGGTCTGTTGACGATACCACCTGCTGCTTCAATAATTCTGAAAAGTTTTTTAAATTCTTCCCAAATCTCATCAATCTCTTCTCCGTAAACATTCAGCTCTTTTACCGAAGTGTTTTGAAGGAGATCAAGTGCAATCTCTAAAGTTGTGAAACTGTCATATTTCAGAGTTTTTTCTAAGGCTTCAGACTGCTTAGACAGTAATAATTTTTTTTCGTTCACAAAAACTTTATACATTTGTAAGAATTTAATACAAAAATAAAAAAATGAATTTAGAAGGACGAAAAATTGTTGTCAATAAATCATCTAAAGAGTTATCTGAGTTGTTAAAAAAACCTGAAAACTACAAAGATTTTATGCCAGACGGTCTTCAGAAGTTTGAAAGCAGAGAAGATGGGTTCAAATTCGGACTTCAGGGTATGCCCGAAATCGCCTTAAAGATCGATGAAGTAACCGAAGAAAAAGCAGTTTTGACATCTGCAAGCTCGAGTTTAGATTTCGCTCTTACCGCAACGATGAAGCCTCTTAGCGAGAATCAGACAGAAGTTCAGATGCTTTTTGAAGGAAAATTTAATCCTTTTATCAAAATGATGGTTGAAAAACCGCTTCAGAATTTCATCAATACTTTGACCGATAAGATTGAAGCTTATAAATAAGATCAAACCTTCAGAAATGAAGGTTTTTTTATGCAATAATTCCTGAGCTGTGGTCATGGCTGCTTCCGGTGGCGGAAGAGAGAACATTAATTTCACCAGTGATTTTTAGAACGCCCATAAAAGCAAAAATTAAAGCTTCTTTAAAATCGATTATTTCCTTTTCAGGAATAATGATTTCTGATTTTGTTTTTTCCTTTATTTTTTCAATCAAATAAGAATTATAAGTTCCACCACCGGTAAAAAGTATTTTTTTTAATTGATGTACGTTAAAAACTTTTGATATCTGTTCAGCTGCATGCTCGGTAAATGTTGCTAAAATATCTTTTGCATCAAAACTTCTAAATAAAGGAAATATATTTTCGTTGCACCATTCAATTCCCAAGGATTTCGGATGAGATTGACTGTAAAATTCTAGTAAATTTAGTTTTTGCAATAATTCCCCATTCAATTTTCCTTGTCTGGCTAAATCTCCGTTTCTGTCAAAATCTTGATTGAAGTTTTGGGCTAATTTATTTAATATGATATTCACCGGAGCAATATCAAAAGCGATTCTTCTGTCTTTTAATTTTAATGAAATATTAGAAAATCCTCCGAGATTCAAACATGCATCGTATTCTGAAAACAGAAATTCATCCCCAACCGGAACCAGTGGAGCACCGTTTCCTCCCAGTAAGACGTCTTGTGAACGAAAATCATAAACCACAGGTAAACGAGTTTCAATTTTGATGGCTCTACCGTCACCAATTTGTAAGCTGAATTTTTTTTGAGGCTGATGGAAAACAGTATGACCGTGCGATGCGATGACATCAATGTTTTCAATATTATTTTTTTGAATGAAATTTTTAACAGATTTTCCTAAGTAGAATCCATATTCAGAATGAAGCTCGAGAAGTTCTTGGGCAGATAAATGAATGGAATTTCGTAGCCGATCTTCAAGATCTTTAAAATAAGGAATTGTTTCGGCTTTTAAAATTTCAAATTTCCAGGCTGCTTGTTGTTTTTCAAACTTTGCAAAACAGATATCCAAACCGTCTAGGCTGGTTCCGGACATCAACCCGATTGCTTGAAAACTCATTATCATAGTTATTTTTTAGACTCTGCGATTTTGGTCTTGCTGATATCAAGATCCCCGGAATTGTTGTAAAAAGTATATTCTGAGAAATCATCTTTTGCTGTCATTCCGTTGGCACCAACCAAAACAGATCCGTCTGCAGTCGTTGTATAGACAGTATCTCTTGTATAAATTCTGTTCTTTTTTTGATCCCAGTAAACGCTCTGAGTAGCAAATCGCTGTCCATCGCTTGTGAGTATCCTTACATCTCCTTTTGCTTCGTAGAACTGCTTATATTCATATATTTTTGCATATTTTGCAGTAATATTTCCGGGCTTTTTAGGATTTTTTTTATCGAAAAATTCTATTTTCATGCCTCTTCTTGCAATCGTGTATGGGCTATCGATCAGTTGATATTGTTCAATAATTGGAGCCGTCGCTTTCATTGTTACAAAACCTGAGTCTCGTCTGATGATTTTCGCATTATTGATAATTTGTGAAGGGAAATTTTTACTTCGATTTCCGTTTTGTTTCGTAAGATCTTCTTCACAGGATGTAAACACAAAAAATATAGCACAACTAAAAAGGTATGCTATATTTTTATATGATATGTTTGAAATCAAATTCATTAGTTATAAAGCGATTTTCTAAACCACTTA